>DATFAY010000074.1:0-5847 GCA_035254085.1 Piscinibacter sp.
GGAACCAGCCGCGGCGCACGCCAAGCCGGCCCTCGACCATTCCGGCAAGAAGCGGCGCGGCCGCGCGTCGTACTACAGCCGGCATCTCGCCGGCCGTGTCATGGCCGACGGCACGCCCATGGACCCGCACGCCAGCACGGCAGCCAGCAAGACCTTGCCGCTCGGTACCACCGCGCGTGTCACCAACCTGCACAACGGGCGCAGCACCGTGGTCCAGATCCGCGACCGCGGCCCGTTCGTGAAGGGGCGCATCCTGGACGTATCGCCGCAGGCCGCGCAGGCGCTCGGCATGAAGCGTTCCGGCGTCGCGCTGGTCGAGGTGGCGCCGATCGACGTGCCGCAGCCCGACGGCAGCGTGAGAAGCGGTGCGGGCGCCGGCGAGCGACCGGCTCGGGATCTGCCGATGGGCGGATGAGGGCGAGCGACTCGCCCGGTCTCAGCCTTTGAGCGGCACGGTGGCGGGCACAGCCCCCCGCTCGCGCGCGGGCGAAGAGGCCGCCGGCGTGGCGCCCGCTGCCGGTGCTGCCGCCGGGGCCGGCAGCAAGCCTGGCGAGGCCACCCACCGCGACAGCCGGTCCACCAACCAGGCCGCGGCGATGAACACACCGAGGGCGCCGATCGCGAGCACCACCAGCAACACGGCATGCACCCAGGGATCGGTGCAGGCGACGAACGCGATGGACGATGCCGCCGCGATCGCCGCCGCCCGGCGACGCCCGCGCGAGCCGAGCAGCCGGCCCAGCGCCAGCGGATAGCTCATCAGGAAGGCGAACACGCAGGCCTGCTGCGCGGAGCCGATCGTGTCCAGCGTGGCGCCGATCTCGGCGATGACGCTCATGATGCCGCCCCGGATCGTTTGGACACGGCGACGGCGGCACGGGCACGGCCTGGACGAAGGCATGCGGTCATGGCAGGGCTCCAGCGAACGGATGAGCCCGTCAGGCAAACGGCGTGCCTTTCGTTACATCGCTTGCCAAATGCCAATTCCGTCACGCTTCGCGGGCCCGCTGCAAAGCGTGGTGCCCGCTCATCCCGGGAAAAGTTTGCCGGCGTGCTGCAGCCAGTACAGGTGCAACCGGAAGCTGGCCAGCGCCTGCGCGAGTTCCGCACGCTCGGCGACCGTGAAGCCTTTCAGGCAACGCTCGATCCAGCCGAGCACCGGCCCCAGCCGGCGGGCGCCCAGCCGCAGCGCCACCGCCCGCTGCGTCTGCACGGTGCTCAGCAGCTCTCGAAACAACGCGTCCTGCTCCGCCTTCAGGGCCGCGGCCAGCTTGTCCGCCAGCGCCAGCCCTTGCGACGCGAGCGCGGCGATGCACTCATCGAGCCGGCTCTCGTCGAGGCCGAGCCGGACCAGCGCCTGCGCATCGCGTTCGACCAGCGATTCGCGAAACCGCGCCAGCACCTGACGAACGCGCTGCACCGCGCCTTGCGTCACCGGCTTGAGCAGGTAGCCCTGCACGCCAGCCTGCGCCGCGTTCTCCACCGTCGCGCGGTCGTTCGCGGTGGACACGAGCATGACCGGCAGGTGCTCGAAGCGTCGGTCGCCGCGCAGGCGGGCCACCAGTTCGAAGCCGTTGAGGTGCGGCATGCGGATGTCGCTGAGCACCAGCCCGACGGTCTCGCCGGCATCCAGGCGCGCCCAGGCCGCGCGGCCGTCGGCGGCCTCCACCGGCGCACGTCCGCCCGCCGAGCGCGCCAGGTCGGCCAGCGCCTGGCGCGACACCGCGTCGTCGTCGACGACCAGGATCCTCATGACAGCGGCTCCTGCGGCCCGCCGGCACCCGAGAGCTCGCCCAGGCAGCGCTGCAGGCCCGCCGCACTGGCGAGCGCCGCCTGGCGCGGTCCTTCGCGGCATTGCCGTTCCGTCTGCTGCGCCAGCTGCGTGAGCACCGGCAGCCCGACGTACAGGCCCGCGCCGGCGAGCGAGTGCGCAATCTCGGCGATTGCGGCGAGGTCGGCGACGCCGCGTGCCTGCTCGAGGCGAGCCGCATGGCCCGGCAGATCGCGCGCAAAGGTCGCCTGCAAGCGGGCCGAGCGCGCGGCTTCGCCATCGGGCGCGCTTTCGCCGGCCGCGGCGCTGCCCTCGTGCGAGAGCCAGCGTTCGATCGCCTCTTGGTCCATCGCCGCCGTGGCCCGCGTGTTCGGCGCCAGCGGGATGCCGCGCCGCCGCTGGTGCGCCAGCGCGCGCGCCACGACGCCATGCAGCTGCGGCAGGGAAACGGGCTTGTCGAGGAAGGCCTGCGCGCCGGCGCGCTCGAAGGCAAGCCGGTCTTCGCTCTCGGTGTTGGCGCTGATGGCGGCCACGAAGACCTCGCGGTCCAGCGGCAGCGCGTCGTCGAGCGTGCGCCCGCGCAGCCGCTCGATCGCCTGCAGGCCGTCGAGGCGTGGCATCCGCCGGTCCAGCAGCACCAGGTCGAAGCGATGCACGCCGCAGGCATCCAGCGCCTCGCGCCCGTCCTCGGCAATATGCACTTCATGGCCCCAGCGCTGCAGGTGCTCGCACAGGACGAGGCGGTTGGTCGCGTTGTCGTCGGCGACCAGGATGCGCAGCACGGCCTCGTGCGGCGTCAGCGCAGCCGCCGGCGCCGACGCATCGTCGCCCGGGGGCGCGGCCAGGCGCGCGGGCAGCGTGAGCGTGAAGCGCGCGCCGCGGCCCGGCAGGCCCGCCACCTCCAGGCTGCCCCCCATGCGCCGTGCCAGCTCCCTGCTCACGTGCAGGCCGATGCCGGTGCCGGCATGGCGGCCCACGATGCTCGACGGGGCGGAGGCGTCGGCGTCGGGCATGGGCACGTCCGCCGTGGCGGTGCCGCCGTCGATCACCGCGATCACCAACGTCCATTCGCCCGCCATCTCGCTCAGCGCCCGGCCGCTCACCGCCACCGACACCGAGCCGGTCTCGGTGAACTTGATGGCGTTGCCCACGAGATTGGTCACGGCCTGGCGCACGCGACGCGCGTCGATGAACCAGTCACGCGGCAGGCCCGCCTGCCAATCGACATGCAGTACGAGCCCCTGCTCGTTCGCGCGCAGCCGCAGCGGCTCCAGGCAGCGTAGCAGGGTGTCGTGCAAGTCGGCATCGGCCGGCACGATCTCGAAGCGGCCGGCCTCGGTCTTGGCCAGGTCGAGAACGTCGTTCACGAGCGTCAGCAGCGCATCGCCGCTGGCCGCTGCCACGTCCAGCAGGTAGGGCGCGCGGCCGCTGCGCGGGACTTCCTCGCGCAGCAGGTCCATCACGCCGATGATGCCGGTCAATGGCGTGCGCAGCTCATGGCCGGCGGCGGAGAAGAACGCGCTCTTGCAGCGTTCGGCCGCCTCGGCCCGCTGGCACGCCGCGGCGGCTTCGTGCTCGGCGCGATGCAGCCGGGCTTCCAGCTGGTCGCCTCGAGCTGCCAGCTGCAGCAGCCGGTCGACGGCGAGCCCGCCTTGCCGTGCCGAGAAGACGGCGAGACCCAGCGCGAGTGTCACCATCGCGATCGACGGCAGCACGGCGGGCGCGGCGCTCGCCGCGAGCAGCACCATGACGGCCAGCGAGACGGCGGCGCACAACGCCAGCAGCAGGCGCCGCCGCGAGTGCATCAGCGCCGCGGCGTCGGTCGCCTCGGACCAGACGGTGCGCGGCGCGGCGGCGCCCAGGAAGGTGGCCGCGGGTCCCTGACCGCTGCCGGTGTTCTCATCCATGGGACGCACATCGGCGTCACGCGGATTTTCTGAAGGGCCGCCGGTGAGAAGTTCTCAACGCCGCCGGCGAGCCCGGCCCGCACACCTGACCTGCATCAAGCGAGCAGGCGTCAGGCGCGTTCGGCCACCCAGCCTTGCACCGAGTGCAGCGCGGCGCCGAGGCGGGACGGATCGGTGCCGCCGGCCATCGCCATGTCGGGCTTGCCGCCGCCCTTGCCGCCAACCTGCTGCGCCACGAAATTGACCAGCTCGCCGGCCTTGACCTTGCCGACGCTGTCGGCGGTGACGCCGGCCGCGATCTGCACCTTGCCGCCATCGACCGCGGCCAGCACGATCGCCGCGGTCTTGAGCTTGTCCTTGAGCTTGTCCATGGTCTCGCGCAGGGACTTGGCGTCGGCGCCGTCGAGCATGGCAGCCAGCACCTTGATGCCCTTCACGTCCACCGCCTGCCCCAGCAGCTCGTCGCCCTGCGCGGAGGCGAGCTTGCCTTTGAGGGCCGCGATCTCCTTCTCGAGCGCGCGCACCTGGTCCAGCACGTGGCCCACGCGCGCCGTCACTTCGGCGGGCGTGGCCTTGAGCGTGCCGGCCACCTGGTTCACCGTGGATTCGAGCGACTGCAGGTAGGCCAGCGCGTTGTCGCCCGTGACCGCCTCGATGCGGCGCACGCCGGCGGCCACGCCGCTCTCGGCCACGACCTTGAACAGGCCGATGTCGCCGGTGCGCGCCACATGGGTGCCGCCGCACAGCTCGCGGCTGGAGCCGATGTCGAGCACGCGAACCTCGTCGCCGTATTTCTCGCCGAACAGCATCATGGCGCCGGACTTCTGCGCTTCCTCGATCGGCAGCACGCGCGCCTGTGTCGGGGCGTTGGCGAGGATCTCGGCGTTGACGATGGCCTCGACCCGGCGGATCTGCTCGTCGGTCATCGGCCCGTTGTGCGCGAAGTCGAAGCGCGTGCGCTCGGCGTCGACCAGCGAGCCCTTCTGCTGCACATGCGCGCCCAGCACCTCGCGCAGCGCCTTGTGCATGAGGTGGGTGGCGCTGTGGTTGCGCATGGTGCGGGCGCGCTTGTCGGCGTCGACCTTGGCGTTCAGCGTATCGCCCACCTTGACGCTGCCCTCCACCACGCGGCCGTGGTGGCCGAACACGTCGGCCTGGATCTTGAGCGTGTCCTCGACCAGGAAGCGCGACGCCGCGTTGCGCAGCTCGCCGGTGTCGCCCACCTGGCCGCCGCTCTCGGCGTAGAACGGCGTGTGGTCGAGCACCACCACCGCGTCGTCGCCCGAGCGGGCCTCGTTCACCGCGGTGCCGTCGACGTAGACCGCCACCACCTTGGCGGTGTCGTGCACCAGCGCATCGTAGCCATGGAAGGTGGTCGGGCTGCCGCTGTACTCCAGCCCCTGCGCCATCTTGAACTTGCCGGCCTCGCGGGCACGGCGGCGCTGCTCGTCGAGCAGTTCGTTGAAGCGCGCCTCGTCGACCGTCACGCCGCGCTCGCGGCAGACGTCGGCCGTCAGGTCGACCGGGAAGCCGTAGGTGTCGTGCAGCTTGAACGCGGTGTCGCCGTCGATCTGCGTGGCGCCCGCGGCCAGCGCGCGCTCGAGGATCTCCATGCCGTGCGCGATGGTGCGGAAGAACGCTTCCTCTTCCTGCTTCAGCACCTCGGTCGCCCGCGGCGCATCCTGGCGCAGCTCGGGATAGGCCTCGCCCATCTCGGCGACCAGCGCCGGCACCAGCGCGTGGAAGAAGGGCTTGCGCGCACCGAGCTTGTAGCCGTGGCGGATGGCGCGGCGCGCGATGCGGCGCAGCACGTAGCCGCGCCCGGCATTGCTCGGGATCACGCCGTCGACCACCGTGAAGGCGCAGGCGCGGATGTGGTCGGCAATGACCTTCAGCGAGGGCGAGTCCTTGTCGCAATCCTGCGCGCCCGCCGCATCGACCGCCTTCTTCGCGGCGGCCAGCAGGTTCACGAACAGGTCGATCTCGTAGTTCGAGTGCACGTGCTGCAGCACCGCGGTGACGCGCTCGAGCCCCATGCCGGTGTCCACGCTCGGCTTGGGCAGCTTGTGCATCACGCCCGCCTCGTCGCGGTTGAACTGCATGAACACGTTGTTCCAGATCTCGATGTAGCGGTCGCCGTCCTCGTCGGGCGATCCGGGCGGGCCGCCG
>DATFAY010000075.1:0-2650 GCA_035254085.1 Piscinibacter sp.
GCGGCGGTGGTGGAGATGCCCATCAGCCGCGCGCCGAGCCGGTTCACCGCCGTGGCGCGCAGTGCCTTGCCGCGCAGCGTGTGCTCGAAGAACAGCGCGAGCGCCAGGATCAATGCGGCCGAGACCATGAAGATGATCAGCGTCTGGCCCGACAGCACGAGCGGCCCGGCGCTGAAGCGCTGGTCCCAGAAGCTCGGGTTGCGAAAGCCCTCGGCGCCGAAGAACACCAGGCCCAGTCCGGTCAGCGTGAAATGCACGCCGACCGAGACGATGAGCAGCACCAGCACGCTCGCGTCGGCGAGCTTCTCATAGGCGAGCCGATACACCAGCGGGCCGAGCGGCGCCACGATCGCCAGCGTGAGCAGGCCTTGGCCCCACAGCGGCCAACTGCGCGGCGAGCCGATCGCGGTGAGCGCGAGCACGGCCATCGGCACCGCGAGCGTGCGCCCGGCCCCGCGGCCGATCGCTGGCCACGGCGTGCCGCCGCGGCGCGCGCGCCATGCGTCGAGCCCGGCCGCCAGCAGCGCCAGCACGCACAGCAGCCACACCGTGCCGGGCAGGTCGCCCCAGCGCTGCCAGGGCGACCCGACCGGGCTGCCGTTCTGGATCATCGCCAGCGTGAGCGCGCCGTAAGCCACGAACTCGCCCTGCGGGATGAAGATCACCCGCGTCACCGCGAAGATGAGCACCAGCGCCAGCGCCAGCAGGGCATAGATGGCGCCGTTGGTGGCGCCGTCCAGCATCAGGATGCCGGCGATCGAGAAATCCATGGCAGGGGGTCATCCCGGCGAACGCCGGGATCCATGACGGTAGAAGTTTGCAGTGATGGGTCCGTCAACTCACTCGACCTTCCAGTCCTGGTTCACCACCTTCAGCATCACGCCGG
Source organism: Piscinibacter sp. (assembly GCA_035254085.1). Taxonomy (GTDB): domain Bacteria; phylum Pseudomonadota; class Gammaproteobacteria; order Burkholderiales; family Burkholderiaceae_C; genus Albitalea. The sequence goes on from DATFAY010000075.1 coordinate 887, forward strand.
TCTCGTTGGTGAAGCCCCAGTGGTCGGTCGGCGTCCAGTTCATCACGCCGTGCGAGAACACCGTGCGCCCCATGTTCTCGATGCTGTCGCGCAGCGCAGCGCGGAACTCCTTGGTGCCGGGCTTGGCCTGCTTCAGCGCCACCGGCAGCACCTTCTCCATCACGATCAGGGTGTCGTAGGCGTGGCCGGCGAACTGGTTGCGCGAGCCGGGTCCGTAGGCCTTCTCGTATTTCTGCACGAAGTCGATCGCGAGCTTCTTGGACGGATGCGAGTCCGGCAGCTGCTCGGCGATCACCGCGGGGCCGGACACGACGTAGGTGCCTTCGACGTCCTTGCCGCCCACGCGCATCAGGTCGCGCGTGGCCGCGGCGTGCGTCTGGTAGATCTTGCCCTTGTAGCCGCGCTCGACGATGGCCTTCTCGGGCATCGCCGCGCCGCTGCCCGAAGCGACGATCAGCATCGCGTCCGGCTGCGCGCTGACGAGCTTGAGCGCCTGGCCGGTCACGCTGGTGTCCGAGCGTGCGAAGCGCTCGGCGGCGATCACCTTGATGCCGACCTTGTCGGCGGCGGCGGTGAAGTCCTTCAGCCATCCCTCGCCGTAGGCATCGGTGTAGCCGAGGAAGCCCACGGTCTTCACGCCGTGGGCGATCATGTGCCCGATCATGGCGTGCGCCATCACCGCGTTCGATTGCGGCAGGCGGAAGGTCCAGTGGTCCTTGCCGGGCGGCAGGCCTGCGGGCGAGAAGGCGAGCTGCACCGTGCCCGATTCGGCGGCGATGTCGGCCATCGCGATGGCCACCGGCGTCGCGGCCGAGCCGAAGATGATGTCGACCTTGTCCTCGGTGACGAAGCGCTTGGCGTTCTTCGCGCCGTTGGTCGGGTCGGTGGCGTCGTCGAGGATGATGAGGTTGATCTTCTCGCCGGCGATGGTCTTCGGCCACAGCGCGAAGAAGTTCTTCATCGGGATGCCCAGCCCCGAGGCCGGGCCGGTGAGCGGCAGGCTCACGCCGATGTTGACGTCGGCCTGGGCGGCGCTCGCGGCGAGCGCGATGGCCGCGGCGATCAGGGTCTTCAGTGCACGCATGGTTTGTCTCCTGTCATGTCATGAGCACAAGGCTCGGATGTCGTCGGGCACGGGAATCGCTCGAAGCCGGTCGTGGTCGGCGGGGTCGCGGCGCACGAAGACGCGCGTCTCGCGCCCCTCGCACACCAGCTCGTCGCCGCGCGTCACGCGGTGGACCTGGATGAAGGCCTTGTCGCGCCACTCCTCGATGTGGGTGGCGATGACGATCGTCTCGGGGTAGGTCACCGACTTGATGAAGCGGGTGTGGACCTCCAGCAGCGGTGTGCCGACGATGCCGCGTGTCCTGGCCAGCTCGCGCCAGGGGGGCACGCCGCACTCCATGAAGAACAAGAGCGAGGCGGCATCCATCCAGCGCGAGAAATTGGGAAAGAAGACGATGCCTGCGGGATCGCAGTCGCCGAAGTGGACGTCGACGGTGTGGAGTGTGGTCTTCGTCATGTCAGTCGCGTTCACCTCGGCGCCAGGCGCAGCGCGCCGTCGAGCCGGATCACTTCGCCGTTGAGCGAGAGGTTCTCCACGATCGTCGAGGCGAGCTGCGCGAACTCTTCCGGCTTGCCCAGCCGCTTGGGGAACGGGATGCTGGCCGCCAGCGACTCCTGCACCGGCTGCGGCAGTTCGGCCATCAGCGGCGTGAGGAAAAGGCCCGGTGCGATGGTGCAGACCCGCACGCCGAACTGCGA
>DATFAY010000076.1:0-5011 GCA_035254085.1 Piscinibacter sp.
GGCGACGGCGACCCGCGCACGCTGTACGTCTATTTCCTCGGCAAGCTGCCGCGAGAGCTGGCGGTCAACCGGCCGGGCATCGAGCGCTTCCTGGCGATCGACGGCGGCGAGCGCATCACCGGCATCCGCATCACCGACGTCGACCCGCAGGTGCAGGCCGACCCCGAGCGCGACGACTACCTGGTGGTGCGCCTGGACCGCGCGGGCGACTTCGCCCCCTACACCCTGCGCCTCGTCGGCGTCGAGGGCATCGATCCGCGCTACGACCGCGCGAGCTTCAGCTTCAAGATCGACTGCCCGGGCGACATCGACTGCAAGCCGGCGTGCGATTGCCCGCCGGCTGCGCTCGAGGAGCCGCAGATCAGCTATCTCGCCAAGGACTACGCGAGCTTTCGCCAGCTCATCCTCGACCGGCTGGCCGTGCTGGTGCCCGGCTGGACCGAGCGGCACGTGCCCGACCTCGGGATCACGCTGGTGGAGCTGCTTGCGTACGTCGGCGACCACCTGAGCTACTACCAGGACGCCGTGGCCACCGAGGCCTACATCGGCACCGCGCGGCAGCGCATCTCGGTGCGACGGCACGCGCGGCTGGTCGACTATCGGCTGCACGAGGGCTGCAATGCGCGCGCGTGGGTGCAGCTCGAGGTGTCGGGCCACCTGGAACTGCCGTCGGACCGGGTCGCCTTCATCACCGGCCTGAACGTGCCGCAGTCGCTGCGCCAGCCGGTGATGGCGCTCGACGCGCTCGCACGCCTGCCTGCCGGCAGCTTCGAATACTTCGAGCCCCTGCCGTCGCGGCCCGCGCGCACGCTCGCGCTGCGGCCCGCGCACAACCGCATCGGCGTCTACACCTGGGGCCGGCGCGAGTGCTGCCTGATGCCCGGCACGACCCGCGTCACCTTGCTCGACCAGTGGATGACGAGCGCACCCAAGGACGGCGCGCCGAGCCAGCCGACGCGCGCCTTGGCGATCGAAGAGGGCGACGTGCTCGTCTTCGAGGAAGTGATGGGCGCCAAGACCGGTGTGCCCGCCGACGCGGACCCGTCGCGCCGCTGGGCCGTGCGGGTCACACGAGTGCAGGCGGCCGAGGACCCGCTGTATCCGGTCGAGCTGCACGACGGCGAGACCACGCATCGCCTGCCCACGCCGCTGGTCGAGATCGAGTGGAGCGCGGACGACGCGCTGCCCTTTGCGCTGTGCCTGTCGACGCTGGGCCCGCCGCCGGAGTGCGCCTACCTTGCCGACGTCACCGTCGTGCGCGGCAACGTGGTCCCGGTCGACCACGGGCGCAGCCAGCCGCCCGAGCCGCTGCCGCCGGTGCCCGGCGAGCCCGATGCATCGTGCTGCGAATGCGAAGGGCAGCCGCGCGACGTGCCGACCCGGGCGGGCCGCTATCGCCCGACGCTCGCACAGGCGCCGCTGGTCTTCGCCGAGCCGCTGCCGCAGCCGCCGCGGCCCGCGTCGCAGAGCCTGGCGCAGGACCCGCGCGCCGCGGTGCCCGCGCTCCTTGTGCAAGACGACGAAGGCCAGGACTGGCACGCGCAGCCCGACCTGCTCGCCAGCGGCCCCGACGACCGCGACCTGGTGGCCGAGATCGACAACGAGGGCCGCGCGCACCTGCGCTTCGGCGACGGCGAGCTCGGGCGCAGCCCGCGCGTGGGCGAGGGCTTCAGCGCCGGCTATCGGGTCGGCGGCGGGGCCGTCGGCAACGTCGGCGCCGAGGCGATCTCGGTGCTGGTGCTGGATCGCTTCAGCGTCGACGGCGTGACGGTCGCGGTGCGCAACCCCTTGCCGGCGCAAGGCGGCATCGATCCCGAGCCGATCGAGGAGGCGCGCCTGCTCGCGCCGGCGGCGTTTCGCCGCCAGATCGAGCGCGCGATCACGGCGGCCGACTATGCCGAGCTGGCGCAGCGCCACCGCGCGCTGCAGCGCGCCGCGGCGCGGTTGGCGTGGACAGGCAGCTGGTACGAGGCGGACGTGGCGGTCGACCCCCTGGGCGCCGAGACGGCGGACGACGCGCTGCTGCACGCCATCGCCGGCCGCCTCTACCGCTACCGCCGCATGGGCCACGACCTGCGCGTGCAGCGCGCGGTCTACGTGCCGCTCAAGCTGGCGCTCGAGGTGTGCGCCCTGCCCGGACACGAGCGCGGCCACGTGCGCTCGGCGCTGCTGGCGCGCTTCGGGCGCGGCCTTCTGCCGGGTGGGCAGCGCGGCTTCTTCCACCCGGACGAGCTGAGCTTCGGCGAATCGGTCTTCCTCAGCCGCATCGTCGCCGCAGCGCAGGGCGTGGCAGGCGTCGAGTGCGTGACGGTGACCGAGCTCCATCGTCTGTTCGAGCCGCCCAACCACGAGATCGACAACGGCGTGCTGCCGCTGGCTTCGAACGAGATCGCGCAGCTCGACAACGACCCGAACCACCCCGAACGCGGGCAACTGCAGATCACCGTTCGCGGTGGCCGCTAGGAGGACCTCGATGAGCACACTCGCCTGCGGATGTCCGGCCTGCGGCTGCACCACGCTGCCCTGCGGCTGCTGTGAAGGCGTGCAGCAACTCACGCCGGCCGACGAGACCAACGGGCCCGGACTGGCGGCGCTGCGCTATCGCGTCGGCACGCACGGGCAGTTCCTGCAGACGATGAAGGCGCGGCTGTCGACGACGACGGTTCAGGGCGTGGGCAGCGACGGCCAGACGCCCGCGACTTTTCGTCCGCTGCAAGGGCTCACCACGCGTGACAGCAGCGACCCCTCGATCGCGCTGCTCGATGCCTGGGCCACGGTGGGTGACGTGCTGGGCTTCTACCAGGAGCGCATCGCCAACGAGAACTACCTGCGCACCGCGACCGAGCGCCGCTCGGTGCTGGAGCTGGCGCGGCTGGTGGGCTACAAGCTGCGCCCCGGTGTCGCGGCCTCGACCTTCCTCGCCTACACCATCGACGACAAGCAGACCGCGCCCCTCACCATCCCCGCCGGCAGCGCGGCGCAGAGCGTGCCCGACCCCGGCGAGCAGCCGCAGACCTTCGAGACCAGCGAGGACCTGGTCGCCCGGCCCGAGTGGAACAACCTGCAGGTGCGCCTCAAGCAGCCTGCGAACATTCGCCTGGACAACGTGCTCATGCTCGAGACGCTGTATGTGGCGGGCGTGGCCACCAACCTGAAGCCCGGCGACAAGCTGCTGTTCACCTTCTCGGACGACGGCACGGCGTCGGCGGTGCGCAGCGTGTCGAGCGTGGACAGCCAGTTCGCCGACCAGCGCAGCGCGATCGCGTTGCAGCCGCTGCCGCCGACGCTGCTCGCGTGCACGGCGCTGCTGGCGAGCTTTATCAACAAGGTCAAGGCCGAGCTCGCGAGCGATCATTCGAGCGAGACCGAACGCGTGCTGGCCAAGGCCGAGTCGATCCTCGGCGGGGTCTACCTGGGCGCCCCCACCGAGCCGGCCGAGTGGGCGAACCTCATCCGCCGCGCTGCCGAGGACGATCCGCCGCAACCGGTGCAGGACGACATCGATGCGCTGGAGCAGGCCATCGCCGCCATCGTGCCGCCGGCGGGCGAGAAGGAGGTGACCGACCCCTCGCAGTTCGTGCGACCGCTGCTCAAGCCGCCGGTGCTGCAGGCGCGCAGCAGCCTCTCGCTGCCGCGCAGCCTGCAGCAGGCCTTTGCGCCCGGCAGCACCATCTTCGGCAAGCCGGGGCTGCGTGCCGCTGTGTTCGCACGCCGCTATGCCGACGTCGGCACGCAATTGCTGGTGAGTTTCGTGCCCCACCTGGCCAAGAGCTACTACGACGCCTGGGCCGGCGCGCAGCTCAATCCGACCGAGGCGCCGCTCAAGGCCGTCTACGCGCTGCGCTCGCGCGCATCGCTGTTCGGCGCCACGGCCGCCAAGCTGCCGACCTACAGCACGGCGGGGCTGCTCAATCCGCAGAACGCCTGGACCGACTGGAGCTACGACGGCGACGAGTCCGGCCGCAACGCCTTCCTCGACCAGGCCAACGAGTCCATCGTCGCCGGCAGCTACGTGCTCGCCGAACGGGGCGGCGAGCGGCGCGTGCTGCGCGTGGCGCAGGCGACGACCACGCCGCGCACCGCCTACGGCCTGAGCGGCCAGAACACGGCGCTGGAGTTCGAGCTGGACGCCGGCGAGACCTGGCGCACGGTGGACACCGGCGTGGACATCACCAACCTGCGCAAGACCAAGCTGTACGTGCAGAGCGAGCCGCTCACGCTGGTCGACGAGCCGCTGCGCGAGGCGATCGACTCGCAGCAGATCCCGCTGGACGGGCTGTACAAGGAACTCGGCTCGGGCCGCTGGGTGATCCTCTCGGGCGAGCGCGCCGACATCCCCAACGTGCAGGGCGTGACGGTGGCCGAGCTGCAGATGATCTCGGGCCTGAGCCACGGCTTCGATCCCTCGCTGCCGGGCGACACCGTGCACACGACGCTGGTGCTGGCCACGCCGCTCGCTTACCAGTACAAGCGCGAGACACTGAAGATCCACGGCAACGTGGTCAAGGCCACGCAGGGCGCCACGCGACGCGAGACGCTCGGCAGCGGCGACGGCGCCAAGAGCCTGCAGTCGTTCACGCTCAAGCAGCCGCCGCTCACCTTCGTCGCGGCGCTCACGCCGGAAGGCACCGAGAGCACGCTCAAGGTCTATGTGGACAACCTGCAGTGGCACGAGTCGGATTCGCTCGCCTGGCTCGACACCAAGAGCCGCGGCTTCACCACGCTGACCGACGACGCGGGCAAGACCACGCTCATCTTCGGCAACGGCGAGCACGGCGCCCGCCTGCCCAGCGGCGTGGAGAACGTGACGGCCGTCTACCGCAGCGGCATCGGCGCGGGCGGCAATGTGAAGGCGGGGCGGATCACCACTCTGCAGTCGCGCCCGCTCGGCGTGACCGAGGTGGTCAATCCGCTGCGCGCCTCGGGCGGCGCCGACAAGGAAAGCCGCGACCTCGCGCGCGAGAACGTGCCGCTGTCGGTGATGCCGCTGGACCGGCTGGTCTCGGTGCGC
>DATFAY010000077.1:0-6267 GCA_035254085.1 Piscinibacter sp.
GCGTCCTTGATCAGCGCCGCGACGGCGGCGTCCAGGGTCGGGTCGATGGCATCGCCGTGGGTAACGACGAGCAGCGCATCGGCCGCCACGCCGGACAGTGCGCCGGCGGAAGCGATGTGGTGTCGGAAGTCCATAATGCGGTCCGGTTAGACAAGCCGACGATGTTATTCGATTCCACTCTGCGCAAGGACCTCGCTCGCAGCTTCGGCGCGACCCTGGTCGTCATCCTCACCATCGTGCTGACGATGATGCTGATCCGCACCCTCGGCCAGGCGGCGCTGGGACGGGTCTCGCCGCAGGACGTGGTGCTGCTGCTGGGCTACCTCGCGCTCGGCCAGTTGCCCACCATGCTGGCCTTGTCGATGTTCATCGCGGTCGTCGCGACGCTGGGCCGCATGTACCGTGACAGCGAGATGGCGATCTGGTTCGCCAGCGGAGTCGGGCTGGCGCGCTTCGTGCGGCCGGTGCTGCGCACGAGCTGGCCGGTGCTGATCGTGGTCCTCGTGCTGGCGCTATTCGTTTGGCCCTGGGTCAATCAGCGCAGCGTCGAGCTGCGCGACCGCTTCGAGCGCCGCTCCGACCTGTCCCGCGTCGCGCCGGGGCAGTTCCAGTCCTCGAGCGACGGCAGCCGCGTCTTCTTCATCGAGCGCGACGCGCAAGACGCGCGCACCGGCCGCAACGTGTTCATCCTCTCCAACAACGGCGACACCGAGTCGGTGACGACCGCGCAGACCGGCCGCATCGCGCTCGAAGGCGACGACCGCTACCTGCTGCTCGATCGCGGCCAGCGCAACGAGCGCAACGCCAAGACCGGCGACAAGACGCTGTCGCGCTTCGACGGCTACAAGGTCCTTGCCGGCGAGCGCGCCCTGTCCAGCACCGAAGACCTGCCGCCCAAGGCGCGCGCGACCATCGAGCTCATGCGCACGCCGAACGCGCCCTACCAGGGTGAACTGGCGTGGCGGCTGGGCCTCGTTCTGGGGGGCGCCAACCTTCTGCTGCTGGCCATCGGCCTGTCCGAGACCAACCCGCGGCGCGCGAGCAACTGGAACCTGCTGTTCGCCCTGCTGGCCTTCGTCGTCTACTACAACATCATCAACCTGAGCCAGGCCTGGGTGGCCGCGGGGCGCGTCGGCATGGGGACGGCACTCGTGGTGGCACACGGCGGCGCGTTCGGGCTCGCCCTGTTCCTGCTGTGGTGGCGCGAGTCGCGCAACCGGCGCACGCGCTGGCACGCCGCGTCGACGAAGGCGACGTCGGCATGAAGACCGTTCGCCGTCTCTTCTACGCGGACATCGTTTCCTCGGTCGCCTTCGTCGGCCTGGCCTTCCTGTCCCTGTTCTTCTTCATCGACTTCGTCGACGAGCTCTCCGATGCAGGCAGGCGCGGCTACACCGCGCTCAATGCGGCGGTCGTCAGCCTGCTGCAGTTGCCCGGCCACGTCTACGAACTGATGCCGATCGCCGTGCTGATCGGCACCATCTACGCGCTGGCGCGGCTGGCGCAGTCGTCGGAGTACACGATCTTGCGCACCGGCGGCCTCGGGCCCGGCCGCGCACTGTCCTTGCTGGCGACCCTGGGCTTGCTGTTCGGCGTGCTCACCTTCGTCGTGGGCGACTACCTGGCACCGCTGGCCGAACAGGAAGCGGCGACGGTGCAGGCGGCGTTCAAGGGGGGCCTGAAGCTGGGCCGCGGCGGCGCCTGGCTCAAGGACCGGCAGACGACCCCGCAGGGCGAGCGCTCCTACGCGATCAACGTCGGCAGCGCCGCCAGCGGCGGACTGCTGCGCAACATCCGAATCTTCGAGTTCGACAACCACGGCCGGCTGCTGCAGCGGATCGCCGCGACCGAAGCGCAGGTCGACAAGCAGGCGCTGTGGACGCTGTCGAACGTCACGGTGACGCATTGGTCGGACGCGCCGGCCGACCAGTTGCCGCAGGCATCGGACGAACGGCTGGCGCAGATGCAGTGGCACAGCAGCCTGTCGGCCAACGTGGTGGCTGCGGCGGTGCTCCCGCTGTCGACCATGTCCACGGTGGCGCTCGCGCGCTACATCAACCACCTGTCGAGCAACGAGCAGGCGGCGCAGGAGTACGAGATCCAGTTCTGGAAGCGCGCGCTCTATCCCTTCGCCTGCCTGGTGATGGTCGGGTTGGCGCTGCCCTTTGCCTACCTCCACGCGCGCGGCGGCGGCGTGAGCCTCAAGGTCTTCGGCGGGATCATGCTGGGCATCAGCTTCGTGCTGCTCAACAACGTGGCCGGCCACCTGGGGCTGCTGCGCAACTGGACGCCGTGGATCGTCGCCGCGACGCCGAGCGTGATCTACCTGATGCTGTCCATGGCGGCGTTCGCCTGGCTGGTGAAGTACCGGTGAGGCGCGGATGAGCCACGGCCTGCTGCTCTTCGCGCACGGCGCCCGCGATTCGCGCTGGGCCCTGCCCTTCGAGGACGTGGCCGAGCAGGTGCGCCTGCACGCGCCCGAAGTGCCGGTCGAGTTGGGGTTTCTGGAGTTCATGTCCCCCGGCCTGGTCGAGGCCGGGCATCGCCTGGTCGGCGCCGGCTGCACCCGCATCGAGGTGGTGCCGCTGTTCCTCGGCGCCGGAGGACATGTGCGCAAGGACATCCCTGCCCTGCTGGCCGAGCTCGAGGCAGCCCATCCGTCCGTGCACTGGACGCTGCGCCCGGCGATCGGCGAGATCCCGGGCGTCGTCGAGGCGATGGCGCGGGCGTCGATCGCCTTCGTCCACGAGGCCGCTTCACAGCCGTGATGGAATAATCCGGCCGATCCACGGATCGCCCGGAAATATGAACCTCCACCAGTTCCGCTTCGTTCAAGAAGCCGTCCGGCAAAACCTCAACCTGACGGAAACGGCGAAGGCCCTCTTCACCTCGCAGCCGGGCATTTCCAAGGCGATCATCGAACTCGAGGGCGAGCTCGGCGTGGACATCTTCGCGCGCCACGGCAAGCGGCTGCGGCGCGTCACCGAGCCCGGCCAGCAGGTGCTGCGCTCCATCGAGATCATCATGCGGGAGGTCAACAACCTCAAGCGCATCGGCGACGAATTCTCCAAGCAGGACGCAGGCACGCTGTCCATCGCGACCACGCACAGCCAGGCGCGCTACTTCCTGCCCGAGCCGATCGCCAACCTGCGCAAGCGCTTCCCCAAGGTCAACATCAGCCTGCACCAGGGCGCACCGCGGCAGGTCGCGCAGATGGTGCTCGACGAAGTGGCCGACATCGGCATCGCGACCGAAGCACTGGCCGAATTCAGCGATCTCGTGACCCTGCCCTGCTACGAATGGCAGCACGCCGTGGTGATGCCGGCGAGCCACCCGCTGGCGCAGGTGGAGCGCATCTCGCTCGAAGACCTGGCGCTGCAGCCGCTGGTGTCGTACCACCCGTCGTACAGCGGTCGATCGCGGGTGGATCAGGCCTTTGCCGCGCGGCGGCTCAAGCCGAACATCGTGCTCGAGGCGATCGACGCCGACGTGATCAAGACCTACGTCCGGCTGGGGCTGGGCGTGGGCATCCTCGCGGAACTGTCCGTGCGCGAAGATCCGCCCGGCGGCGACCTCGTGTGGCGGCCGGTCGGGCATCTGTTCGGCCAGAACGTCACGCGCGTGGCCTTCAAGCGCGGCGCGTATCTGCGCAATTTCGTCTTTGCCTTTGCCGAGATGCTCTCCGACCGTCTGAGCCGCGCATTGATCACGCGCGCCATGGGCGCCGAAGGGCACGACTACCAACTATGAACGCTCGCACCCCGGTCATCGAGAGCAGGCTGCCCGCCGTGGGCACGACCATCTTCACCGTCATGTCCGCGCTTGCGCAGGAGCACGGCGCCGTCAACCTCGGCCAGGGCTTTCCCGACTTCGACTGCGACCCGCGGCTGATCGACGCCGTCGGCGAGGCGATGCGCCGCGGCCTGAACCAGTACCCGCCCATGACGGGCGTGCCGGCCTTGCGCGAGGCCGTCGCGGCCAAGATCGCCACGCTGTACGGTCATCGCTACGACGCGCAGCACGCGGTCACGATCACGGCCGGCGCCACGCAGGCCATCCTGACCGCCATCCTCGCCGTCGTGCATCCCGGCGACGAGGTGATCGTCCTCGATCCGTGCTACGACAGCTACGAGCCGAACATCGTGCTGGCCGGCGGCCGCGCGGTGCACGTCCCGCTCACGCCGGGCAGCTTCCGCCCCGACTTCGATCGCATCGCCGCGGCGCTCTCGCCGCGCACGCGCGCCATCATCGTCAACACGCCGCACAACCCGAGCGCCACGATCTGGTCGGCCGACGACATGCGGCGCCTGCAGGCGCTGCTCGCGCCGACCGACGTGCTGGTGATCGCCGACGAGGTCTATGAGCACATGGTCTACGACGGCGAACTGCACCAGAGCATGGCGCGATTCCCCGAACTGGCCGCGCGCGCCTTCATCGTCTCGAGCTTCGGCAAGACCTACCACGTGACCGGCTGGAAGGTCGGCTACGTGGCCGCGCCCGCCACACTGATGGCCGAGTTCCGCAAGGTCCACCAGTTCAACGTCTTCACGGTCAACACGCCCGTGCAGCACGGACTGGCCGCGTACATGGCCGATCCCCGGCCCTACCTCGATCTGCCGGCGTTCTATCAGCGCAAGCGCGATCTGTTTCGCGCCGGCCTCGAGGCCACGCGCTTTCGGACGCTGCCCAGCGAAGGCAGCTACTTCCAGTGCGTGTCGTATGCCGACATCAGCGACGAGACGGAAGAAGCCTTCTGCCGCCGGCTGACCGCCGAGATCGGCGTCGCGGCCATCCCGCTGTCGGCCTTCTACCCCGGCGGTTTCGAGCAGCGCATCGTGCGCTTCTGCTTTGCCAAGAAGGACCCGACGCTGATGCAGGCGCTGGAGCGGCTCGCACGCCTGTGAGCGGCCGGCCCTGGCGATGGCTCACGCGCCGCGTCTCGGCCGCGGCGAATGGTCGAGGTCGATGTCGACGTCCACGTCGGCCGCCGCTGCCGGCGGGCGAGCCGCGCCGCCGGCGGCGTGCTGCACCGAGACGACCGCCTCGTGCTGGCCCAGCGGCAGCAACAGGTCCACGCCATCGGGATTGATCTCGACCTCGAGCGCGTCGCGCGCGACGGCATAGAGAAACAGCAATTCCTCGTAAGCCGGCAAGGCGAAGGTCTCCGCCGTCGAGTCGCGCCGGAACAGCAGCGCCTCGAGCAGTTCGACGCTGCGCCGGGGAGCGGCCCAGGCGGCCTGGATCTGCGCGAGCACGTCCGGATAGTCCTCCAGCACCCGCGCACCTTTCGGATCGGCGTCCCAGGCGGGCGCGTGGGCGTTGAAGCGGCGGTTGAAGCGCTCGCGGATGCGATCGTAGGCGTCGGCGTCGCCGCGCCGCCGGTAGATCTCCAGCAGCTTCAGGAAGGGCATCGGGCTGGTGCCGCCGCTGCTGCGCACATGGCTCATCAGCAGGTCGATGGCCGCGTCCTCCTGGCCGAGCACGATGAAGAAATCAGCCTGCTGCTCGAGGTCGATCAGTTCCTCGGCGGATAGCTCCTGGCGCACGCGGGCGGTGGCCGGCAGCGTCGTCGACGTGGTCTCGCGCTGGCGCGCTCCGGCTTCGTCGGCGGCATGACGCGCGACGTCGTCGACCATGCGCATCGATGTCACCGTGGCATCGTCGAAAGCCGGCGCCATGGTGCTCGGCAATCGCGAAGGCAGGCCCGAGTCGGCATCCTGCGCCAGCGCACGGGCTTCCTGCCGCCAGGCCTGCTGGCTTTGCGTTCGCATCAGTCGCCACAACAGCATGGCGATGACGATCAGCAGCATGACGACCAGCGATGCCAGGCCGTAGATGACCGGATCGGTGCGCTGGGCGAGCTCCAGGTCGCGCAGGCGGGCCTGCAGTGCGGCGATCGCCTGCTGCGCCGCCTGGCTCTCGGCGCGCTGCTGCTCGAGCCGGTCATCGATGCCGCGCAAGCGCTCGTGGTCCCGCGCTGGGTCCGTGTCCCCGGGCGGTGCCGCCGCCGGCCGTTCGACGCTGCCCGCCGGCGGCATGGAGGCGCCGGAGGCCGGTGTGGCGGCGGCGGTCGTGGCCGCGGCCGGCGCACGGGCCGCCGGCGCCAGCGGTGGATCGAGCAGGCTGACGAACTTGTGCGAGAGCCTGGGCGGGCAACCCAGCGACAAGGTGACGCTCACGACCGGCTCGTTCAGCCGGGTGCGGGTCAGCACATGGGCGATCGCTTCGTTCGCGCGGCCGCGCAGCAGGCGCGTGCGCACCTGCGCG
>DATFAY010000078.1:0-3765 GCA_035254085.1 Piscinibacter sp.
GAGAAGCTGCAAGAGCGCGTGGCCAAGCTGGCCGGCGGCGTGGCCGTGATCAAGGTCGGTGCCGCCACCGAAGTCGAGATGAAGGAGAAGAAGGCCCGCGTCGAAGACGCCCTGCACGCCACGCGTGCGGCGGTGGAAGAAGGCGTGGTGGCCGGCGGCGGCGTGGCCCTGCTGCGCGCGCGCCAGGCTGCCGGCGACATCAAGGGCGACAACGCCGACCAGGACGCCGGCATCAAGCTCGTGCTGAAGGCGATCGAGTCGCCGCTGCGCGAGATCGTCTACAACGCCGGCGGCGAGCCGAGCGTGGTGGTCAACGCGGTGCTGGCCGGCAAGGGCAACTACGGCTTCAATGCCGCCAACGACACCTACGGCGACATGATCGAGATGGGCATCCTGGACCCGACCAAGGTGACGCGCACTGCCCTGCAGAACGCCGCCTCGGTCGCTTCGCTGATGCTCACGACCGAAGCCATGGTCGCCGAGGCGCCGAAGGACGAGACCCCCGCTGCCGGCATGCCCGGCGGCATGGGTGGCATGGGCGGCATGGGCATGGACATGTAAGTCCAGGCAACATCGCCGACATGAAAGGGCTGCTTCGGCAGCCCCTTTTTCTTTGGGCGCCCATCGGACGATCGCGGGGCCTCGCTTTCGGCGGCCCGCTTGCGCCACCGCATCCGCCCCAGTGTCCGTGCCGATGGGCGGACGACATAATCGGCCCACCGATGTCCGCGCGGCACCCACTGGCGAAACCATGCCGATCACTGCCCAGCTTCAGCGTTTTGTCGACGACGAGCTGTCTCGCTCGACGGCCCTGGCCGACGAGCTCGTGCGGCTGACCCTTGCGCAAATCCAGCCGCGCGAAGGCAGCGCGGCCGAGCGCGAGCAGGCCCACGATCTGGCGCAGAAGCTGCGCCAGCAATCGGCGCCCTTCGTGAAGACCTTCGTCGAGTCGCTGCGCAGCGCCGTCCAGGCGGACCTGCAGGGCGCGCCGGCGGGCGCGGCGACGGTGCCGCCCGCGCAGCGCGGGCTCGAACTGGTCGACGAGACGCGTGTCGAGGTCGACATCGAGGTCGCCGGCGTCGCGCACGCCATCCTGGCCGCGGCCGAATGGGAACTGCGCGAACTGCAGACCTTCACGTCCACGCTGGCCGGCCAGCAGCACGTCAGCGCCGACACCAACCCGCTGCAACCGCAGCCCTACGCACGCGCCCTGTGGAACGCCGCGGCGCAGCTGTGCCCGCCCGGGCCCCAGCGCACCTTGCTGCTGCGCCACGCCTCGGCCGTCCTGGCCAATCAGTTGAAGACAGCATGGGCTGCCGCCTGCACCCGCCTCGAAACGCAGGGGGTGGAGCCCGGCATCTACCGCACCATCGTCCTCGCGCCGGGCCCCAAGGTCGATCGAGCCCCCAGCTTCGACATCACCAAGCCCGGCATGCTCGAGGAACTGCTGCCGCGCATGCTGTCCGGCGCAGCGGCCGGCGCGGGGCCGCGCGCGCGCCAGCGCCAGAGCCAGTCGCTCAGCCCGAGTTTCGACGAGGCCCTCACGCGCCTGGAGGGGCTGCTCGAGCAGGCCAGCGCGAAGCGAGCGAGCGGCGTCGCCTCGCCGCGACTGGCCGAGCACCGCGACACGCTGATGGCCAGCACGCTCGAGACGGTGGACCGGCAGATCGTCGAGCTGTTGTCGCGGCTGTTCGAAGCGGTGCTCGCCGATGCTCGCCTGCCGCCGGCGTTTCGCGCGGTGATGGCCCGCTTGCAGGTGTCGGCCCTGCGGGTCGCGCTGGCCGACCCGACGATGCTCGAGACCCACGACCACCCGGTGTGGCGGCTCATCAACCGCATCGGCAGCTCGGCCGAAACCTACGCCCGCACGGCGGACCCGCGCTGGATCGCCCTGCTGGCGTACTGCGAGAAGCTGGCCGAGGACATCGCCCGCGCGCCGGTGCAGGACGACCTGCTCTACAAGCTGAGCCTGTCGCGGCTCGATGCCTTCCTGGCCGAGCAACTGCGCGAGCAGCAGCAGCGTGTCCAGCCCAGCATCGACGCGCTCACCCACGCCGAGCAGCGCGACGAGCTCGAGCCGCAGGTCGCCGAGCGCCTGCACGAACAGCTGCTCAACGTGCGCGTCACCACCGGGGTGCGCCGCTTCATCTGCGGCCTGTGGGCCAAGGCGCTGGCCGAGTCGATCCTGCGCCACGGCGAGAAGGGCGAGGTCACCGCAGAGTACTTGCGCGCCACCGACGACCTCCTGTGGAGCCTGAAGCTGCCGGACCATCCGCAAAGCCGCAAGCGCCTGCTGGCGGTGCTGCCCGGCCTGCTGCAAAAGCTGCGCGCCGGCATGACCATGGCGGGCGTGCCCGAATCCGACCAGGAGCTCGCGCTCGACGAGCTGATGACCCTGCATGCCGAGGCGCTGCGCCCCGGCAGCAAGCCGCCAGCGCCGCAGCCCGAGGACGAACTCAGCGCCGAGCAGATCGTGCAGCGCATGCGCGAGGAAACCGAGTGGGCACCGTCGAGCCGGCCGCCTTTCAGCGACTCGCTGATCGACCTGGCGTCGATGGAAACCGTGCCGGCCGAGCTGCTGCACGAATCGGTCTCGACACACGACGAGGCGGTGCAGCGCATCGAGACGCTGCCCATCGGATCGCGCCACCACCTGTTCCTGCAGGGCCGCTGGACACGCGTCCAGTTGCTGTGGCGCAGTCCGCACGGCCGCTTCTTCCTCTTTGCCGGGCCCGATCCCGCGCACGCTCATTCGATGACGCGGCGCGCGCTCGAGCGCCTGAGCGAAGAAGGGCTGTTCAAGCCGCTGGACGACGTCTCGCTGGTGCAGCGCGCGGTCGACAGCCTCGTGCACAAGCTGGCGCAGCCCGCCTGATGCGCCGCCTGCTGTGCGTGTTGGCGCTGGCCGCCGCCGGCGCGGCGACGGCGCAGCCCGCCGCAGCACCGCAAGCGCCGCCTCATCGGCCGAAGATCGGCCTGGTGCTCTCCGGCGGCGGCGCGCGCGGGCTGGCGCACATCGGCGTGCTCAAGGTGCTGGAGCGCGAGCATGTGCCGGTCGACGTCATCGCCGGCACGTCCATGGGCGCGATCATCGGCGGCCTGTATGCCGGCGGCATGGATGCCGACGGACTGGAGGCGGTGCTCTCCAAGCTCGACTGGGACGCGATGTTCGCCAGCCGCGTCGAGCGCCGGCACCTCTCGCAGCGGCGCAAGGAGGAGGACTTCGAGATCGCGCCGCTGCTGGAGATCGGCATGCGCGACGGCGAGCTGCGCGCGCCGCTGGGCGCGCTGTCGGGACGCGGGCTCGAATCGCTGCTGCGCGAGCGCACCCTGGCCGTGCGCAACGTGCGCCGCTTCGACGCCCTGCCGATTCCGTTTCGCGCCGTCGCCACCGACATGGAAAGCGGCCGGCCCGTCGTGCTCGACGGCGGCGACCTCGCGCTCGCACTGCGCGCGAGCATGAGCGTGCCCGGCCTGTTCGCGCCCACCGAGGTCGACGGTCGCATCCTGGGCGACGGCGGCCTGGTCGACAACGTGCCGATCGACGTGGCGCGCGCCATGGGCGCCGACGTGGTCATCGTGGTCAACATCGGCACGCCGCTGTCGCCGCGCAGCGCGCTCAACTCGGTGGGCGGGCTGACCGCGCAGATGATCAACATCCTCACCGAGCAGAACGTGCAGCGCAGCCTGGCGACGCTGCAGCCCGCCGACGTGCTGATCGCGCCCGACCTGGGCACCCTCGGCTCGGCCGACTTCAATCGTGCG
>DATFAY010000079.1:0-3247 GCA_035254085.1 Piscinibacter sp.
CCGAGTGGTCTCCGGTCTCTTCAAGGGCACCGTGGCGCTCGGCTTGCATCTATTCAAGCAGCGGCGCGTCACGGCCCCGTGCACGGCGAGCACCGGCTCAGGTCCTCGCCGCCGCCTCGTACCAAGGCTTGGTCCGATTGACCACGCGCACCACCAACAGCATCACCGGCACCTCGATCAGCACGCCGACCACAGTGGCCAGCGCCGCACCCGATTCGAAGCCGAAGAGGCTGATCGCCGCGGCCACCGCCAGCTCGAAGAAATTGCTCGCGCCGATCAGCGCCGACGGGCAGGCCACGCTGTGCGACTCGCCCAGCCGGCGATTCAGCAGGTAGGCCAGTGCCGAGTTGAAGAACACCTGGATCAGGATCGGCACCGCGAGCATCGCGATGACGAGGGGCTGCTTCAGGATCGCTTCGCCCTGGAACGCGAACAGCAGCACCAGCGTCGCGAGCAGCGCGGCGATCGACCAGGGGCCGATCTTCGCCAGCACGGCATCGAACGATGCCTGGCCCTTGGCCAGCAGCGCCTTGCGCCAGGCCTGCGCGATCCCCACCGGGATCACGATGTAGAGCACCACCGAGGTCAGCAGCGTGTCCCAGGGCACGGTGATCGACGACAGGCCCAGCAGCAGCGCGACGATCGGGGCGAAGGCGAACACCATGATGGTGTCGTTCAGCGCCACCTGGCTCAAGGTGAAGAGAGGATGGCCGTTGGTCAGCCGGCTCCAGACGAACACCATCGCCGTGCAGGGCGCAGCGGCCAGGAGGATCAGGCCCGCGATGTAGCTGTCGAGCTGCCCCGACGGCAGATACGGTGCGAAGACCTGCCGGATGAAGATCCAGCCCAGCAGCGCCATCGAGAACGGCTTGACCGCCCAGTTGACGAACAGCGTGACGCCGATGCCGCGCCAATGCTGCCTCACCTGGTGAAGCGCGCCGAAGTCGATCTTCAGCAGCATGGGGATGATCATCACCCAGATCAGCAGGCCGATCGGGATATTCACTCTGGCGACTTCCATGCGGCCGATGGCCTGGAACGGGCCGGGCAGCACCCGGCCGAGGGCGATGCCGACGACGATGCACAGGGACACCCAGACGGTGAGGTAGCGCTCGAAGGTGCTCATCGGCGCAGGTGCCCCGACGCGGGCAGGCATGGTGGTCGTGTTCATCTCAGCTGCGGCCGATCTCGGTGAGCGCCGCCTGCAGCGCGGCGCGGTCCATCGTCTCCAGCGGCAGCGCGAGCAGCTGCAGCATGCGGTAGCCGAGAGCCTGGCGCGTCAGCTCGAAGGCGCGGCGCTTGCCGTCGTCGCCACCCTCGGCATTCGACGGATCCGGGTAGCCCCAGTGCACCTTGACCGGCGGCCCGCCACCATCGACGTTCGCACCGAAGAACACCGGGCACTGCTCGGCTGCCGCACTGTCACACACCGTGATGACGATGGACAACGGCGGCGCATCGTCGCGGCTGAACTCGTCCCAGCTCTTGCTGCGCACGCTGCTGGTGTCGATGCCTGCCTTCTTCAGCGCCTCGACCGCGAACGCATTGACGCGTCCGCTAGGAGCGCTTCCAGCACTGTGAGCCCGCACGTCCTTGCCGAGTCTGGCAGCCAGGTGATTCAGCATTCCTTCGCCCAGCACACTGCGGGCGGAGTTGTGGGTGCAGAGGATCAGGATGTGCGTGGTCATGGGTCGGATGGCTCTTCGACGCCGCGCAGCGTCGGCCACGTCAGGTGCGAGTGGATCGCTGCATTCTATTTCGATCATCGTGGAATTAGCATGACATGACGCTGCGGCCATGGCCTTCGGCGTGCCAAAGGTTTGCCAGCCGCGACCTTCAACCGCCGTGCTTGTAGCCGGCCTCACGCTGGCTGCGAATCGCCAGAACGAAGACGGTGTCGATGTCCGCCACGAAGCGGTACAGGGCCACGCAGCCCCTGGCGCCTTGGCCGATCACCAGCTCGCGCTTGCCGCCCTTGACCTTGCGTCCGATGAGCGGGCTGTGCGTCAGGACCTGGATCGACTGGACGATCTCGGCGACCCGGTCGGCCAGGCCCTCCACACCAAACTCGGCCAGGTGGTGGAAGAACCGGTCGAAGTCATCGAAGACTTCGGGCGCGAGCTCGATGCGGGCCATCCGAGCGCGAAACGCTAGCGAGCCAGCTTGCGTGCGGCTGGTTTGCGGGGCCGAGCGCCGCGAGCGCGCGCCTCGAGATATGCCTTGGCGTCGTCCCAGGGCACGGTCTTGCCAGTCGCCAACAGCGTGGACCAGCGCTCGTCGGCGATCTGGTGGAACTCGTCCTCCAGTTCAGACTGCTCCACCGTCTGCGCGATCGCATCCAGGATGAAGGCGTGCGCCGTCTTGCCCGAACGCTCGGCGGCGGCGGCAACACGTGCCTTGAGGTCGTCTTCGAGGCGAATCGTGGTGGTGGACATGGCGGGGCTCCGGCTCGAATCTGCACTGTAGCACTTTAGTGCTACGGGCGTCCCGCCGCGCAAACCCGGTCGGCTCGATCAAACCTTCGTGCCGAAGGTTTGGCCGGGGACTCTTCGGCACGCCGAAGAGTCTTCGATGCCCTAGTCAAAGAAAAAAACGCCCCTCGGTCAATCGAAGGGCGTTTGCTGGGGCAGTGCCTCAGCGCTTCTTCGCGGCCGGCTTCTTGGCAGGCTTGGCGGCGACCTTGGCGGCCTTGCGAGCCGCGGCCTTGGGGTCGACAGCGGCCTTGAAGGCAGAGCCGGCGGTGAACTTGGGCAGCTTCACCGCGGCGATCTTGATCTTGTCGCCGGTGGCGGGGTTGCGGCCGGTGCGGGCAGCCCGCGCGGTCTGCTTGAACGAGCCGAAGCCCGGAAGGGTCACGGTGCCGCCCTTCTTCACGGTGGTCACGACGGCATCCAGGACGGTGGCCAGCACGCGACCGGCTTCGGCCTTGGTGAGGCTGTGTTGCTTGGCGATGAGCTCAATCAGTTCTACGCGGTTCATTCATTCTTTCGACAACGCCCGCCATTCGGGCGAGCGCGATTGTGCCGTCACTTGATGGGAACCTTCGGCGTGCCGAAGGTTCTGCGGGCTGCACTGGGCGAATGTCGGCCAGCATCGATCCGGATGCGCGGCGATCTGCCTGTCGGACAACGGACTCCAAACCTTCGGCACGCCGAAGGTATTGCCTCGTTCGGGTTTGAGGGCAGGATAGCCTCGCGGCAGACATTGTTAGACAGGTGGCCGCTCCACTCGCGGAGGCTCGCGGTTT
>DATFAY010000080.1:0-7053 GCA_035254085.1 Piscinibacter sp.
CGGCATCCGGCACGGCATCGAATCGTCGGTCGCCACCAAGCGCAATTCGGATTCGATCGTCGAGGCCGTGTCGGCCGAAGACATCGGCAAGCTGCCCGACGTGAGCATCGCCGAGTCGCTGGCGCGGCTGCCCGGCCTGGCTGGCCAGCGCGTCGCCGGCCGTTCGCAGGTCATCGCGATCCGCGGCCTCTCGCCCGACTTCGCCGGCACCCTGCTCAACGGCCGACAGCAAGTGACCACCGGCGACAACCGCTCGGTCGAGTTCGACCAGTTCCCGTCCGAGCTGCTCAACAGCGCGACCGTCTACAAGACCCCCGACGCGTCGATCATCGGGCAGGGCCTGTCGGGCACCATCGACCTGCACACCATCCGCCCGCTCGACGTGCGCGGCCGCAAGGTCGTGTTCAACGCGCGTGCGGAATCGAATTCGAACGGCAAGCTGAACGCCAACACCAGCGCGACCGGCAATCGGTTCAGCGCCTCGTACATCGACCAGTTCGCCGACAACACGGTGGGCGTGGCGCTCGGTTTTGCGCACCTGGACTCGCCGCTGCAGGAGCTGCACTACAAGGCCTGGGGCTACGGCAAGCTCAATGCCGATTGCACCGCGCACCCGGAATGGGGCTGCTCGCAGGCGACCGGCGTGCCCGCCGGGGCCACCGTGCTCAACGGCTTCGAGGCGGAGGCGATCTCCAGCAGCCAGAAACGCGACGGCCTGATGGCCGTGCTCGAGTACAAGCCGAGCAAGGACCTGCACAGCACGGTCGATCTCTATTACTCCAAGTTCAAGAAGAACGAGACCATGCGCGGCCTCATGGGCGGCCTGGCGGAGGGGTGGAGCGGGCGGCCGGGCGTCGCCTACAGCAACGTCGGAACGACCAACGTGGGCGGCGCGACGCTGGTCACCTCGGCCGACCTCGCCAACGCCACCATGACGGTGCGCAACGACGACAACACGCGTGAAGACGAGTTGAAGTCGGTGGGCTGGAACCTCAAGGGCCGGCTCGCCGACAAGTGGACCGGCACCGCCGACGTGGGCTACTCGCGCGCCGACCGTCAGGAAAACGTCATCGAAACCTACGCCGGCATCCTGCCGCGCGGCAGCGGCACGTTCAAGGAAAGCATCCCCGTGGGTCCGGGCTTCCCGTCGCTGGTGCCCGGCCAGGACTACGCCAATCCCGCCACCGTGCTGCTCACGGACGCGCAAGGCGACTGGGGCCACGACGGCCTGTGGAAGAAACCCAAGGCCGTCGACGAGCTGAAGAGCCTGCGGCTGGTGGCCACGCGCGACCTGGACGGCGCGTTCTCCAACGTGGACTTCGGCCTCGACTACACCTCGCGGGAAAAAGACCGCCAGATGAACGAGCTGGCAGCGAACCTGAAGAACGGCCGCACGCCGGTCGCGGTCGCGCCGGGCCTGGTGCAGCCGGCGACATCGCTGGGCTTCGCCGGCATCCCGGGTGTGCTGGCCTATGACGTCATGGGCGCGCTCGCCAGCCAGTACGACCTCGTGCCGCAAGCGCTCGACCAGGTCACCAAGCGCAACTACGAGGTCTTCGAGAAGGTGACCACCGCCTTCGTCAAGCTCGGGCTGGATACGAGCTTCAACGGCATCCCGGTGCACGGCAACGCCGGCGTGCAGTTGGTGCACACCGACCAGAGCTCGCATGGCATCTCCCGGCTCCAAGGCGTCGACGCGGACACCACGCGCGGCACGACCTACAACGACGTCCTGCCCAGCGCGAACCTGAACTTCGAACTCGGCGGCGACAAATACCTTCGCATGGGCGTGGCCAAGACGCTGGCACGTGCGCGCATGGACGACATGCGTGCAGGAGCCGACGTCAGCATCAGCAGCACGGGAACACCCAAGTGGAGCGGCAGCGGCGGCAACCCGGACCTCAAGCCCTGGCGCGCCACCTCGTTCGACCTGTCGCTGGAGAAGTACTTCGGCAAGCGCAGCTACATCGCCGGCGCCGCGTTCTACAAGGACCTGTCCACCTACATCTACCAACAGACCAGCGACTACGACTTCACGGGCATTCCCAACACCAGCAGCCTGCCCACGCCGCCCTCGCCGATCGGCACCTTCACGCGTCCGGCGAACGGCCAGGGCGGCAACATCAAGGGCGTCGAGCTGAGCGCCTCACTGGAGGGCGGGCTGGTGAACAGGATGCTCG
Source organism: Piscinibacter sp. (assembly GCA_035254085.1). GTDB lineage: Bacteria > Pseudomonadota > Gammaproteobacteria > Burkholderiales > Burkholderiaceae_C > Albitalea. Next base: position 2,181 of record DATFAY010000080.1, read on the forward strand.
ACGGCTTCGGCGTCGTCGCGAGCGCCTCGTACACCGACAGCAACATCCAGCCCGAGGGTCCCGGATCGAGCCAGCCGCTGCCGGGCCTGTCGCGGGTGGTCGGCGGCCTGACGCTGTACTACGAACGGGGCGGCTTCTCCACGCGCATCAGCGAGCGCTATCGCTCGAAGTTCCGCGGCGAAGTGAGCGGCCTTCACCAGGCGCGCGAGTTCCCGGTGATCCTGGCCGACCGGCAGACCGACGTCCAGTTCTCGTACGACTTCAACGAAGGGCGGCTGAAGGGCCTGTCGGTCCTGCTGCAGGTCAACAACCTGACCAACTCGGGCTACGCGACGCAGCAGACCAACGACTTCCCGGGCGGCGTGGTCGCACCCCAGGAGTACAACAAGTACGGGCGCCAAACCCTGCTCGGCGTGAACTACAAGCTGTAGCGCCGGCATGAACGACACCCTCGGCCCGTCACGAGCGGGCCAGGGTGTCGGCCCTTTCGGCCGATCGCCGAAAACATCTGGCGCGTTCAAGGTCCTGTCTTGCAGATCCCTTCTCATCGGTCATCGCGGCTTCCAGCGCTGGTCGGCACCGCGATGCTGGCCGCGGCGGTGGCCGGTTGCGCCTCGCCCGAGCGTGACCGGTCCATCGAGGCGCGCGCGGCGCAGATCGTGCGCAGCATGACGCTGGAGCAGAAGGTCGGCCAGATGACCCAGGCCGAGATCCGCTACATCACACCGGAGCAGGTCCGGCGCCACTACATCGGCTCCGTGCTGAACGGCGGCGGCTCCTGGCCCCACGGCAAGAAGGACGCGTCCGCCTCCGATTGGCTCGCGCTGGCGCGGCAGTTCCACGATGCATCCATGGCCACCGACATGGCCATCAAGGTGCCCGTCATCTGGGGCACCGACGCGGTCCACGGCCACAACAACGCGTTCGGCGCCACCGTCTTCCCCCACAACATCGGACTGGGCGCCGCCCACGACCCGGCGCTGGTGCGGCGAATCGGCGCCGCCACCGGCCGCGCGGTGCGCGCGACCGGCATCCAGTGGGTCTTCGCGCCCACGCTCGCGGTGGCGCAAGATGCCCGCTGGGGCCGCACCTACGAGAGCTTCTCCGACGACCCGGGCCTCGTCGGCGCCTACGCCGGCGCGTACGTGCAAGGGCTGCAAGGCCGCTTCGACGACGACGCGAACGTCGTGGCGACCGCCAAGCATTTCATCGGCGACGGCGGCACCGCCCAAGGGCGCGACCAGGGCGTCACCGAAGCGACGCCGGCCACCTTGCTCGACGTCCACGGCCGCGGCCACGTCGCCGCCCTCGGCGCCGGCGTGCAGACCGTCATGGCCTCGTTCAGCAGCTGGAACGACGTCGCCGCCGGCGTGGACCATGGCAAGGTGCATGGCAGCCGCCTGCTGCTCACCGACCTGCTCAAGACCCGGCTTGGCTTCGACGGCTTCGTCGTCTCCGACTGGAACGGCATCGGCCAGGTGCCGGGCTGCAGCAACGCGAGCTGCCCGCAGGCGATCAACGCCGGCATCGACATGGTCATGGTGCCCGAGGACTGGGAGGCCTTCATCGCCAACACCGTGGCGCAAGTGCGCCGCGGCGAGATCCCGATGGCCCGCATCGACGATGCCGTGACCCGCATCGTCCGCGTCAAGCTGCGCGCCGGCCTGTTCGCCAAGGGCCCGCAGGACAACGTCCATGCGGGCGACGCTGCGGCGCTGCGCTCGCGTGCGCTCGCGCGCGAGGCGGTGCGCAAGTCGCTGGTGCTGCTGAAGAACGATGGCGACGTGCTGCCGCTGCAGCGCGGCAAGCGCGTGCTGGTGGTCGGCAAGAGCGCGCGCAGCCTGGCGAACCAGACCGGCGGCTGGACGCTGACCTGGCAGGGCACCAGCAACCGCAACGCCGATTTCCCGAACGGCGACACGCTCCTCGCGGGCATCGAAGAGGCCGCCGGCGCGGGCCAGGTCTCCTTCAGCCAGGACGCCAAGGGCCTGGATGCCGCCAAGTTCGATGTCGTCATCGCGGTGATCGGCGAAACCCCGTTCGCCGAAGGCAACGGCGACATCCCGCCCTCGGGCACGCTGCGGCACAGCAGCCGCTATCCCGAGGATCTCGCCGTGCTCGACGCGGTCTCGGGCCGCGGCACGCCGGTGGTGACGGTGCTGGTCGCCAGCCGGCCCCTGTACGTGAACGACCTGCTCAATCGCTCGGATGCCTTCGTCGCGGCCTGGCTTCCCGGGACCGAGGGCAAGGGTGTCGCGGACGTCCTCTTTCGGCGCGCCGACGGCGGCATCGACCACGACTTCGTCGGCCGGCTCCCTTTCCCGTGGCCCGGCTCGCCTTGCCCGATCCCGCAGGACGCGCGCAGCGCGCGGCCCGCGCCGCTGTTCGCGCGCGGTGCGGGCCTCGGCCATGCCGACCACGCGCGGCTCGGCCGGATCTCGGTGAGCGACGCGAGCGGCGGCTGCGCGGCGCAAAGCGAGATGCCCATCTTCAAGCAGTCGGCGCGCGCACCCTACGGCCTGCTGGTGGCCGCCGCGGGCGATGGCTGGAACGAGACCGAGCTCGACGACGAGCCGTCCAGCGTGATCGAACGCCCGGCCACCCATCCCGACATCCGGGTGGAAACGAGCGAGATCAACACCCAGCACGATGCGCGGCTCGTCACCTGGTCGGGCAGCGCGCGCTTGCTCGCGCGCTCGGCCCAGCCGGCCGCGCTCAACGTCTATCCCGACGCCGCGCTGCAGTTCGACGTCGTCGTCGTGCGCCGGCCCCAGGCGCCGGTGACGCTGCAGATGGCCTGCGGCCGCGACTGCGCCGGCGCCGTGGACCTGACGGACGTTCTTTCCAAGTTGCCGACGGGGACGCGCCGGGTCGTGAAGGTGCCGCTGGCGTGCTTCGCGCAAGACGGCGCCGACCTCAGCCGCATCGACGTCCCCTTCAGCGTATCCACGACCGGCGCGTTCTCTGCTGCATTCGCCGACATCCGCGTGGTGGCCGCCGCAGCGCGCGACGCCGATGCGCTCGCGTGCCGCGACGTCCGGCGCGCGGTCCATTGACGCTCCCCCTGACCCGAGACGAACCACTTCAGGACACCATGCATACGAACGAACCCGAGCTCGGCGCCGGCCTCGCGCGCCGCGACTTCGGCGCGGATTTCCGCTGGGGCTGCGCCACCTCGTCCTACCAGATCGAGGGCGCGGTCGGCGAAGACGGCCGCGGCGAATCCATCTGGGACCGCTTCTGCGCCACGCCGGGCACCATCCGCGACCGCAGCAGCGGCGCCATCGCCTGCGATCACTATCACCGCTGGCCGCACGACCTCGACCTGGCTCGCCAGATCGGCGTCAACGCCTATCGCTTCTCGATCGCCTGGCCGCGCATCCAGCCGACGGGCCGCGGCGGCCCCAACGCCCGGGGCCTGGACTTCTACTCGCGCCTGGTCGACGGCCTGCTCGAACGCGGCATCGAGCCGTGGGTGACCCTGTATCACTGGGACCTTCCGCAAGCGCTGCAAGGCCGCGGCGGCTGGGCCGTGCGCGACACGGTCGACGCCTTCGTCGACTACACCGACATCGTGACGCGCAAGCTCGGCGACCGGGTCAAGCACTGGATGACCCACAACGAGCCCTGGTGCACCGCCTTCCTCGGCCACCACGAAGGCGCGCACGCGCCCGGCATCCGCTCGTGGAAGACGGCGCTGCAGGTGGTGCACCATCTGCTGCTCTCGCATGGCCTGGCCGTGCCGGCGATCCGGCGCAACAGCGCGGGCGCCAAGGTGGGCATCGCGCTCAGCCTGCATCCCATCGTGCCCGCCTCGCCGAGCGAGGCCGACGCCCGCGCCGCCGAACGGCGCGACGGCCTGAGAAACCGATGGTTCCTCGATCCGCTGTACGGCAAGGGCTATCCGAGCGACACCTGGGACCTGCTCGGCCCCGACGCTCCGGCGGTGTTCTACGGCGACCTGCCGACCATCGCCGCCAAGACCGACTTCCTCGGCATCAACTACTACTTTCCCGAGGTGGTGCAAGAGGCGCGCAGCGAATGGCCGCTCGGCGCCGAAGTGGTTTCGCGACCCGGCGTGGAATGCACCGCGTTCGGCTGGGAGGTCTCGCCCGAAGGCCTCGTGACCCTGCTTCGCCGCGTCCACCACGACTGGGCGCCGCCCGAGATCTACCTCACCGAGAACGGCTCCACCTATGACGACGTCCTGCGTCCCGACGGGCGCGTGATGGACGTCGAGCGGCGCCGCTACCTGATCCGCCACCTGCTGGCCGCACGCGAGGCACGTGATGTCGGCGTGCCATTGAAAGGCTATTTCGCATGGAGCCTGCTGGACAACTTCGAATGGGCGGAGGGCTACACCCGCCGCTTCGGACTCGCCTATGTGGACTTCGAGACGCAGCAACGCACGCTCAAGGACAGCGGTCGTTGGTATGCCGGCTTTCTCCATGGCTGAACGGAGGATGGACACCATGAAGCTCCTCAAGATCGCCCTCGCCGCCTGCACGGCGCTGTTCGCCGCCAACCTGCACGCGCAGGCCCACCCGCCGGCGCCGGGTCCGCGTGCCGAGGTCATCCACTGGTGGACCTCCGGCGGCGAGTCGGCGGCGGTGAAGACGCTGGCCGACGCCTATCGCGCCGCCGGCGGCGTGTGGGTGGACATGGCGGTGGCGCTGGGCGAGCAGGCGCGCGCGGTGGCGATCAACCGGATCGTCGGCGGCAACCCGCCCACCGCCGCGCAGTTCAACACCTCCAAGCAGTTCCTGGACATGGTCGACCAGGGCATGCTCAACCCGATGGACGACGTGGCCCTGCGCGACGGCTGGGACCGCATCCTGCCCGAGACGGTGCTCGGCGTGATCAAGGTGCGCGG
>DATFAY010000081.1:0-26288 GCA_035254085.1 Piscinibacter sp.
GGGGATCTGGATCAGGATGCCGGCGCCGTCGCCCATCAGCTTGTCGGCGCCCACCGCGCCGCGGTGATCCAGGTTCTCGAGGATCTTGAGGCCCTGCTCGATGATGCTGTGCGCCTTGCCGCCCTTGATGTGGGCGACGAATCCGACGCCGCAGGCGTCGTGCTCATTGGCCGGGTCGTACAGGCCGCGTTGGGCGCTTTCGCGCAGTTCTTCTGCCTGGCTGCTTGCCGGGCTGGCGGCCTTGTTCATGGCGTCGCTCCAAAATGACTGAAAGTTCGCCGCCAGAATACTGCGATGCAGCATGGAGCTCAAGGGCTATTAATTGGTGACAGTCTTCAATTACGTAAGGCTAGCCTTCCTCACTGAATTAATTGGGGACACTCTTTATTCGGCCGGAGCGGCCCGACGCGGCCGCCCTCTCGGCCTCGGTGTCAACGGGCGGTCGGTCGATGCGGCGACGGCCTTCAAGAACCCCTCGGATCCCAGCGCCCAGCCCTTCTGGAGCGCGTCCTCGATCTGGCGCGCCAGCGTCCTGGGCAGCGGTTCGGCCAGCAGCTCGCGGTGCCGCGCCTCGCGCTCGAACGGCGTGTTGCCCAGGCGCCAGTAGAGGGGGTGCTCCGTCACCAGCGGATCGGTGCGCCGGCCGGCATGGTGCGCCGCGCTGGACCAGGCCTGGTCCAGCGCCTCCTGCGCCTGGCCCGCTGCGGCGGGCGCGAGCTCGACATAGCGGATGCAATCGAGCAGGCGCGTCTCGGCGTCGAGAACGGTGCACTTGAAGCGGCCGTCCCACAGGGTTCCGCGACGGCCGCGGCGACGATTCACCTCGGCGCCGAACCGCCGCCCCAGCGATTGCAGCATGCGGCCGAGCCCGACGTCGGTCTGCGGCGTCGCGAGGAGCAGCACGCGGTCGTCGAGCAAGGCATAGGCATGGATCGCGACGCGATGCTCGGTGGCGGCGCGCTGCAGCGCCGTCAGGTAAAGCTCGTAGTCGCCCGGGTCCTGGAAGACGGGGCCGCTGCCGTGCCCCCGCTGCAACAGCAGATGCGGATATCCGGCCAGAGCCAGGCGCGGCAGGCGAGCCATCACACCTCGCCGCGGGGCATCAGAAGACGCTCCGCCCGGTGAGCCGCTGATGCTCCTTGAGCGCGAACCGATCGGTCATGCCCGCGATGTAGTCGGTCACCGCCACCACGCTGTCGGCCTGGGCGCCGAAGGCCGCAGGCATCTGGACCGGATCGTTCAGGTAGGAGTCGAACAGCTCGCGAATGACCTGTTTCGCGCGTTCGGTCGTGTCGACCACTTGCGGGTGGCGGTACAGGCGCGCGTGCAGGAACTTCTTCAATGCGGCGCCCTGCTCGCGCATGGGCGCACTGAATCGCACGAGCGTCGGCGCCTGTCGCACTGCGTCGGCCGACTGCGGGACGCACTCGTCGACAGCGGCGCGGGTCGACTCGATCACGTCGTAGACATGATGCGACAGCATGCGGCGAACGCTTTCGAACAGCAGGCGCCGTCCCGCGAGGCCTGCGTGCTCATGGCGCGCGGCCGCGCAGTGGGTCGCGAACAGCGGTACCTCCTCGAGCTGCTCGACCGTGATCAGGCCGGAGCGCACGCCGTCGTCACAATCGTGGGCGTTGTATGCGATCTCGTCGGCCAGGTTGCACAGCTGGGCCTCCATGCTGGGGCGGGTACCGTCGATGAACCGCTGCGCCACGCCGCCCGGCTCGAGAGCGCACAGGCGCCGGGCGTTGCGAACGGAGCAATGCTTCAGGATGCCCTCGCGCGTCTCGAAGGTCAGGTTCAAGCCATCGAAGTCCGGATAGCGTTCCTCTAGCTGGTCCACCACGCGCAGGCTCTGCAGGTTGTGCTCGAAGTCCCCCGTTCCCGGCGCCGCCTTTCGTGCGCATTCGGCGAGCGCGTCCTGTCCCGCGTGACCGAACGGCGTGTGCCCGAGGTCATGTGCGAGCGCGATGGCTTCGACCAGGTCCTCGTTGAGGCCAAGCGAGCGCGCCATCGAACGGCCGAGTTGCGCCACCTCGAGCGAATGCGTGAGCCGCGTGCGAAACAGATCGCCTTCGTGGTTCAGGAAGACCTGTGTCTTGTAGACCAGGCGACGAAAGGCCGTGCTGTGCACGATGCGGTCGCGATCGCGCTGAAAGTCGTCGCGGGTGGGCGCCGGCGGTTCGGCGCGACGTCGCCCCCTCGACTGCTGCGGGCGGCTCGCATAGGGCTGCAACATGGGCGCGCGGCCGAGGTTCGCCTCAGTCGGTGCAGGCGTCGAGCACCTCGCGCACCAGCGCATCCGGCGCCGAGCGAACGATCGCGCGGCCGGGCGATTCGATCACCACGAACCGGATGTCGCCCGCTTCGGCCTTCTTGTCGTGCCGCATGAGCTCCAGGTAGCGGTTCGCTCCCAGCGCAGGGCCTCGCACCGGCAGGCCCGCGCGGGCAACGATGTCGGTGAGCCGGGCGGCATAACCGGCATCGATGAGCCCCAGGCGTTGCGACAGCTGCGCTGCCATGACCATGCCGCAGCCCACGGCCTCGCCGTGCAGCCATTGCCCGTAGCCCAGGCCCGCTTCGATCGCATGGCCGAAGGTGTGGCCGAAATTGAGGATCGCGCGCAGGCCCGACTCACGCTCGTCCTGGCCGACGACCCACGCCTTGATCTCGCACGAGCGCTTCACCGCATGCGCGAGCGCGGCAGGCTCGAGCGCCAGCAGCTGCGGCAGATGCGCATCGATCCAATCGAGAAAGGGCTGGTCGGCGATCGGGCCGTACTTGATGACCTCGGCCAGGCCGGCCGCCACTTCGCGCGACGGCAGCGTGCGCAGCACGTCGAGGTCGGCGATGACCCGCATCGGCTGATGGAACGCGCCGATCATGTTCTTGCCGAGGGGATGATTGATGGCCGTCTTGCCGCCGACCGACGAATCCACTTGTGCCAACAGCGTCGTGGGCACCTGCACGAAGGGAACGCCCCTCATATAGCACGCCGCTGCGAACCCCGTCATGTCGCCGACGACCCCGCCGCCCAGCGCGAACAAGGTGGTCTTGCGATCGCAGCCGCCCTCGAGCAAGGCGTCGAAGATGCGGTTCAGCGTCGTCCAGTCCTTGAAGGCTTCGCCGTCGGGCAGCTCGAGATGGCGCACGTCCCGGCACAGCGGGGAAAGCGCTTTTCGAAGTGCAGCGAGGTACAAGGGCGCCACCGTCGTGTTGGTGACGATGAGCACCGTGCTGCCGATCGGCAGCCCGTCGTAGGAGTCGGTTCGGCCCAGCAGCGCTGGCCCGATCAGCAGGTCGTAGCTGCGGTCGCCGAGTTCGATGGCGACCTTCTCGCAGGCGATGTCCGTCATGCGGCGCAGTTTACGCCGCGGCCGTTCAAGGCAGCTCGCCGCGCCCCACGACCGCCGGCACGGCACTCGGATCGACCAGGCCCGCCAGCTCGAGCTGCATGAGGATCATGTTGACCAGCGTCGGAATCGATGGGCGCCCCGTTTCGACGACGAAGTGTGCGGTGGCGCGGTACAGCGGGTCACGCTCGGCAAAGAGCGCGCGCAGTCGGGCCAGCGGGTCGGCCACCTGCAGCAGCGGGCGATGCGTATCGTGCCGCAACCGGCGCGCCAGTTCCTCGGGCGTCGACTTGAGATAGACGGCGGTCGTCCGTTCGCGCAGGAGTTGCCGATTGCGCTCTCGCAGCACCACCCCGCCTCCGGTGGCGAGCACGCCCCCTGATCCGGCCGAAAGCTGCTCGAGTGTTTCCTGCTCGATGTCGCGAAAGCGTTCTTCACCCTCGCGTTCGAAGAAGAGCCTGATCGATTGGCCGATGCGCTGCTCGATGACAGCGTCCGTGTCGGTGAACGGGACACCGAGGCGCTTGGCCAGTTGCCGGCCGACGGTGGACTTGCCACCGCCGGGCATGCCGATCAGCGATATGAGCACGCCGTCTTCACTGCAAGTCCGACCGCTTCACCTGGCTGCCGCCGGCGCGCGCCGGCGCGTCACGCCGGAACACACTCCTGCGCCGCGGTGGAACCGTTCGGATTGGTCGGCTCGTCGGAGCGGAAGCGGTTGTAGCGATACAGAGTCATCGAGCAGTTGGCCCCGACCTCGATATCGAACACGTGCCAGTACCGGTTGCTGCCCTCGCCGGCCGGCGGGGAGAACGCCACCGTGCGCCCGAGATAGTTGAGCTCCACGCGTGTCGGAGAACCTGTCATGCCGGGGCTGAAGGTCCCCGAGAAGTTGTGAAGGTAGAAGCGATAGATGCCCACCTTCGGACGTCGGATCGTCGTGATCTCCGGGCCGTAGCTGGTCACGTCATCGACGTCCAGGCTTGCGTACGGCTCGCCCGTCAGCTGTCCCTTGCTCGCGTAGTACACATGGAAGCCGCCGGGGACCAGGAGGTGCGAGTCGATGTCGCTGGGGCTGGCGCCCCAGGTCAGTCGAACCGTCGCCGCGTTCGAGCTCGGCAGCGTGAGGCAAGGCGACAAGTTGACGTTGGCGCCGAGCGTCGCCACCGACGCCGCGTTGGTCAACACCGCGCCGCGGCGGCCGCTGACCAGCAACTGGCTGCTGGGCTTGGCCGGGACGGAGAAAAGGCCGCCAGCATCCGTCATCGCGTAGGCGAGGCCGGTGTAGCTGATGCCCTCGGCGGTGATCCTCGCATTGGCCACGGCCGCGCCGGAATCGTCCTGGACGCAGCCCTGGATCTGCACCGCTGAAGCGATCGGCTGCGCCACCAGCCATTGGCCGAAGCGCGACACATTGCCCTGGTAATACGCGGCGGCCGGATCGGTGGCGACGAGCGTGGCCGTGCCGTCCTGGACCCACGACGCGGTGCTCGAATCGAGGTAGTACAGGTTGGCCGTTGCCGGAGAGGTCGTCGAGCGCGTGCTCACAGGGACGCGAAGGACCGCCGGAAGTGCGGCATCGATTTGCAGGTTGCCTGCGTTCGACAGGATCGCGGCTCCGAAGGCCTCGAGCGATTCGCCCGTGCTGGACGTGTAGTCGCCCGACAGCGCGTAGGGATCGCTGCCGGGGTTGAGTGCGGTCAGCCGAACCGACACGCCGGTGGTCGACACGGCGCCCGTGCCATCGACGAGGGCGTTGGCCGCAAAGGTCACGTGGGCCGGCCCGCTGGTCGCCGACACCTCGCCGCCGGTGGTTCCCGTCAAGGTGCTCGAGGGGCCGTTCGGGGCCAGTTTCAGAACACTCACCGACGGAATGCCCGTCACCACGGGGGTCGGAACGTAGACGTCCTCATAGCCCGAGTCGGATGCCTTTTGCACGAGGCGTGCCGTCGCAGCAAAGGTCGCCTGCGCGAAGAAGCCGGAACTGTCGGTGGTGAGAGTGGCGGTCCCCAAGTCGACCGTCGCACCGCCAAGCGCGGCCCCGGTGATCGCGTCGGATACTTCCCCCTGGACGGCAGCTGTGCTCACCACGACGGTCGGGTCGGCCGCAGGCCGCGTACCGTCGCCGGTGGCTCCCGTGCCGCCGCCCGTACCGCTGCCGCTGCCGAAGGGGGGCGCTCCCGCTCCGGTGTCGGTGAAGGGCGCGGAGCCGGAGCTGCCACCACCGCCGCCGCAGGCGAACAGGAAGATCGCGCTCAACGGAGCCGCCACCCATTTCAGCTTGGTCATCAGGAAACTCTTTCGAAACCCGTTGGTGCCGCGACGAAGATCAGCGCGCGGCCGAGCGATCGCTCACGACCTTCGGCGTGATGAAGATCAGCAATTCCGTCTTGTTGGCGGTACGCGTCTTCGTCTTGAAAAGATTGCCGAGGTAGGGCACATCGCCCAGCAGCGGCACCTTCGTGACGTCTTCGCGGTCCGTCTGCTCGAAGATGCCGCCGATCACGACCGTGCCGCCGTTTTCGACCAGCACCTGCGTCTTGACGTGCTTGGTGTCGATGGCGAAACCGGCAGCCGTGGAGCGACCCACGCTGTCCTTGTTGACGTCGACGTCGAGCATCACGTTGCCTTCGGGCGTGATCTGCGGCGTGACTTCGAGCTTGAGGTTGGCCTTGCGGAATTGCAGCGCAGTGGCGCCGCTGGACGTGGCGGTCTGGTAGGGCAACTCCTCACCCTGCTCGATCAGCGCCTTCACCTGGTCGGCTGTCACCACCCGCGGGCTCGACACGACCTTGCCCTTGCCGTCGGCTTCGAGCGCGGAGATCTCGAGGTTGAGGAAGCGGTTCGACGCCGCGTTGAACAGCGACACCGCGAAGGTTGCCGGATTGAAGTTGTTCTGGCCGATCGCGGGCAGGTTGACGAATTGCGAGTCCGGCAGGTAGCTCGTCGGAGTGTTGGGCGTCTGGAGCGTCTGCACGCCCACGTTCGAATAGTTGCCACCGATCGTCACGTAGTTGTTGCCTCCGACCGAGTAGCCGGGCGTTCCGCCGCGAAGGCCACGCAAGTCGGTGGCGCCGAGCTTGACACCGAGCGAGCGCCCGAAGGTGTCGTTGGCGATCACGATGCGCGCTTCGATCAGCACCTGCCGAACCGGGATGTCGATCTTGGCGATCATCGCCTGAATCTCTTCCAGTTTCGACGGAATGTCGCTGACGAACAGTTGGTTGGTGCGCGTCTCGAAAATCACGCTGCCGCGCGGCGACAGGATGCGGGTAGCAGTGCCACTGCCGCCGCCACCGGTCGACTGGCCGGTCAACCCCTTAGCGACTTCTTCGGCCTTGGTGTAGTTGAGTTGGAACGACTGGGTCCGGACAGGCTCGAGCGCAGCGATTTGCGCCTTCGACTCGAGATCCACCTTCTCCTTGGCGGCCAGCTCGTCCTTGGGCGCGATCCAGATCACATTGCCCGACTTGCGCAAGCCCAGGCCCTTCGCCTGCAGGATGATGTCCAGCGCCTGGTCCCAGGGGACGTCCTTCAGGCGCAGGGTCACGTTGCCGGTCACGGAGTCGCTGGTGACGACGTTGAAGTTGGTGAAGTCGGCGATCACCTGCAGCAGCGCCCGCACTTCGATGTTCTGGAAGTTGAGCGACAGCTTCTCACCCGAATAGCCCGGGCCTTGCGTCAGCTTGTTGGGGTCGATCTTCTGCGGCCGCACTTCCAGCACGAACTGGTTGTCGCTCTGGTAGGCGCTGTGCTCCCAGGCACCGTGCGGTACCACCGTGAGGCGAACGCGATCTCCGTTCTGGGTGGCGGTCACGGTCTGCACGGGGGTGCCGAAATCGGTCACGTCCATGCGGCGGCGCAGGGCATCCGGCAGCGTCGAGCGCAGGAATTCCACCACCAGACTCTGTCCCTGCTGGCGAATGTCGACGCCGACCTGGTTGTTGGGCAGGTCGACCACGACCCGGCCGGCGCCGTCCGGGCCTCGGCGGAAGTCGATGTCGCGCAGCGCCACCGGCGCGCGGTTCAGGCTCTCGGCAAAATGCACGGGCTCGCCGGTGGCGGCGTTGCTCGTGGCGGCCGCGGCGGCCATGCCGGCGGGCGCCTCCAGGACCAGGAGCAGCACCTTGCCCTGCACCTGCGCCTGGTAGTTCGCAGGCTGCCTCAGGTTGAGGACCAGGCGGGTGCGGTCGCCGGACTGGGCGACGTTGATCGAGCGCAGGTTTCCTTGGTTGATCTCGACGGTGGACTTGCCCAGCGCATTCGTCACGCCCGGCAGGTCGACCGCGACCCGGGGCGGGGTCTGCACCGAGAATCCGTTCGGGACACCGGACAAGGGCTGCGACAACTCGATGCGCACGACCTCCGCGCCCGCCTGCTGCGTGCTGTTGATCGACTGGATCGCGTTCTGCGCGAGAGCGGGGGCCGCTGCGCCGAACAACATCGCAAGCGCGAGTAGCCCCGCCCGCCAATTCGCCATGATTCGTATCTCCTGCATGCTCTTCATCGCGCTTTCTCCTGGAGCTGGAGAGAGCTGGGGCGCTCAATCCATTCGCCCGCTGCGTCCTGGACAATCTCTCTGAGAGAAATTTCGGTCTCGGTGATCTTGGTGATCTTTCCGTAGTTCTGGCCGAGGTAGTCCCCCACCTTCACCTGGTACAGCAGGTTGTCGACCTTCAGCAGCGCGTACTGACGGCCCTGCTTCACGACGCTGCCCACCATGCTCATGCTGTCCAGCGGATAGGCCTCGAGAGGCTCCTTGCGCCGGTTGATCTCGGCGGACAGCATGGAATTCGGCTGCCGGGCCTCCTGCTTGAGCGCGACGGTCAGCTTCTGGGTACTGAACGGATCGACCCCCGTCAGCGCGGTGTAGGGCTGGGGGTCGAACTTCTTCGGAGGCGACAGCGGCGGGACGCTCGGTTTGACTTCGCGCTTTTGCTGCTCCATCCACTGCTGGAGCTCTTCCTGTTCGCCGCTGCACGCGGCGAGCATCGTGGCCGCGAAGAGGACGGCACCGGCCCGGAGCGGGAATCTGCGCATCATTTCTTGGCCGCTCCCGGCTTGCCCTTCTCGGCGCTCTTGCGGACTTGCTCCACTTCCGCCGCGTCGAGATAGCGGTAGGTTCGCGCGGTCGCTTCCATGGAAAGGATGCCCGCGGCGTCCTTGCCTCTGTCGGCCGTGATGTTCATGTTGTGCAAGGTGACGATGCGCGACAGATTGGCAATGTCCGCGGCAAAGGCCCCGATGTCGTGGTAGCGCCCGGTCACCTTGATCGAGATCGGCAGTTCGGCGTAGTAGTCCTTGACGACGACCTGGCCGGGTCGGAACAGCTCGAATTGCAGCCCTCGCCCGAGGCCCGCCGTGTTGATGTCCGACAACAGCGCGTCCATCTCGGCCTTGCCCGGCAGCTGCTTCTCGAGCTGCGTCACGTACTCCTCGACCTGGAGTTTCTGCTTGCGCAGCTCACCCAGGTTCACCGCCTGCGCGAGCTTGCCGCGGTAGTCGGCCTTCAGCGCCGGCTCCTTGTTGCGCTCCTGGTCCAACTCGTCGTTGGCCGTGGACAAGAGCAGGAACCATCCCACCACGACCACCGCCAAGGTCAGCACCGACCAGGTGACGATCTTGGGAAGCAAGGGCCACTGGCCCGGCTCGTTCGGATTGAGCCCGCGGAACTGCGCCGCCGCCCCCTCGAACACCGAGTTCAGATCGACATTCATCTTCTGAGTCGCCATGTCGGTCTCAGGCTTTCTTCGCTGCAGACGCCGCGGCGCTGGCGGGCTTGCCCGCCACGGCCGCGGCTTCGCCGGCGGGCTGCGGACGCTTCACCGTCAAGCGGACACTGAATTCGAACAGACGCTTCTGCTCGCGATTGGCTGCCTGAGCGTTCGAGGCCTTGATCTCCACGAGTTCCGGCTTCACGAGCCACTCGGAGTTGTTCGCGGTGTTGCGCAACAGTTCCGAAACGCGTTCGTTCGTCTGCGCGATGCCGGTCAAGTGAAGCGTCTGCCCGTCTTGCTTGACGGCCGTGAAGTACACGCCCTCGGGCGTCTGCCGGACCAATTCGTTGAGCACGTGAACCGGCACGTTGCGGTCGATCTGCAGGTCTTCCACCGCCTTCTGCCGTGCCTTGAGCGCCTCGATCTCGGCGCGCAGCGTAGCGACGTCCTTGATCTGGCTCTCGAGCTTCTTGATCTCGGCGCCGAGGAACGCATTGCGATCCTGCTGGGCCGAAGTCAACTGCTGCAGGACGAGGTACCAGATGCCGACCACGACAACGCCGGCCGCGGCCGCGATACCGAGCCCCGCGAAATAAGCGACCTTGCGGCGCTTGCGCCGCTCCTCCCGGTGCGGGAGCAGGTTGATGAGGATCACTGGAGGAACCTCCGCATCGCCAGCCCGCAGGCCGTCAGGTACGACGGCGCCTCGCGGCGCAGCTTGCTCTCACGCACGGCGCTGCCGAGTTTCATGTTGTCGAAGGGGTTGACGACCATCGATGCGAAGCCGGTCAATTCGGTCACGCGCTCCTTCAGGCCAGGCAGGGTGGCGGTGCCGCCCGCGAGCATCACGTAGTGCACCTTGTGATGCGGCGTGCTGGTGAAGAAGTACTGCAGCGCGCGACCGATCTCCTGCGACAGGCTGTCGACGAAGGGCGCGAGGATCGAGCTCTCGTAATCGTCCGGCAGATCGGCGGCGAGTTTCTTCTGCTCGGCCTCCTCGAAGGAGAAGCCGTACTGGCGCGAGATCAGCTGCGTCAGTTGCGAGCCGCCGAAGGCCTGATCGCGGTCGTACAGCATCTCCTCGTCGCGCAGCACCTTGAGGCTGGTGTTGTCGGCGCCGATCTCGAACAGCGCGACCAGCGCATCCTTGCCTTCGTTGGGCAGCGTGGCGACGACGCGGCTCATCGCCAGGCGCGACGCGTGGGATTCGATGTCGAGCACGACCGGCTTCAGGCCCGCGGCCTCGGCCAGGCCCTGGCGGTCTTGCACGCGATCCTTGCGCGAGGCGGCGATCAGCACCTCGACGTCGCCCACCGAAGTCGGGCTCGGGCCGATCACGCAGAAGTCAAGGCTCACCTCGTCCAGCGAGAAGGGGATGTACTGGTTCGCCTCCGACTCGACCTGCAACTCGAGCTCTTCTTCGCGCAGGCCGGCGGGCAGCATGATCTTCTTCGTGATGACGGCCGACTGCGGCATCGCCATGACCACGTTCTTGGTCTTCGTCCCGCTCTTGGACACGACGCGTTTCACCGCGTCGGCCACTTCGTCGAATTTCTCGATCTGGCCGTCTTGAATCCAGCCTTTTTCGAAACTTTCGGCCGCAAAACGCTCCAGCACATACTCGCCGGAAGCGTCTTGGGAAAGCTCCACCAGTTTGACGCTGGACGAACTGATGTCCAGGCCGATCATTGGCGGATGTTTGCGCCCCAACAAGGTGTCCAGAAAGCTCACGACGCCCTCTCCCAACGCGCGAACAAGTGCGCTGGACTGTTAATAAGTTACTTCAATGCTAGCAGTAAAGCCTTTGAGCGACAACGAAATTTCCGATTTGGGGAACACGTTCTCGTTGCGAAACTCAGACGTGTTCGTAACCGATTCGGGACCTCTTTCGGGACAACCCTGACGATTCCGGAGGCCGTTTCACGGTTGGTTGCCAACCAGTTCACGCCGACCCCGAATCAGCTGTAACTGCCTTCCTATAATCGCCCGCAGCATCATTGGAGTCCCATGAGCTCATCCGAGCACGAGGCCCCTCGGCCATCCCGCGATATACCCCGCCGCAAGATGTTCTCGTCGCTCCCCCCATGGGGCCAATGGGTCGCTCGCGCCTTCACCTGGCTGCTCGGGCTGGCGGTGGCCGCGACGCTGGCGCTCCTGATGGTCGTCGCGATCGCGCTCGCGGTGGCCTATCCGAACCTGCCCGAGATCGCGAGCCTCACCGACTACCGGCCGAAGCTTCCGATGCGCATCTTCTCGGCCGACGGCGTGCTCGTGGGTGAGTTCGGCGAGGAGCGGCGCAACTTCACGCCGATCGCCGAGATTCCCAAGGTCATGCAGCAAGCCGTGCTGGCCATCGAGGACGCGCGCTTCTACGAGCACAGCGGCGTGGACTACAAGGGCGTCGTGCGGGCTGCGTTCGCTCAGTTCGGCGAGGTGCGCAGCCAGGGCGCGTCGACGATCACGATGCAGGTGGCGCGCAACTTCTATCTGTCCACGGAGAAGACCTTCACCCGCAAGATCTACGAGGTGCTGCTGGCACTGAAGATCGAGAGCCAGCTCACCAAGGAGCAGATCCTCGAGGTCTACATGAACCAGATCTACCTGGGCCAGCGCGCCTACGGCTTCGGCTCGGCCAGCGAGATCTACTTCGGCAAGCCGCTCAAGGACATCACCCTCGCCGAGGCGGCCATGCTGGCCGGCCTGCCGAAGGCGCCTTCGGCCTACAACCCGATCGCCAACCCGCGCCGTGCGACGCAGCGGCAGCAGTACATCATCGACCGCATGCTGGAGAACGGCTTCATCACGCAGGAGCAGCACGACGCCTCGCGCAAGCAGGTGCTGCACTACCGCGCCCCCACCGACGTGCCGGTGCATGCCGAGTACGTGGCCGAGGCGGCGCGCCAGCTGATCTTCAACCAGTACGGCGAAGACGCCTACACCCGCGGCCTGAACGTGTACCTGACCATCGACGCCGACGAGCAGATGGTGGCCTATCGCGCCTTGCGCAAAGGCATCCTCGACTACGAGCGGCGGCAGGTGTATCGCGGACCCGAGGCGTACATCGACCTCCCCGCCAATCCGAAGGAGATCGACGCGCGGGTCGCGGAAGCGCTGGTGGACCACCCCGACAACGACGAGATCAAGGCGGCCGTCGCGATCGAAGCCGGCCCGAAGAAGGTCGTCGCGGTGCTTCAAAGCGGCGAGTCGATCACCATCACCGGCGACGGACTGAAGCCGGCGACGTCCGGCCTGTCGCCGAAGGCCAATCCCAAGACGCAGATCCGGCCCGGTGCGGTGATCCGGCTGGTGCGCGGCGGACCCAAGAACGAGTGGTTCATCACTCAGTTGCCGGAGGTCGAGGGCGCGTTCGTGTCGATGGATCCGCGCACCGGTGCCGTGCGCACCATGGTCGGCGGCTTCGACTACGCGAAGAACAAGTTCAACCACGTCACGCAGGCCTGGCGGCAGCCCGGCTCGAGCTTCAAGCCCTTCATCTACTCCGCGGCACTCGAAAAAGGCTTCACTCCGGCCACCGTCGTGAATGACGCACCCCTGTTCTTCGACGCGGGCACGACCGGCAGCCAGCCGTGGGAGCCCAAGAACTACGACGGCAAGTTCGAAGGTCCCATGACCTTGCGAACCGCGCTGAAGAAGTCGAAGAACATGGTGTCGATCCGCATCCTCAAGTCCATCGGCCCGCCCTACGCGCAGGAATGGGCCACGCGCTTCGGCTTCGATGCCGACAAGCACCCGCCGTATTTGACGATGGCGCTGGGCGCCGGCTCGGTGACGCCCTTGCAGATGGCGTCGGCCTACTCGGTGTTCGCCAACGGCGGATACCGGCTCAACCCGTACCTCATCAGCAAGCTCACCGACCAGAAGGGCCGCGTGCTGACCGAAGTGAAGCCGCCCGTGCTGAACGAGTCCCTGCGCACGCTGGACGCGCGCAACGCCTTCGTCATGGACAGCCTGCTGCAGGAGGTGACGCGCTCAGGCACCGCCGCCGGCACCCAGGAGAAGCTGAAGCGTCCCGACGTCTACGGCAAGACCGGCACCACCAACGACTCGATGGACGCCTGGTTCGCCGGGTTCCAGCCGCATCTCGTGGCGATCGTCTGGATCGGCTACGACACGCCGCGCAAGCTCGGCGACCGCGAAACCGGCGGCGGCCTGTCGCTGCCCGTGTGGATCGACTACATGCGTTATGCGCTGAAGAACGTGCCCATCGAGGAGCCGCAGGCCCCCGAGGGCGTGGTGAATGTCAACGGCGAGTGGTTCTACGAGGAATACACGCAGGGCGCCGGGGTGAGCAGCGTCGGTCTCGAGGACAAGCTGCCCAACACGCCGACCGAGGAGGAGCGCAAGAGCATCCTCGACCTGTTCAAGCGTTGAGCCGGCCGGTCAATCGAAGCGCAGGGCCACGCCCGCTTGCTGGCTGGCGCAGGCCGACAACGCGTCGAAGAACTCGCGCCCCTCGCGGTCCAGCCAACGACCGTCGACATACTTGTAGTGGTAGCCGCCGGCACGCGCGGCCATCCACAGTTCGTGCAAGGGGGGCTGCGTGTTCAGCACGATCTTGCTGCCGTCGGGAAATCCCAGCTCAAGCAGACCGCCGGTGCGCTGCGTGTCGATGTCGACCACATCGTCCTGCAGCAGGCGATCCACGATCGACTCGACGCGGGCCAGCACCGCGGACGCCTTCGCGTGATAGTCGCTGTCGGTGAGCGGCGTGGGAACGATCTCGGCGGGCATGGTCGGTAGAATGAGGGCGATGTCGAAGCGCCGCCCGAGTTTATCCGCCACGCTCCTCACGATGACGGCAGCAGGCTCTTTGTGTGCCGCGCTCGCCAGCCTGTCGGGCTGCGGCCAGAAGGGCCCGCTGACGCTGGCCCGACCTTCCGGCGCCGCGCCCGTCGCACCCTCCGCCTCCTCCGTTCAGCCTGCCCGATGATCCTGCCCGGTTCGCCGCATATCGCCTACCACGGCGGCGTGCTGCATGTCGAAGACTGCCCCGTGCCCGACCTGGCGTCGCGCTTCGGCACGCCGCTTTATGTCTATTCGCAGACGGCGATGCTCGAGTCGGTCGCCGCATGGCAGCGTGCGCTGCGCGGACGCGACCACCTGATCTGCTACGCGATGAAGGCGAACTCCAGCCTCGCCGTGCTGCAGACCTTCGCCGACGCAGGCTGCGGCTTCGACATCGTGTCCGGCGGCGAGCTGTCGCGCGTGCTCGCGGCCGGCGCGGATCCCGCCAAGGTGGTGTTCTCCGGCGTGGGCAAGACACGCGCCGAGATGCAGCAGGCGCTCGAAGCCGGCGTGATGTGCTTCAACGTCGAGAGCGAACCGGAGCTCGAGGTGCTGTCCGCGGTGGCGACGCGCTCGGGCCGCGTCGCACGCGTGAGCCTGCGCGTGAATCCCGACGTCGATGCCGGCACTCATCCGTACATCTCCACCGGCCTCAAGGGCAACAAGTTCGGCGTCGCCCACGAACGGGCGGTGCAGGTCTATCGGCGCGCAGCCACCTTGCCCGGCATCGAGGTCGCGGGCATCGATTGCCACATCGGCTCGCAGATCACCGAGACCGGCCCCTACCTCGATGCGCTGGACCGGGTGCTCGACCTCGTCGAGGCCGTGGAGTCGCATGGCCTGCGCCTGCACCATCTCGATCTCGGCGGCGGACTCGGCATCACCTACACCGAGGAGACGCCACCAGCCGCTGACACGCTGGTCGCAGCCTTGCTGGCACGCATCGACGCGCGCGGCCATGGCCATCGCCGCATCCTGTTCGAGCCCGGCCGCTCCCTGGTCGGCAATGCCGGCGTGCTGGTGAGCGAGGTGCTGTATCTCAAGCCGGGCAGCGCCAAGAACTTCTGCATCGTCGATGCCGCCATGAACGACCTCATGCGCCCGGCGATGTACGAGGCCTGGATGGGCATCGTCCCGTGCCGGCTGCGCGACGAGGAGCCAGCCCTGTTCGACGTGGTGGGCCCGGTGTGCGAGTCGGGTGACTGGCTGGGTCGCGACCGCACGCTCGCCGTGCAGCCGGGCGACCACCTCGCGGTGTTGTCGGCCGGTGCCTACTGCATGAGCATGGCCAGCAATTACAACAGCCGGGGCCGCGCCGCCGAAGTGATGGTTGCGCAGGGCGAGGCCTGGCTCATCCGCGACCGCGAGCGTCCCTCAGAGCTCTTCCGCGGCGAGCACCTGCTGCCGCGCGCTTGAGCGCGGCAGCACCTGCAAGCGCCCCTCCTCGATCGCGTGGCACGCGATCTTCACGCCCTGCAACTCGAGCAGCGCCGGCCGTTCTGCCTTGCAGCGCGCGTTCGCGTGCGGGCAGCGCGGATGGAATGAGCAGCCGCTCGGCGGCGCCAGCGGGTTGGGCACTTCGCCTTGCACCGGCGTGCGCGGCCGCCCGCTCATGTGGATGTCGGGAATGGCATCGAGCAGCATGCGCGTGTACGGATGACGCGGCCGTGCGAACAACTCGGCCTTGTCGGCCAGTTCCACCAGCCGGCCCAGGTACATCACGCCGACCTGGTCGCTCACGTGGCGCACCACCGCCAGGTTGTGCGAGATGAAGAGATACGTCAGGCCGCGCTCGCGCTGCAGGTCCTTCATGATGTTGAGCACTTGCGCCTGCACCGACACGTCCAGCGCGGACGTGGGCTCGTCGCAGACGAGGAACTCGGGCTGCGTGGCCAGCGCGCGCGCGATGGAGATGCGCTGCCGCTGGCCGCCTGAGAACTGGTGGGGAAACTTCTCCATGTCGGAAGCCGACAGCCCCACCGATTGCAGCAGCTCGGCCACCCTCGCCCGGCGCTGCGCCGTGCCGTCGAGCAGGCCATGCTCCACCAAGGGCTCGGCCACGATGTCGCGCACCGTCCAGCGCGGGTTCAGGCTGGCGTACGGATCCTGGAAGATCATCTGCATGCGCCGGCGCAGCCCTGCCGCCCCGGGGCCTGCCAAGGTGCGCGCAATGTCCTCGCCGTCGACATGCACGCTGCCCGACGTGGGCTTGTACAAGCCGACCAGCAGGCGCGCCACCGTGCTCTTGCCGCAGCCCGACTCGCCCACGAGCGCCAGCGTGCGGCCGGCGTTGATCGCGAAGCTCACGCCATCGACCGCATGGACGAACTGTCGCGGCTTGCGCTCGACGACGCGGTTGAGCCAGGGCGCCGAGACATCGAAGGTCTTGGCAAGGTCGCGCACCTCGACCAGTGCCGCTTGTGCAGGTTGGCTCATGCGGCCGCCTTCTCGGGCAGGTCGTGCAGCCAGCAGGCCGCCCGCGTCGCACCGGCATCGAGCAATTCGGGGCGCTCCGCGCGGCAGCGGGCAAAGGCATGCCGGCAACGCGGGTTGAAGGCGCAGCCGCCGGGAATCGCATTGAGCCGCGGCATCGCGCCATCGATCTGCAGCAAGCGCTCGCGCGCATCGTCCATGGCGGGAATCGCGCCCATCAGGCCCACGGTGTACGGGTGCGCCGGCGCATGGATCACGTCGCGCACCGGGCCGATCTCGGCGATGCGGCCGGCGTACATCACCGCGACGCGGTCACAGGTCTCGGCGATCACGCCCATGTCGTGCGTGACCAGCATGACGGCAGCGCCGTGGTCGCGGCACAGCCGCCGCAAGAGCGTGATGATCTGCGCCTGCACCGACACGTCGAGTGCCGTGGTGGGCTCGTCGGCCACGATGAGGCGGGGCTCGGCGGCGAGCGCCAGCGCGATCACCACGCGCTGGCGCATGCCGCCCGAGAATTGATGCGGATAGTGATCGATCCGCTGCTCGGCAGCCTGGATGCCGGTCTCTTCGAGCAGCTTGATGGCCCGCTGCCGGGCGCCTTTTGCGTCCATCTGCAGATGGGTCTGGATCGTCTCGACCAGTTGCTGGCCCACCGTGTACAGCGGGTTGAGCGAGGTGAGCGGGTCCTGGAAGATGGCGCCGATGTGGCGGCCGCGCACCTTGCGCATTTCCTCGTAGGGCAGGTTGTCGATGCGCCGTCCGTCGAAGCGGATCTCGCCGGCCGCGATGCGCCCCGGCGGGTCGAGCAGGCCGATGATCGACGCGCCGGTCAGCGATTTGCCGGCACCGGACTCGCCGACCACGCCGAGCACCTCGCCCGGCGCGATGTCGAACGAGATGTCGTCCAGAGCGACCAGCGTTCCGCGCCGCGTCGGGAATTCGACGCGAAGGTGGTGCACCTCGAGCAAAGGCGATGTCATTTCGTTCTCAGCGCAGGCGCGGGTTGAGGGCGTCGCGCAGCCAATCGCCCAGCAGGTTCACGCTCAGCGCGATCACGACCAACATGGCGCCGGGGAAGAAGGTGATCCACCATTCGCCGGAGAAGAGGAAGTCGTTGCCGATGCGGATCATGGTGCCGAGCGAGGGCGAGGTCGGCGGCACGCCCACACCGAGGAAGGACAAGGTCGCCTCGGTGATGATGGCGGTGGCGACCTGGATCGTCGCGAGCACCAGCACCGGCCCCATCACGTTGGGCAGCACGTGGCGACGCATGATGCGCAGCGGCCGCACGCCGATCACGCGCGCTGCCTGCACGTATTCCTTGCTGCGCTCGACCAGCGTCGAGCCGCGCACCGTGCGGGCGTACTGCACCCACCCGGGCAGGGCGATCGCGATGATCAGGACCGCGAAGGCGAGCGTGTCCTGCGCATTCGGAAACATCGCCCGCCCGACGCCGTCGATCAGCAGCGCGATCAGGATGGAGGGGAACGAGAGCATCACGTCGCACACGCGCATGATGAGCGCATCGACGCGTCCGCCGACGAAGCCGGCCAGCAGACCCAGGCTCACGCCGACGATCACCGACAGGATCACCGAGGCGACGCCGACGAACAGCGAGATGCGGGCGCCGTACATCAGGGCAGACAGCACGTCGCGGCCCTGGTCGTCGGTGCCCAGCAGGTAGGTTGGCTTGCCGCCCGCCACCCACGCGGGCGGCAGGCGCGAGTCGGCCAGTTCCAGCGTCGCCAGATTCTGCGTGTCGTGAGGCGCGACCACGTTGGCGAAGACCGCGCAGAACACGCACACGAGCGCAACGACGGCGGCGCACACCGCCACCGGCGAGCGCTTGAAGCTGTGCCAGACGTCGCCGTCGAGAAAGCGCGCCCATGCGCCAAGCGCCGGCTGCGCACTCGCGACGCCAGCCGCCGGCGGCGGCGCGACGCTCACTTCACCGTGATCCATTTGAAGAACATGCGGTTGTCGGGCAGTTGCACGACGCTCACCTTGTTGCTCACGCCCCAGGCGAGCGCCTGCTGGTGCAGCGGGATGTGACCGATGTCGTCCTGGTGGATCTTGAAAGCCTCGCGGATGTACTCGTTGCGCTTCTTCGGGTCGATCTCGGTCTGCACCTTGAGCGCGAGCGCATCGAACTTCGGATTGCTGTACGACCCGAGGTTGAATTGCCCCTGCCCCTTCTCGGTCGGCGTGGATATGAGGTTGTACATCGCGTCGTGCGCGTCGTTGGTGCTCGGCGTCCAGCCCAGCAGATAGAAGCTGGTGTCGCGGCGCAGGATCTTCGGGAAGTAGCTGACCTTGGTCTCGGTCTGCAAGTTCACCTTCACGCCGATGCGCGCGAGGTTGGCCGCGACCGCCTGGCAGATCTGCCCGTCGTTGACATAGCGGTCGTTCGGACAGTTCATCCCCACCTCGAAGCCGTTCGGATATCCGGCCTCTGCGAGCAGCTTCTTGGCTGCTTCAGGGTCGTAGGGCAGGCGCTTGTTCATGTCGGGTTGAAAACCCCGGATGCCCGGCGCCACCATCAGCGCGGTCGGGGTCGCGGCGTTGCGCATCACGCGCGACTTGATGGCCTCGATGTCGATCGCCTGGTAGAAGGCCTGGCGCACCCGCCTGTCCTTGAACGGGTTCTTGCCCTTGACGTTGCTGAACAGCAGTTCGTCGCGCTTCTGGTCCATGCCCAGGAAGATGGTGCGCAGCTCCGGCCCTTGCAGGACGGCGAACTTGCCCGAGCTCTTCACCCGCTCCACGTCCTGCAAAGGCACCGGCTCCATCACGTCGACCTCACCCGACAACAGCGCGGCCACCCGGGTGGCGTCGTTGCCGATCGGAGTGAACACGACCTCGTCGACGTTGGTGTCGACCTTGCCCCAGTAGTTGAGGTTGCGCACGAGCACGGTGCGGGTCGAAGGCTGGCGCTCCTTCAGCCGGAACGGCCCCGTGCCGTTGCTCTTGAACGAGGCGGTGTTCTCGACACCCTTGCGACGGTCGACCGGGCGCTCCGCCTTGTTCTCCTCGCACCACTTCTTGCTCATCATGTACAAGCTGGTGAGCGTGTCCGGAAGGATCGGGAACGGCGCCGTGGTCTCGATGTCGACGGCGTAGTCGTTGACCTTGCGCACCTCCTTGATGGGCGAGGTGTAGCCCTTCATGTCCGAGCCGTCGGTGGCGCCGCGCTTGAACGAGAACACCACGTCGTCGGCGGTGAACGGCGTCCCGTCGTGGAAGGTGACGCCCTTGCGCAGGTCGAAGCGCCACACCGTCGGCGAGGTCTGTGTCCACTTGGTGGCCAGGGCCGGCGTGAGCGCCATGTCCTTGCCGCGGCCGACCAGCGGCTCGTAGATGCTGCCGGTGAAGCTCAGCTGCAGCGTCTCGTTCAGCGAGTGCGGGTCCATCGACTGGACGTCGCCGGCGTCCGCCACGCGCAGCGTGATGGCCTGGCTGGCGGCGCAGGCGAGCAGCGTCACGCCCGCGAGGAAATGGTTCAGCTTCATGGTCTCTCCTTCGTTGTTTTCGCAGGAAGTGTCGTGGGCGCCGCCAGGCCGCGGCGGCTAGATCGGCATGGCCTGCTCGACAAGGCTGGCGAACAAGGCCGCGCCCAGCGGGAGGATGTCGTCGTTGAAGTCATAGCGAGGGCTGTGCAGGAAGCAGCCACCCTCGCCGCCCTGGCCGATGCGCAGATATGCCCCCGGCTTGGACTGCAGCATGAAGGCAAAGTCCTCGGCACCCATGCTGGGCGGCAGCTCGCGCACCACCTTGTCCTCGCCGACCAAGGAGGCCGCCACCCGGCCCGCGAATTCGGCCTCGCGCGGGGTGTTGATGGTCGCAGGGTACATGCGGTGATAGTCCAGGCGGGCGGTCGCCCCGAAACCCAGGGCCACCGATTCGGCCAGACGGCCCAGCCGCTCCTCGATCATGTCCTGCACCTCGCGCTTGAAACTGCGCGCGGTGCCGATGAGCTGCGCCTGGCGCGGGATGACGCTGAAGGCTGCGAGGTCGCCGGCTTGCATCGCGCAAAGGCTCACCACGGCACTGTCGAGTGGGTTGATGTTGCGCGACACGAGGCTCTGGACCGCGGTGATGATGTGGCCCGCGACAAGCACGGGGTCGATGGCCATGTACGGGTGAGCGCCGTGCCCGCCGCGGCCCTGGATGGTGATCTCGAAGCGATCCGCCGCTGCCATCATCGGGCCGTTGTTCAGGCCGATCACGCCCGGCGGAAGGCTCGGCCAGTTGTGCATCGCGTAGACCGCGTCGACAGGGAAGCGGTCGAACAGGCCGTCGTCGATCATCGCCTTGGCGCCGGCAAAGCCTTCTTCGCCGGGCTGGAAGATCAGTACCGCCGTTCCGTCGAAGCGGCGCGTCTGCGCAAGGTAGCGCGCGGCGCCCAGCAGCATCGTCGTGTGACCGTCATGGCCGCAGCCGTGCATCAGGCCCTGCTTGGAGGACCGCCACGCGAAGTCGTTTTCCTCGCGCATGGGCAGGGCGTCCATGTCGGCGCGCAAGCCGATCGCGCGCGCCGCGCTCACGGCGGCCTCGCCCTGGGGGCGCGATGCTCCTCGGCCGCGCACGATGCCGACCACGCCCGTCTTGCCGATGCCCGTGTGGACCTCGTCGACGCCGCACATGCGCAGGGCCTCCGCCACACGACCGGCCGTGCGCAGTTCTTCGTAGCCGAGCTCGGGATGGGCGTGCAGGTCACGCCGGAACGCGGTGAGCTCGGCATGCCACCCCAGCAGGCGCTGGTAGGCCCCTTCGCTGGCGGCATGGATGGCTTGCAGCATCAATGCGCTCCGGCCTGCCGCTCGATGCGCAAGCGCGGATCGACGGCGAAATACAGCAGGTCGACGACCAGATTGATCAAGACGAAGATCAAGGCGATGAGGCAGAGGTAGGCGGCCATCACCGGGATGTCCGCGAACTGCACTGCCTGAATGAAGAGCAGTCCCATGCCGGGCCATTGGAAGACCTGCTCCGTGATGATCGCAAATGCGATCAGCGAGCCGAGCTGCAGGCCGGTGATCGTGATGACGGGCACCATGGTGTTCTTCAGGGCGTGCCTGAAGTACACGACACGATTGGGCAAGCCCCGGGCGCGCGCGAACTTGATGTAGTCGGCGCGCAGCACTTCCAGCATCTCGGCGCGCACGAGCCTCATGATGAGCGTGAGCTGAAACACCGCGAGCGTGATGGCCGGCAACACGAGATGCTTCCAGCCGTCGACAGTCAACCAGCCCGTGGTCCACAGGCCCAGGCTCACCGTCTCGCCGCGTGCGTAGCTGGGCAGCCAGCCGAGCACCACCGCAAAGATCCAGATGAGCAGGATGCCGATCAGGAAGGTCGGCAGGGACACGCCAAGCAAGGAAAACGTCATCAACACCTGCGACGCAGGTCTGCCGCGCCGCAGCGCCGCGTACACGCCCA
Organism: Piscinibacter sp.; assembly: GCA_035254085.1. Classification (GTDB taxonomy): domain Bacteria; phylum Pseudomonadota; class Gammaproteobacteria; order Burkholderiales; family Burkholderiaceae_C; genus Albitalea. Next base: position 21,752 of record DATFAY010000081.1, read on the forward strand.
TGGGAATTGCGCACACCAGTGCGATGACCGCGGCGGTCAGGGACAGCTCCAGGGTGGCGGGAAGCCGCTCGACGATCAAGGCCGAGACGCGTCGGCCCTGCCGCAGGCTCAGGCCGAACTCGCCTTGAACCGCATTGCCCACGAAGCGGGCGAACTGCACGAAGAACGGCTGGTCGAGCCCCAGATCGGCGCGCAGTTGCGCCCGCTGTTGCGGTGTCGCGTCCTGCCCCAGCAGGTTGGTGACCGGGTCCCCGACGTACTGGAACAACATGAAGGCGATGAAGGCGACCACCAGCATCACGATGACGGCTTGGATGAGGCGGCGCAGGACGAAGGCGAGCATGGGTGAATGCGGAAATCGAGCGCCGCGCGCCCAGTGATACCAAGCACGCCACGTCGCGTGCGGCAGATGGGCCGCCCACGGTCGCGGATCGACGAGGCTCGATCTGAGCAAAACCGATGCCGCGCGTCAAAGGGGAATGCCCCAGGAGGGTATTGGTGCCCGTCGCGCCACGGTGAATCGCGGCAGCCGCGGAAACGAAAAGGCCGCCCGGAGGCGGCCTTGCCATCAAGCTCGCAGTGCGAGCGATGGATCAGAACGTGTGCTTCACGCCGAAGGCGTAAGCACTGTTGTTGCTCTTGTTGTCTTGCTTGGCCCAACCCACATCGGCGTACAGGTTGGTGCGCTTGCTCAGCGGGTAGTCGTAGCCCAGGCCCAGCTTCGAGGACTTGGTGTCGACACCGCCGAAGAGCACCTTGTCATAGTCCAGGCGGCCGTAGGCAGCCTTGATCGTGCCGCCGCCCACCGGCGCCAGAGCAGCCAGTTGCCAGAACTTGTTGGTGGCCGCACCACCCACGCCGCCGGCCGTCACCTTGGCGCGAGCGTAGTAGAAGATCGGCTTGATCATGCCCAGGTCGTAATGGAAGGCGAAGTTCGCCACCGAGTTGCCATCGGTGGTCACCGGACCCTTGTTCAGCTTCTCGTAGCCGAAGGCGGCGTAGATCGGGCCGGCGGCGTATTCGGCGTTGAAGCCGTTGGCACGGCTGGTCGCAGCCTCGCCCAGACCGACCGCGGCGTTGACGGTGAAACCGCCCCAGCTCGGCGAGCGATAGCCGACGGTGTTGTTCACACGAACGCCGCTGGTCGTCAGGTAGCCGGCCCATTCGAAGGTGCCCATTTGGCCAACGCCGTCCCAGCCGAACGGATCAGACTTCACTGCGGGCCAGAACACCGGCGCGTATTCGCGGCCGAGGTAGACGCGGCCAGCCGAAGCGCTGGACAGCTGAACGTAGGAGCGGCCTTGCCAGAACACGTTGGCGTTGGTCAGGGCGCCGGTGTCGGGGGTGAAGCGGTGCTCGATCTGGAACTGGGCCGAGAGGCCGCCGCCCAGGTCTTCGTTGCCGCGGAAGCCCAGACGCGAACCGTTCGACTCGCGCACTTGCCAGGCCTTCGACGTGCCATTGGCGCCCGGGTTGGACGCGGTGCCGCCATTGCCCTTCGACACAGCCTGGTCGAGCGAGCCATAGATGGTGACCGACGACTGCGCCGAAGCAGCACCAGCGAATGCGCCCAGAACTGCGAGAGCGAGCAGAGATTTTTTCATTGCGACTATCTCCTAGGTTGAACAAGAGGTCCCGATGCGTACGCCCTGCGTCGAGGGCTGATCAGGCCAAACCCCCTCAGCGGAAGTTGGATGTATTGCACCAGACGCCCCTGGCGCTTGCAAAGGAATGAAGGGGGAAAGAGGCTTTTATGTTGTCTGGGCACAACGAGCCGCCGACCGCCGGCTGCCCGCCTGCATCGGGCGCCGAGCGGTCGATGCCGGGCGTCTGGACTATGCTTGCATGCTCTCGATTCGCTGCATTGCTTCCTCGAATGATCGACCGATTGCTCATTGCCGCCGATAACGCCCTGCGTACCCTGAGCGGCGCAGGTCATGCGGCGCGGCCCAATCCAGCCGAGCTTGGCGGCGGCGACCCCGCCGCGCTATCCGACCCCGAGCGCCGCCACGCCAGCGGTTTGATGCGCGTGGACCATGTCGGCGAAATCTGTGCCCAGGCCCTCTACCAGGCGCAAGCCTTCAGCACACGCGACGCGGCACTACGAGAACACTTCGAGCGAGCGGCGAAAGAGGAAACCGACCATCTCGTCTGGACGCAGCAGCGGCTGAGCGAACTGGGGGCGTCGCCCAGCGTGCTCAATCCGCTGTGGTACGCCGGCGCCTTCGGCATCGGACTCCTGGCCGGACGGGTGAGCGACGCGGTCAGCCTTGGCTTCGTCGTCGAGACCGAGCGCCAGGTCGAGCGTCACCTCGACGGCCACCTCGAGGCGTTGCCGCCCGCCGATGCCCGCTCGCGCGCCATCGTGAGCCAGATGAAGGACGACGAGGCGCGCCATGCGCACAACGCAGAAGAAGCGGGCGCTGCCGCCCTGCCCGCGCCCGTGCGCTGGGCGATGCGCGCAGCGGCCAAGGTCATGACGACGACCGCCTACTACGTGTGAGTCAAGCGGGTGCCAGCTCGAACGACGTCGTGATCTGCGCGGTCTTGCCGAGCATGATGGTGGCCGAGCAGTACTTGTCGTGCGACAGCTCGATGGCGCGCGCCACCGCGGCCTCGGGAATCCCGTTTCCGCTGACGATGAAATGCAGATGGATGCGGGTGAAGACCTTGGGATCGGTCGCGGCCCGCTCCGACGTGACCTTCACCTGGCACCCGGCGACTGCGTGCCGGCCGCGCTTGAGGATCAGGACCACGTCATAGGCGGTGCATCCGGCAGTTCCGGCCAGCACCGTTTCCATCGGCCGGGGCGCCAGGTTGCGTCCGCCGCCGTCGGGCGCGCCATCCATCACGAGCAGGTGCCCGCTGCCGGTTTCGGCAACGAATCCCATCCCCGAGGCGGGGAGCCAGTTCACGGTGCATTCCAAGATCAGGTTCCTGTGCAAACGCCCTAAGGACGGGCTTCGTCGTGACAGCCGTGCATTGTGCATGGCACCAGGCGAAATTCGAGTGGCCCGCCTAGGCGTGCGGCCACAAAAATATTGCAGCGCAGCAAAGTACCGACTACACTGACTCTCGATGGCACGGCAAGGAGATCGCAACCGACTCCGAGCGGGCGCCGACCGATTGTCTCCTCCACCTCCTCCATTGGTGGATTCAGCCCAGGGCAGCAATGCCTTGGGCTTTTTTCTGTTCGGTGCCCACGCTTGGGCGCGCCCGGCCCGCGCCACATGCTGACGTATCATCCGGCGCCGCAAAATCAGACCCAGGAGAACGTGATGGCCGGCCTCGCAGGCGAGCGCAAGAGCGACGCGGACGCGCCGCGTGCACGGGTGTCGCTGTCGGCCTACCTGCAGAAGATCCTGACGGCGCGCGTCTACGACGTCGCGATCGAGAGCCCGCTGGAGCCCGCGCGCAGCTTGTCGCGGCGCGTGGGCAACCAGGTGCTTCTCAAGCGCGAAGACAACCAGCCGGTGTTCAGCTTCAAGCTGCGCGGCGCGTACAACAAGATGGCGCACCTGAGCCCCGAGCAGCTGGGCCGCGGCGTGATCTGCGCCTCGGCAGGCAACCACGCGCAGGGCGTCGCGCTGGCCGCCAAGCGGCTCGGGTGCAAGGCGATGATCGTGATGCCCGTCACCACGCCGCGCGTCAAGATCGACGCGGTGCGCGCCCTGGGCGGCGAGGTCGTTCTGCATGGCGACAGCTACTCCGACGCCCATGTGCACGCCCTGGAACTCGAGCGCGAGCATGGCCTCACCTTCGTGCACCCCTTCGACGATCCCGACGTGATCGCGGGCCAGGGCACGATCGCGATGGAGATCCTGCGCCAGCACCAGGGTCCGCTCGACGCGGTCTTCGTCGCCATCGGCGGCGGCGGACTCGTTTCGGGCGTCGCGGCGTACATCAAGGCGGTGCGTCCCGAGATCAAGGTGATCGGCGTGCAGACCACCGACTCCGACGCCATGGTGCGCTCCGTGAAAGCCGGCAAGCGGGTGCAATTGAGCGACGTCGGCCTGTTCTCCGACGGCACGGCCGTCAAGATGGTCGGCGAGGAGACCTTCCGCCTGGCGCGCGAGCTGGTGGACGATTTCGTGGTCGTCGACACCGACGCCGTGTGCGCTGCCATCAAGGACGTCTTCCAGGACACGCGCAGCATCCTCGAGCCGGCCGGCGCGCTGGGCGTGGCGGCGATCAAGCAGTACGTCGAGCAGCACAAACTGAAGGGGCAGACCTTCGTCGCGATCACCTGCGGCGCCAACATGAATTTCGATCGCCTGCGCTTCGTCGCCGAGCGTGCCGAGGTCGGCGAGGAGCGCGAAGCCCTGTTCGCCGTGACCATTCCGGAAGAACGTGGAAGCTTCAGGCGATTTTGCGAGCTGATCGGCCCGCGCTCCGTCACCGAGTTCAACTACCGCATCTCGGACGAGCAGCAGGCGCACATCCTGGTCGGCATCTCCACGTCCAGCCGCGGCGAGTCGGACAAGATCGCGCGCAATTTCGAGCGCCACGGCTTCGCGACCGTCGACCTCACGCACGA
>DATFAY010000082.1:0-5151 GCA_035254085.1 Piscinibacter sp.
GAAGTGGGCCAGTTGCTCACGGCCTTGCGCACGATGCAGCACAACCTGCGCGCGGTGGTCGGGGAGGTGATGACCGGGGCGCAGTCGGTCGCCGACGCCAGCACGCAGATCGCGCAAGGCAACCTGGACCTGTCGCAGCGCACCGAGGAACAGGCCAGCACGCTGGAAGAGACGGCCAGCTCGATGGAGGAGCTGACGGCCACCGTCAACCAGAACGCCGAGAACGCGCGCCAGGCCAACGCGCTGGCCGCGACCGCCTCGCAGGTGGCGGGCAAGGGTGGCGAGGTCGTGCAGGCGGTGGTGCGAACGATGAACGGGATCTCCGACTCCTCGCGGCAGATCGCCGACATCATCGGCGTGATCGACGGCATCGCCTTCCAGACCAACATCCTCGCGCTCAATGCTGCCGTCGAAGCGGCGCGCGCCGGCGAGCAGGGCCGCGGTTTCGCGGTCGTGGCCGGCGAAGTACGCAACCTCGCACAGCGCAGCGCCGAAGCGGCCAAGGAGATCAAGGCGCTGATCGGCGCCAGCGTCGATCGCGTCGAGTCCGGCGCCAAGCTGGTGGCCGATGCGGGCCAGACGATGCAGGAGATCGTGGGCAGCGTGCAGCGCGTGACGGACATCATCGGCGAGATCACGGCCGCCGCTTCCGAGCAAAGCGACGGCATCAGCCAGGTCAACGCGTCGGTCGTGCACCTGGACCGTATGACTCAGCAGAACGCCGCGCTGGTGGAGCAAGGCGCCGCCGCGGCCGGCAGCCTCAAGGACCAAGCCGGCAAGCTGGCGCAGGTCGTGAGCGTGTTTCGCTTGGAATCGGCAGCGCACTGACCGAAAAGCCACACCGGATTCTCCGGCTCGACGCGCGCGCTTGTGAGCGCGGACTCTCGGGGTCGCTTCGGCGGCCCCGATCGCTTTGCGGCGGACCTTCTGGCGCGACCCCGCGCCTGATGCAAGAGGTTACGAGCTGATGCGCCTCGCTCCGCGCGGCGGGCGCAGAATCCAAATGTGCCTTTTGCACATTTCACCTAAAACGTCGTTGAGAGGTATCACCATGAACTTGTGGACCCGACTGGCCACCACCGCGAGCATCGCGGCGGCCGCCTTGCTGAGCGCCTGCGGCGGAGGCGGCGGCAGCCCCGGCACCACGGCCACCGCGAACGGCATGCTGCGCGTCGCACTGACCGACGCACCCGCCTGCGGCTACGACCACGTCAACGTGACCGTGCAGAAGGTGCGGGTGCACCAGAGCAGCAACGCCAGCGACACCGACTCCGGCTGGTCGGAAGTCGTGCTCAACCCCGCGCAGAAGATCGACCTGCTGGGCCTGACCAACGGCGTGCTCCAGGAGTTGGGCCAGACCTCCCTGCCCGCCGGCACCTACACCCAGATGCGCCTCGTGCTGGCGGCCAACGACGCCACCACGCCGATGGCCAACTCGGTGACGCCCACGGGCGGCGCCGAAACCGCGATGGACACGCCCAGCGGCATGCAGACCGGCCTGAAGATGAACGTCGACATCACCGTCGCCGCCAACCAGGTGGCCGACTTCGTGCTCGACTTCGACGCCTGCAAGTCGGTGGTCAAGCGCGGCAGTTCGGGCATGTACAACCTGAAGCCGGTGGTGAAGGTCATCCCGCGCCTGTCGGACGCGGGCCTGCGTGTCGTGGGCTACGTTGCGCCCGCCCTGGCCGTGCCAACCACCAGCGTATCGGTGCAGCTCAACGGCGTGCCGGTCAAGGCCACGCCGCCGGACAGCACGGGCAAGTTCGTGCTCTACCCCGTGCCCGTCGGCACCTACGACCTGGTGGTGAGCGCCGCCGGCCGGGCCACCGCGACCATCACCGGCGTGCCGGTCGTCGACACCGGCTACACCTACGTCAACACGACGACCAGCGTCATCGATCCGCCGGCCTCGACCATGTACACCGCCTCGGGCACCGTGACGACCGGCAGCACGCCGATCGACGCCACGGTCGACGTGGTGAAGAAGTACACCGGCGGCCCGAACGTGGTGGTCGCCGGCGCCCCGGTGGACGGCACGACCGGCGTCTTCAGCTACGCGCTGCCCGCCAGCGCGCCGGTGCGCACGAGCTACGCCGCCGCCGCCAGCGCCGTGAGCTTCACGGCCGACCCGGCCACGCCGACCGGCAAGTACACGCTGTCGGCGACCTCGGGCACGTCCAACAAGACGATCGACATCGACGTCAGCGGTGCCGACTCCACCGGCAACGCCTTCACCTTCCCCTGAGCGCGGCTCGAGCCGCTTTCACCGGCGCCTTCGGGCGCCGGTTTTTATTGGGGCGCCGACAAGGCCTGCGCGAGGTCGGACTGCAGGTCCTGCACGTCCTCGATGCCCACCGACAGCCGCACCAGTCCTTCGCGAATGCCCATGGCCGCGCGCCGCTCGGCGCCCATCTCCCAGTAGATGGTGTGCGCGACCGGGATGGCCAGCGTGCGGTTGTCCGCCAGGTGGCTCGACAGCACGATGAGCCGAAGCCGGTCGAGGAAGGCGAAGCAGTCGATGTCGTCGCGCAGCTCGAAGCTCATGAGCGCGCCGAAGCGGCCGCCGAAGAGCGCCGCGGCCCGCTCGTGCTGCGCGTGGCTGGCCAGGCCCGGGTAGTGCACGCGCCGCACCTGCGGCTGCGCCTCGAGCCAGCGCGCCAGGTGCAAGGCGTTGTCGCTCGCGCGCTCCACACGCAGCGCGAGCGTCTCCGCACCCGCGGCGATGCGATGCGCGTCCTCGGCCCGCAGCGTCGCGCCCAGGTCGCGCAGGCCTTTCTTGCGGATCTGCAGCATGCCCCAGCCGGCCGGGTCGCCCTTGCGGTAGGCCGGCAGGATGTTGGCGAAGCCGCTCCAGTCGAAGAGGCCGGTGTCGCTCACCGCGCCGCCCATGGCGTCGCCGTGGCCGCCGATCGCCTTGGTCAGCGAATGCACCACCAGCCCTGCCTGCACCTCGCGCGGGCGGAACAGCGCCGGCGTGCTGAGGGTGTTGTCGACCACGTAGAGCAGGCCGCGATCGGCGCAGAGCCGGCCGATGCCGGCGAGGTCGGCCACCTGCGTGCGCGGGTTGGCGATGGTCTCCACGAACACCAGCCGGGTTTCGGGGCGCAGCGCCGCCGCCACCTGCGCCGCCTCGGTCGCGTCGACGAAGGAGACTTCCACGCCCATGCCCTGCAGCGTCTGCAGCAGGCTGTTGGTGTTGCCGAACAGGAACTGGCTGCTCACCACATGGTCGCCGGCGCGCAGCAGCGCGAGCAGCATCGACGCGATCGCCGCCATGCCGGTGGAGAAACAGGCCGTGGCGCGCGCCTCCTCCAGCAGCGAGATCTTGGCTTCGAGGGCGGCGCCCGTGGGGTTGCCCTGGCGCGCATAGATGTAACCCGAGCGGTCGCCCTGGAACACCGACACCAGCTCGCGCGCGCTCGGGTAGGCGAAGGTGACGCCGATGTGCAGCGGCTTGTGCAAGGCGCCGTGCTCGACGCCGCCTTGGCGATCGGCATGGAGGATGCGGGTGGTGAGGCCTGGCGGTTTCATGCGGTGCTCGCGGCGGAAAGACGATGACGCATTATCGGCAGCGCGACCCTGGCCGCCGCTGCGTTGGCGCTCGACTCACGCCGATCGATCCGCCTCGGCCAGCAGCCAGGCTTCCAGTTCACGCACGGCCGGGCGCGAGCGCGCGCCGGGGTCGATGACGAGGAAGTAGGCGCGGCTCGAAGCGGTCGCGTCCTTGAACGGCGCCACCAGCTGTCGCCGGCGCAAGAGCGAGTCCACCAGCGGGCGCCGCCCGATCGCCACGCCCTGCCCGGCCAGCGCCGCGGCGATCGCCTCGCCGTAGCCCGAGAAGCTGAGGGTGGCGGCAGGCTGCAGATCGGCCAGGCCGGCTGCCTGCAGCCAGGGATCCCATTCGAGCGGCATGCCGGGCCCCGAGCTGGTCACCTGCAGCAGCGTGTGCAGCCGCAGATCCTCGGGACGCTTGAGCGGCGGACCCCGCTTGAGCAGTTGCGGGCTGCACACCGGCTGCATCGCCTCGCGAAACATCGCGCGGCCCTCGCTCGCGCCCACGCGGCCGTAGCGGATCGCCAGGTCGAAGCCGTCGGCACGCAGCTGGCGCAGCTCGAAGCTGGCGTCCAGCCGCACGTCGATGCCCGGGTGCGTGCGCGTGAAGGCGGGCAGCCGCGGGATCAGCCACAGCGAGGCGAAGCCCGGCGTGGTGGTGAGGGAGAGCACCTCGCGGCGCGCGGGCGACCGGATCTCGCCGATCGTGGCGCGCAGCTGCGCCAGCACCGCCGTGCACACGTGCTGCAGGCGCGCGCCGTCCTCGGTGAGGGCGAGCGCACGGTGGCGCCGCTTGAACAGCGCCACGCCGAGCTCGTCTTCGAGCGCGCGGATCTGCCGGCTCATCGCGGACTGAGTGACGAAGCGCTCGGCCCCGGCGCGGGTGAACGAGAGGTGGCGCGCCGCCGCCTCGAAAGCGGCGAGCAGATCCAGCGGCGGCAGTCGGTCGATCGGTTTTTGCATGCGTCTGCGGAATGCAATGGATGCCAAAGCATCGTTTGTCATCCCTCTCCATGGCCGCCATATTCCTGCCAGATGCCGGCGAGCGCAAGACGCTTGTTTGCATGAGTCCACAGCATCTTCGCGGAGACCCCACCATGCTGCTCGACACGCCCTATGCCGAACTGGCGCTCGGCCACAACCAGATCGCCCGGCTGGATCAGGCCCGCGGCACGCGCCTGGAGTGCATCGCCGGCGTCGCCTGGATCACCATCGACCGCGACCGGCGCGACATCGTGCTCTCTCGCGGCGACTCGTTCGTGGTCGATCGGTCGGCGCCGGTCATCGTCCATGCGCTGCAGGGGCCGGCCGCGGTCGCGCTGCACGCCGCATGATGTACGCCCTGTCATGGGCCCGCCTGCGGCCAGGCCGGCGCAGCACACCGGGCGACCATGAGCCGGTCGAGCTCCCCGACGGGCGCTGCGTCGTGCTGCGGCCCGTCTCGCCGGGCGACGACGCCGCCGAGCAGTCCTTCGTGCGCGCCCTCTCCACCGGCTCGCGCGTGCTGCGCTTCCATGCCGGCATGCGCGAGCTCCCGCCGCCGCTGCTGCGCGCGCTCACCCATGTCGACCAGCGCTCGCACGTCGCGGTGGTGGC
>DATFAY010000083.1:0-29509 GCA_035254085.1 Piscinibacter sp.
GCTGCGCGAGCGCGGCGCGCGGCTGCTGCCCAACACCGCCGGCTGCCGCACCGCGCGCGAGGCAGTGCAGCTGGCGCACATGGCGCGCGAGCTCTACGACACGCCGTGGATCAAGCTCGAGGTGATCGGCGACGAGCACACCTTGCAGCCCGACCCCTTCGAGCTGGTGGCCGCGGCATCGCAGCTCGCGCGCGACGGCTTCGTGGTGCTGCCGTATTGCACCGACGACCTCGTCACCTGCCGTCGCCTGCTCGATGTCGGCTGCCCGCTGCTCATGCCTTGGGGCGCGCCCATCGGCTCGGGCCAGGGCCTGCTCAATCCATCGGCGCTGCGCACCCTGCGCGAGCGGCTGCCCGACACATTGCTGATCGTCGATGCCGGCCTGGGCGCACCCTCGCACGCCGCGCAGGCGCTGGAGATGGGCTTCGATGCGGTGCTGCTCAACTCCGCCGTGTCGCAGGCGCGCGACCCGGTGGCGATGGCGCGCGCCTTCGCGCTCGCCATCGAGGCCGGCCGCGGCGCCTGGCGCGCCGGCGTGATGGCCCGGCAGGACTTCGCCGTGCCGAGCACCCCGGTGGGCGGCCACGCGGTGCTGCTCGGATGAGGGGCGGCGCCCTGTCGTGCCGGTCGCGGCCATGACCGCAGCCCCCGCCATCGTCTGGAGCATCGCGGGCACCGACAGCGGCGGCGGCGCCGGCCTCTCGGCCGACCAGCGCGCGGCCGATGCCTTCGGCGTGCACCTGTGCCCGGTGGTGGCGGCTGTGACCGCGCAGCATTCCCGCGCGGTCACGCGCGTGCAGCCGCTGGCGCCCGACCTGATCGAGGCGCAGCTGCAGGCCCTGGCCGACGACATGCCGCCGGCCGCGATCAAGACCGGCCTGCTGGGCGGCGCGGCGCAGGTTCGCGTGGTCGCGCGCTGGGTCGATCGGCTGCGTGCCGACGGCCCGCTCGCGCTGGTGGTCGACCCGGTGCTCGCGGCCAGCACCGGCGCCGGCTTCGCCGACGACGACACCCTGCGGGCCTACCGCGACGAGCTGCTGCCGCGCGCGACGCTGGTCACGCCCAACCGGCGCGAAGCCGCCCGCCTCGTCGATGCACCCGCCGACACCCCGGCCAGCGGCATCCCGGCGTTGGCGCGCGAACTGCGCCGGCGCGGTGCGCAGGCGGTGTGCGTCACCGGCGGCGACAGCGCTGCCTTGCACGGCGACGTGCTCGACTGGCTCGACAGCGACCATGCGCAAGGCTGGCTGGCATCGGCGCGGGTAGACACGCCGCACCAGCACGGCACCGGCTGCACCTTCGCGAGCGCCGCGGCAGCGGCCGTCGCCCTCGGCTTCGTCGCTGCCGATGCGCTGGTGCTGGCGAAGATGGCGACGGCGCACGCGCTGCGAGGCGGCCGTGCGGCCGGTGCAGGCGCCGGCCCCGTGCGGGCGCGCGCGGGGTTTGCCTGCGAGCCGGGACTCGTGCCGCGGCTGTCGTGGGACGAGACGCCGCACTTCGCCCCGATGCGTGCGCCGGCCGCGCGCGACCTCGGTCTGTACGGCATCGTCGACGGCGCGCAGCACGTCCAACGGCTGCTGGCGTGCGGCGTGCGCAGCATCCAGCTGCGCATCAAGCGACGCGACGCCGCCGGCCCTGCGTGGCGGCACGACCTGCGCGACCACGTCGCGCGCAGCATTGCCGCGTGCCGGGCCGCGGGCGCCGAGCTCTTCATCAACGATCACTGGCAGCTGGCGCAGGAACTGGGCGCGAGCGGCGTGCACCTCGGCCAGGAAGACGTGCTCGCGCTCGGCGAAGCCGGCCGCGCCGCGCTGATGTCCAGCGGCCTGGCGGTCGGCGTCAGTTCGCACAGCCTGTGGGAGCTCGCACGCGCCCGCAGCCTCGCGCCGCGCTACGTCGCCTGCGGACCGGTGTGGCCGACGCTGACCAAGGCGATGCCCTGGCGCGCGCAAGGCCTGCACAACCTCGCATGGTGGCGCCACATGGCGGGGGCGCCGGTGGTGGCGATCGGCGGCATCCTCGACGCACCGCGGGTGCGCGAGGCCGCGCGCTGCGGCGTCGATGGCGTGTGCGTGGTGCGCGGCCTGGGCGACTCGCCGGCCGAGAGGGTGCCCGCGCTGCGGCAGGCCTTGGCGGCCGGCCGCGCCGACACGCCGTACGAGGTGCCGTCGCTGCCGCGACCGAGCTTGCCGACTCGCTGAACGGCACCCGATCCGCCGCGCGGAGCCGACGACGCGGTACGCTTCGCAACTTTGGTCGCCCGCCTCGTGCCCATGTCCGTGTCCTCTCGTCTGCTGTGGAGATCCTGCCTGGCCGCGTGGCTGTGCGTCGCCGTGGCCACCGCGTCCGCCCAGAGCGACGAGACGCCGCTCGCGAGCCTGCCCTATTCGCCCGGGCTGGACCTGTCGTCGCTGGATCGCAGCGTGGACGCCTGCGTGGACTTCTATCGCTTCAGCTGCGGCGGCTGGCAGCAGCGCAATCCGATTCCAGCCGACCAGTCCGGCTGGGACGTCTACAGCAAGCTGCAGGACGAGAACCGGCGCTTCCTGTGGGGCCTGTTGAACGAGGCCGCCGACGAGCGCGCGCAGCGCAGCGCCTCGCAGCAGAAGACGGGCGATTACTTTGCTGCGTGCATGGACGAGGCGGCCATCGACGCCGCGGGCGCGGCGCCCCTGCAGCCGGCGCTCGATCGCGTGGCCGCGCTGGCCTCGCGGCGTGCGATCGCTTCGCTGCTGGCCGCGCTGCACCGCGGCGGCACCGACAACGCGCTGTTTCGCTTCGGCTCCGAGCAGGACCATGCCGACTCGTCGCGGGTCATCGCGGTGGTCGATGCCGGCGGCCTGGGCCTGCCCGACCGCGACGACTACCTGCGGCGCGACGCCCGTTCCGCGCGGCTGCGCGCCGACTACCGGGCCCATGTCGCGCGCATGTTCGAGCTGCTGGGCGATCGCGCCGGCACGGCTCGTGCCGCCGCGCAGCGCGTGCTCGCCATGGAGACCGAGCTCGCCCGCGCATCGCTCGCGGTCGACGCGCGGCGCGACCCGCACCGGGTCTATCACCGCATGTCGCTCGCGCAGTTGCGCCGTCTGGCGCCCGCCTTCGACTGGACGGCCTACCTCGACGCGAGCGGCGTCGCGGCCCACACGCCGCTCAATGTGACCGAGCCCACCTTCGTGCGCGGCGTGGACCGCATGCTGCGCGAGCATCGGCTCGCCGACTGGCGCACCTACCTGCGCTGGCAGCTGGTCAACGCGCAGGCGCCGTACCTGTCGCGGCCGTTCGCGCAGGCGACCTTCGACTTCTACTCGGCGCGCCTGCGCGGCGTGCAGGCCTTGCCTGCGCGCTGGAAGCGCTGCGTGCGCTGGGTCGATCGCGACCTCGGCGAGGCGCTGGGCCAGGTCTTCGTGCAGCGCACGTTCGCGGCCGACACCAAGCCCCGCGTCGCGGCGATGGCCCGCGCCATCGAGGATGCGATGCGCACGCGCATCGGCGAGCTCGACTGGATGAGCCCCGCCACGCGGCAGGCAGCGCTCGCCAAGCTCGCCACGCTGGTCAACAAGATCGGCTACCCCGAGCGCTGGCGCGACTACTCGGCGCTGCAGATCCGGCGCGACGACTTCTTCGGCAACGTCGAGCGCAGCCAGGCCTTCGAATCGGCGCGGCAGCTCGCCAAGATCGGCCGGCCCGTGGACCGCGACGAGTGGGCCATGACGCCGCCCTCGATCAACGCCTACTACGACTCGCAGCTCAATGCGATGAACTTCCCGGCCGGCATCCTGCAGCCGCCGCTGTTCGACGCGCGCATGGACGACGCCGTCAACTTCGGCGACACGGGTTCCACCATCGGCCACGAACTCACCCACGGCTTCGACGACGAAGGCCGGCAGTTCGATGCGCGCGGCAACCTGCGCGACTGGTGGACGCGCCGCGACGCGGCCGAGTTCAACCGCCGCGCAGCCTGCATCGTGAAGCAGTATTCGGGCTACACGGTGGTCGACGACCTGCACATCAACGGGCGGCTCACGCTGGGCGAAGACGTGGCCGACCTGGGCGGCACGGCGCTCGCCTACATGGCATGGAAAGCCGTGACGGCGGCGCAGCCGCCGTCCCCGCGCGACGGCTTCACGTCCGAGCAGCGCTTCTTCATCGGCATGGCGCAATGGGCCTGCAGCAACGAACGCCCCGAGACGCTGCGACTGCTGGCGCGCACCGATCCGCATTCGCCCAACCGCTACCGCATCAACGGTGTCGTGGCCAACATGCCGGAGTTCGCCCGCGCCTTCTCGTGCCGGCCCGGGCAGCCGATGGTGCGCGAGCGCCCTTGCAAGGTGTGGTGAGCCGGCGACGAGCATGCTGATCGGTACCCTCTTTGCGCTCGCCGCCGGCCTGATGTGGGGGCTGGTGTTCATCGCGCCGCTGCTGCTGCCGGCGTATCCGGCGGCGCTGCTCTCGTTCGCGCGCTACCTCGCGTTCGGGCTGATCGCCTTGCCGATCGGATGGCTCGACGCGCGCCGCCTGCGCCAGCTCACCCGTGCCGACTGGCGCGAGGCGTTCAAGCTGTCGGCCGTGGGCAACCTGCTGTACTACCTGTGCCTGGCGGCAGCCATCCAGCGGGCCGGCGGACCCTTGCCGACCATGATCATCGGCACGCTGCCGGTGGTGATCGCGGTGAGCTCGAACCTGCGCGACGCGCACCGCGACGGCCGCCTGCGCTGGCGCCAGCTCGCGCCTTCGCTCGCGCTCATCGGCGCGGGCATTGCCCTGGTCAATCAGGTCGAGCTCCAGCAGCTGCGTGCCGACGCCCACGCCGACCTGGGCCGCTACGCCGTGGGGGCGCTGCTGGCGGTGGGCGCGGTCGTGTGCTGGACCTGGTATCCGATGCGCAACGCCGACTGGCTGCGCGCCCACCCCGACCGCAGCCCGCGCAGCTGGGCCACCGCGCAGGGACTCGCGACGCTGCCGATGGCCTTGGTCGGCTACCTCGCCTTCTGGGGCTGGAACGCCGCCACCGGCGCGGCGTTCGCCATGCCATGGGGCCCGACACCCGGGCGCTTTCTCGGCCTCATGTTCGCCATCGGCCTGCTCGCCTCATGGCTGGGCACGCTGTGCTGGAACGAGGCCAGCCAGCGCCTGCCGACGACGCTCGCCGGCCAGCTGATCGTGTTCGAGACGCTGTCTGCGCTCACTTATGCCTTCGTCCTGCGCGGCACGCCGCCCGCGCCAGCCACGCTGGCGGGCGTCGCGATGCTGATCGCCGGGGTCATGTGGGCGCTGCGCGCCAGGCCGCGGCCGCTGGCGGCAAAATGCGGTGAACTCCCATCCGCGCCGCGACCCGAAGGTGCTGGCCCGCCGAACCACAAGGATCTCCCGTGAACCGCAGACGCTTCGTCATCACCGCCACCACCAGCGCCGCCGCGCTCGCGCTGCTCGCCGCCTGCAGCGACAAGGCCGGCGAATCCACGGCGCCGGCCGCCGCCGCGCCCGCGGCGCAGCCCAAGCTCACGCCGCGCGAAGGCTACGAGTTGGCCGCCAAGGGCACCGGGTTCACCATGGGGTCGATGATGGCGGCCAACACCGTCTACGTCTTCTTCGACGCGACCTGTCCGCACTGCGCGGCACTGTGGCTCGCCTCCAAGCCGCTGCTCAACCGCCTGAAGATCGTCTGGATGCCGATCGGCCTGCTGCGCCCGCAGTCCGGCCCGCTGGGCGCGACCATCCTGTCGGCTCCTGACCCGGCCGCCGTGATGACCGAAAACGAGATGAGCGTGCTCGAACACCGCCCCGGCATCTCGGTGAACCCGTCGCTCGGCGACGACGTGCTGGCCAAGGTCAAGGCCAACACGGACCTGTTCCTCAAGCTCGGCGCCGACAGCGTGCCGCTCATCGTCTATCGCAATTCGAAGACGGGCGAGTACGGCAGCTACGCGGGCCAGGTGCAGACCGACCAGCTCGCTGCCATGGTCGGCATCTGATGAACGCGCCTCGAAGCGCCTGGCTGCGGCCCGGGTCGCGCTGAAGCTTGTCGCGACGCCGGCCGAGCTCATGAAGACCACCAGCTGCGGGATCTTCATCTGCAACCCGGCTGGTGAGCTGCTGATGTGCCACGCGACGGGCGGCAGCTACTGGGACATTCCCAAGGGCAGCGGCGAAGGCGCCGAAACGACACTCGAGACGGCGCTGCGCGAAACCGAAGAGGAGTGCGGGCTCGTCTTCGCCGGCTCGGACCTGCTCGAACTGGGGCGTTTCCGCTATCGGCCGGCGAAGGACCTGCACCTGTACGCGGCGCTGGTGGAGCGGCTGGACACGACCCGTTGCCACTGCAGCACCCACTTTCGCGATCGTTTCGGACGCGATCGCCCGGAAATGGACGATTTCGCGTGGGTGAGCTTCGACCAGGTGCCGCAGCGCTGCGCCAAGAGCATGGCGGCGCTGCTGGCCGGCGCGCTGGCGCTGCCCGAGGTGGCAGCGCGCCTGGCCCAGCGCGCCGGCGTGGCGCGGCCGCGCTGGCGGAACGCGGCACCGGCGGGCTGATCGAAGCACCCGGACCGGATGTCAACCCGCCGTGCGAGCGGCCGTTGTGAGAACTGCCATGCGTTTGTCGTTTTCTCTCGTTGTGCTGGCGGCCGCCCTGGCCGCCGGTGTCGCGCGCGCGGACCCCACGCCGACGCAGGGTGCCTATTGCGTAGCGGCGCTCAAGACGCGCGCCGAGCCGCTGGCCGAGCGGGTGCGCCAGGGCGACGCTGCCGCCGAGGCGAAGCTGCTGCCGATCGTGACCGCCTCGTTTGCCTTCATCGGCAGCGCCTACAAGCAGGGCGTGCGCCAGCCGCGGGCCGACGAACTCGTGAGCGAGGCGCAAAAGGCCCAGGCCAAGCTGCCGCCGGCGGAGCTCGCGCAGGTCCAGGACAGCTGCCAGGCGCAAGGCCAGCAGCTGTACGCGCAGGCCAATGTCTTCGAACGCGGCTTCGTCTCGCACGCGGCGCGCTCGCGCATCGACCGGTTGCGCAAGACTTCCTGAAGCCTCCCCGCGCTCAGCGCCGGCCCGTGGCCGCCAGGGTGCCGCGGCATCGCGGCGAGCCGCAGCGGCAGGGGTAGTCGCCGGGATCGGCATCGCCGACGTCGAGGCGGTAGTCGATGAACAGCTCCTCGCCGGCCCGAATGCGGCGCCGCGTGCGGATCACGATGTGCAGCACGCCGTCCTCGTCGGCTTCTTCGCAGGCCTGGCAATTCGGCGTGCACGAGTGGTTGATGTGGCGTGTCGCGTTGCCGCCGTCGCCGCCGTCGATCAGCGAGCCGTCGGACAGGCCGAAGAGATAGGTGAACGTGGCGTCCACCGGTTCGGCGAGGGCGTCGCCGGGCCGAAGGCGCCGCCCTTCGTAGCGGCCCACGCAGTGCGCCGGCGGCATGCCGCAGCGGGCGAACGCGCCCAGCCCGTGCACGTGGCTGTCGCGCACGAGCAGTTCGTCCAGCGTGGCGCCGTGCGGGCAGGAACGATCAAGAACGGGCGAGAGAGCGCGAAGGTCGTCGAGCATGTCGTCGGATGAGCCGTGGCCGCGGGAGCAGGCGCACCGGCAAGCGCTGTTCCCGCCGTGGGCTCAGCTTGCCAACGCCTCGTCAAGCACTTCGACCCAGTGCCGCACCGGCGTCGAGGTGCCGCTTTGCAGGTGCTGGATGCAGCCGATGTTGGCCGACACGATCGCCTGCGGCTTCAAGGGGGCGAGCTGCTCGAGCTTGCGGTCGCGCAGCGCGTAGGCCAGCTCGGGCTGCAGGACCGAGTAGGTGCCCGCCGAGCCGCAGCACAAGTGGCTTTCGCGCGGGGCGAGCTTCACCTCGAAGCCCAGTTCGGCGAGGCCGCGCTCGACGCCGCCGCGCAGCTGCTGCCCGTGCTGCAGCGTGCACGGCGGATGGAAGGCGAGCTGTGTCACCGTGCGGCGGCGCAGCTTGGGCTGGAGCAGCGGCACCAGGCCGGGCAGCAGCTCGCTCAGGTCGCGGGTCAGCTCGCTCACGCGGCGGGCCTTGTCGGCGTACGCGGGATCGTGCGCCAGCGCGTGGCCGTAGTCCTTGACCGTCACGCCGCAGCCGGAGGCATTCATGACGATCGCCTCGACCTTGCCGGCGGCGATGGTCGGCCACCAGGCGTCGATGTTGCGGCGCATGTCCGCGAGGCCGCCCTCGTGGTCGTTCATGTGCAGGCCGATCGCACCGCAGCAGCCGGCCTCGTCGGCGACCAGCGTCTGGATGCCCGCCGCATCGAGCACGCGGGCGGTGGCGCTGTTGATGTTGGGCATCATCGCCGGCTGCACGCAGCCCATCAGCATCAGCACGGCGCGCGGATGCGTGCGCGTCGGCCAGCGGTGGGCGTCGGGACCGGCCTTGTCGGGCACCTTGTGCTTGAGCGCCGCGGGCAGCAGCGGTCGCACCAGCTGGCCGAGCTTCATGGCGGGCGCGAACAGCGGCGAGGTGAGGCCCTCCTTGAGCAGCCAGCGCACCGCCCGCTCGCCCGCCGGGCGCGGCACGCGTTCCTCGACCAGCTTGCGGCCGATCTCCACCAGGTGCCCGTATTCCACGCCCGAGGGGCATGTGCTCTCGCAGTTGCGGCAAGTGAGGCAGCGGTCGAGATGCAGCTGCGTCGCCCGCGTCGGCGCCTGGCCTTCGAGCACCTGCTTCATCAGGTAGATGCGCCCGCGCGGCCCGTCGAGCTCGTCGCCCAGCAGCTGGTAGGTCGGGCAGGTGGCGGTGCAGAAGCCGCAGTGCACGCACTTGCGCAGGATCGCTTCGGCCTCCCGGCCTTCGGGAGTGTTCTTGAACTCGGAGGCGAGCTGGGTCTGCACGGGAAGGTTCTCGATGGCGTTGCGGCGACGGCCCGGGCGCTACAGGCCGGGGTACAGGCGGCCGGGATTGAACACGCCCGCGGGGTCGAAGGATTTCTTCAGCTCGCGGTGGATGCGGTCCAGCGGCGAGCGCAGCGGCGAAAAGACGCCGGCCGACTTGTCGATGGCGCGCCACAACGTGGCATGGCCGCCGACACGAGTCGCCGCGTCGCGTACCTTGGCTGCGGGAAGGGCGGTGACCAGCCAGCGTTGCGCGCCACCCCATTCGATCAGGCTTTCGCCGGAGAGTTCGAGCGGCGGCGCGCCGGTCGGCACGGAAAGTCGCCACAGCGCAGCGCCGCCTGCCACCGCCTGGCCGGCCTGCACGAAGAACTCGTCGGTGTGGTCGCGCAGGCCTTGCCAGAAGGTGTTGCCGAACGCGCCTTCGATCAGCTCGCCGCCGAGTGCCGTGATGGCCGCATTCACGGCAGCCTGCGCGCCGCGCAGGCGCAGCACGAGCGTGCCGTCCCACCATGCGCTCGCGTTGATCGGCAGCGGGCGGCCGCCCCATTGATTGAGCTGGCGCAGCGCGGCCGCCTCGTCCATGCGAAACCGCAGCGTCGCGCTGGCCGGCGCGACCGGCAGCACCTTGAGCGAGACCTCGAGGATCAGGCCCAGCGTCCCCATCGAGCCGGCCAGCAGGCGCGACACGTCGTAGCCGGCCACGTTCTTCATCACCTGGCCGCCGAAGGTGAGCACTTCGCCGCGCCCGTTGAGCAAGGTGGTGCCGAGCACGAAGTCGCGCACCGATCCGGCGCTCGCGCGTGCCGGGCCCGCCAGGCCCGCCGCGACCATGCCGCCGACGGTGGCGCCCGGCGCGAAGTGCGGCGGCTCGAAAGGCAGGCACTGGCCCTGCTCGGCGAGCGTGGCCTCCAGCGTCGCCAGCGAGGTGCCGCAGCGCGCGGTCACGACGAGCTCGGTCGGCTCGTAGCTGGAGATGCCCTCGAGCACGGTCGTGTCCAGCGGTTCGCCTTGCGGCGCCTCGCCGTAGAAGTCCTTGGTGCCGCCGCCGCGAATGCACAGCTGCGCGCCGGCGGCCTGCGCCGACATCACGCGGTCGATCAGGCGCTGCAGCGCGGGGTCGTTGGGGCTCGTCATCAGAAGCGCGATATGTCGGCGAAGGGCAGCAGGCCGCGGCGCACGTGCATCTTTCCGTATTCGGCGCAGCGGTGCAGCGAGGGAATCACCTTGCCGGGGTTGAGCAGCTCGCGCGGGTCGAAGGCGCGCTTGAGTGCATGCATCTGCGCGAGCTCGGCGGGCGAGAACTGCACGCACATCGAGGCGAGCTTCTCCACCCCCACGCCGTGCTCGCCGGTGACGGTGCCGCCCAGCGCCACGCTTTTCTCCAGGATCTCGGCGCCGAACTGCTCGCAACGGTGCAGCTGGTCGGGATCGTTGGCGTCGTACAGGATGAGCGGATGCAGGTTGCCGTCGCCGGCATGGAACACGTTGACGCAGCGCAGGCCGTACTTCTTCTCCATCTCGGCGATCGCGATCAGGATGTCGGCCAGGCGCTTGCGCGGAATGGTCGAGTCCATGCACATGTAGTCGGGGCTGATGCGGCCGCTGGCGGGAAACGCGTTCTTGCGCCCGCTCCAGAACTTGAGCCGCTGGGCTTCGTCCTGGCTCACTTCCAGCCGTGTGGCACCGGCGGCGCGCAGCACGCCGACCATGCGTTCGATCTCTTCGTTCACCTCCTCGGGCGTGCCGTCGCTCTCGCACAGCAGGATGGCGGCCGCATCGAGGTCGTAGCCGGCGTGCACGAAGTCCTCGACCGCACGGGTCATGGGCTTGTCCATCATCTCGAGGCCGGCCGGGATGATGCCGGCGGCGATCACCTCGGCCACGGCGTCGCCGGCGCGGCGGATGTCGTCGAAGCTGGCCATGATGCAGCGCGCCGTCTGCGGCAGCGGGATGAGGCGCACCGTGACTTCGGTGACGACTGCCAGCATGCCCTCGCTGCCGATGAGGACCGAGATCAGGTCCAGGCCGGCCGCGTCGAGCGCCTCGCTGCCGAACTCGACGGCCTGGCCGTCGGCGGTGAAGCCGCTGGCGCGCATCACGTTCTGCACGGTGAGGCCGTACTTGAGGCAATGCACGCCGCCGGAGTTCTCGGCCACGTTTCCGCCGATGGTGCAGGCGATCTGGCTGCTCGGGTCGGGCGCGTAGTACAGGCCGAAGGGCGCAGCCGCCTCGCTGATGGCCAGGTTGCGCACGCCGCACTGCACGCGGGCCGTGCGCGCCAGCGGATCGATCTCGAGGATCTTGTTGAACTTGGCCAGGCTCAGCGTCACGCCCAGCGGATGCGGCAAGGCGCCGCCGGACAAGCCGGTGCCTGCGCCGCGCGCGACCACCGGCACGTGCATCTGATGGCAGGCGCGCAGCACCGCCGCCACCTGCTCCGCCGTCTCGGGCAGCGCGACCACCAGCGGCTGCTGGCGGTAAGCGGTGAGGCCGTCGCATTCATAGGGCACGGTGTCCTCGCCGTGCCACAGCAGTGCATGCGCGGGCAACACCGCAGCGAGCGCCGCCACGACCTCGGTGCGGCGTTGCGCGCGTTCGGCGGACGATGCGCCGGCAGGCGCGGAGGGCAGGGGAGCGTTCACCGTCGTCGGGGTCGGGCCTGGAGTGGGCGCAATGGTACGCGGTGGTACGCCGGCGCCGACCCCGCCCAGGTCAAAGCGGCCGTGACTTGGGCGTAGGCAATCGCCGATTCGGCGGCGGAGTCAGCCGGCGGCCTTGCTGCGCTTGCGCGCGGCGCCAGTGGTCTTGCGCGCGACCGTGGCGGGCACCGACACCGCCTTCTTCAAGGTCTGACCGGCAGCGTCGAAGCTTTGCTTCACCATCGCGCCGGCCAGGTTCTTGGCCGCGTCGGTGGCGCCGTCCTTCATCGCGCTGGCCGCCAGCTGGGTGAACTGCTTGGTGAGCGCACCCCACCACTGCATCGGATCGACCGCGGCGCCGGCGGCCTCGGTGGCGGGCTTCCTGGTCGGCGCGGCGGTCTTGCGCGCGGCCTTCGAGCGGGCGGCCTTGCCCGAAGGCTCGTCGGTGGCCGCGCCCGCGGCGTCCGGGGCGGCCGAGGCGGCCGGCACGCGGATCTTGAGCGAGTCGCGCAGGTCTTCCATCTGCACGTTCATCGTCTTGAGGGTCGACAAGGTCATGCGCTGCACCTCGAGGGCCTGGATGGTCGCGCCCAGCATGCGCGCGTTCTGCTCCAGCCAGAACTGCACCGTGCGCAGTTCCTCGATGCGCTTTTCGAGCTCCTCGGGGTTGAGCGTCGGGGCGACCCACTGGCCGATGTTGGGCAGCGCCGCGCCGGCGTTCTTCACGAGCCCCTGCAGGAAATCGAAGCCGGGAACGAGCTTGGTGAAGGCGGGAGCGTCGGCCATGGGGTCTCCTGAGGGTGGTGGGTTCTTGTGCGGGCCATTGTGCATGGCCTGCGCCGTGGCGGGCAACGGCCGCTCGCCCGCCGGCATCACTTCAGCTCGACGCGTTCCACCTGGTAGCCGCGCTGCGCCAGCAGGGCCGGCAGCCCGAGCGGGCCGATCATGTGCAGGCTGCCCACGGCCGCCAAGACCTGCTTGCCGCCGGCGTGCAGCGCGTCGATGTGCTCTGCCAGCGCGGGGTTGCGCTCGTCGAGCAGGCGCTTGAGCATGGCGCGCTCCTCGTCGGTGCGCAGGCAGTCGCACCACTGGGCATAGCGCTCGAGCTCGCCGAAGCGGCCGTCGGCCCACACCTGGGCGATGCGCTCGAGCAGCGGCACGGCGCGCCCGCTCTCCAACTCGTCGAGCGCCTGCTCGACGATGGCTTGCGCCTCCTGCGCATTGCGGCCCTGCAAGAGCTTGAGCTGCAGTTCGGGCGTCTCCAGCGACACCACCGGCTTGTTCAGGCCATGGCCCAGCCCCGCCATGACGACGTCGATGGCGTAGGCGGGGTCCAGGCCGTCGCGGCGTGCCGCCAGCACGGTGAGCGTGGTGGCGACCATCTCCGGGCTCATGGTGGTGAGCAGCTGGTCGGGCAGGCAGGCCGCGCGCACCTGGCGCTTCAGCCGCTCGGCAAGCGCCTTGCCCAGCGCGCGATCGGGCCGCCATGCCATCCCGGCGCGAAGGCGCGCGACGATGTCGGGGTCGAGCACGTCGAGCTCCAGCGCGATGGTGTCGCTCGAGCGCACCGCATTGAGCAGCGCCGGTCCGGGGTACATCCAGTCGGCCTTGGCCACGTGCACCGTGCCGTACAGGTAGGACACCCGGCCATCCTTGCGCAGGCGCCACAGGAAGCCGCGGTCGCGCGCGTTCTTCATGGCGGCCTGCGCCTGCTCGGCAGTCGGCGTCTGCGCCGTCGGCGGGCAGTCGGGCGCGGCTTGCGCGCGCACCAGCGGGCTGGTGCACCACAGCGAGAGCGCCAGCAGCAGGCGAAACGCGTGCGCCCTCATCGCGCGAGCGGTACGACCGCCTGCTCGATCGCGCCGAAGATGCTGGTGCCGTCGGCGCCCTTCATCTCGATGCGGATCGTGTCGCCGAAGCGCATGAACTCGGTGTGCGGCGCGCCGCCCTCGATGGTCTCGATCGCGCGCTTCTCTGCGATGCACGAGTAGCCGTGCGACCAGTCCTTGTTGCTGACGGTGCCCGAGCCGACGATCGAGCCCGCCCGCGCGTTGCGCGTCTTGCAGATGTGCGCGATCAGCTGGCCGAAGTGGAAGCTCATCTCCGGGCCGGCGTCGACGAGCCCGACACGCTTGCCGTTCCAGACGCTTTCCAGCTTGAGGTGCACGCGCCCGCCCTGCCAGGCGGCGCCGAGCTCGTCGGGCGTCACCGCGACCGGGCTGAAGGCCGTCGCGGGCTTGCTCTGGAAGAAGCCGAAGCCCTTGGCCAGTTCGGCCGGAATCAGCTCACGCAGCGACACGTCGTTGACCAGCATCAGCAGGCGCACGCCCTCCAGCGCCGCGTCGGGCGTGCTGCCCATGCCGACGTCGCCGGTGACCACCGCCACCTCGGCCTCGAAGTCGATGCCGAACTCCTCGCTGGCCACCACGATGTCGTCGCAGGGGCCGAGCAGGTCGTCGCTGCCCCCCTGGTACATGAGCGGGTCGCTGTAGAAGCTCTCGGGCACCTGCGCGCCGCGCGCCTTGCGCACCAGCTCGACGTGATTGAGATAGGCCGAGCCGTCGGCCCATTGGAAGGCGCGCGGCAACGGGGCGGCGCATTGGCGCGCATCGAAGGCGAAGGCGTGGCGCGCCTTGCCGTGATTGAGCGTCTGGTACAGGTCTTCGAGCTGCGGCGACAGGAAGTTCCAGTCGTCCAGGACCTGCTGCAGCCGCGTCGCGATGCCGGTCGCATAATGGGCCGTGCTCAGGTCGCGCGAGACGACGACGAGTTGCCCGTCGCGTGAACCGTCCTTGTAGCTTGCGAGTTTCATTGGGGTGCGTGGGACGCCAGGCGCCCGGTGTTTCCGGACCCTCCATTGTCGATGCTCGGCTCCTCCTCGCCTCCTGTCGTGCGCTCCCGCCGGCGCGGACTGCAGCGATTCGCCGCGCCGCTGGTGGTGGCCGCGCTGTTGCACTGGACGCTACTGGGCGGGGCCGAGGCGCTGGTGGGTGCGACGCCCGCGCCCTCGACGGGCACGCTGGCGTTGACGGTGCGCACGGTCGAGCCGCCGGCGGCGACCGTGCCCGCGGCGGCGCCGCCGCCGTCGGCGCGTCATGCCGCGCAGGCGCCGACGCCCAAGCCGAGGCCGGCCGCGCCATCGGGGGCGATCGCGACGCCCACGGCAGCGGAGCCGCTGCCGGCCGACACGGCCGACGTCGAACTGGTCGCGCGCACCGAGCTCTTGCCCGCGACCCATGCCGCCGAGCCTGCGACTGCCGACGGCGACATGGCCGTGCCGCTCTACCGCACGCGCATGCCGCCCGCGATGACCCTTCACTACGACCTGCGGCGGGGCTTCTTCTCGGGCAGCGGCGACCTGAAATGGAAGCCCGCCGACCATGGCTACGAGGCGCGCCTGGAAGGCAGCGTGGCCGGCTTGCAGGTGATCACGCAGGTCAGTCGGGGCAACCTCGACGAGCACGGCCTGGCGCCCCTGCGCTACACCGACCAGCGCTTGCGCCGCACGCCCAACGCGGCCAACTTCCAGCGCGACAAGGGAAAGATCACCTATTCGGGACCGCAGGTCGAATATCCGCTGGTGCCGGGCGCGCAGGATCGCTTGAGCTGGATGATCCAGATCGCGGGCGTGCTCAACGCAGCGCCCGAACTGGCCGCGCCGGGCGGTCGCATCACCTTCTTCGTCACCGGCGCGCGCGGCGACGCCGACGTGTGGGTGTTTCGCTATGTGGGCACGGAGGATCTGCGCGCGGACGGCGGCCAGGTCCGTGCCGTCAAATTTACACGCGAGCCCAGGAGTCCTTACGACCGCATGGTCGAAGTCTGGCTGGCGCCGCAGCGCCATCATCTGCCCGTGCGGGCGCGCCTGACCGCCGAAGCCGGCGGCGAGGTGTTCGAATTGCTGCTGCGCGACATGCAGCCGCCATGAGGCCCGGCCTGCCGCCGGGCCGAGGCGTGCTGCAGTGCACCACCCCGGGCGGGGTGCCGCGTGCGGCCTGCGCGCGGCGATCATTGACGCGCCGCAGGGCCTGTCAGCCGCTGGCTTGAAATTTGCGTTGAAGGACTCAGCTTCCTCGTCAAGGAGTCCTTGATGCAAATGCTCTACAACTCGGACAGTTTCGCCGTCGTCATGTTCGACGTGGCGGACGCGTCCCTCGAAGGAAGCGACCTTGTGCTCAATCGCGGCGGCTACGAGATCGTTGACAAGTTCGCGCGCCGGGAGATCTTCATCGAAGGCGCGCTCGCGCAGAGCTTCAAGGAAGGCGTCGAGGCGCTGATCGAGACCGAACCCTCCGAAGAGGAGATCGACGAATACCTCGGCCGCTTCTCGTCGTTGATGCAGCATCCCGTCGTGCTGCACTGAGCACTGGGCAATTCCTCACGCCCTTCCTGACCGGAACAAGCCCTGAGCGCAAGGGGCTTGCCGCTTGGTGCATGCTGCGCCAAGATGTTCTGCAGGTGTCCCCTGCCGGAGGGTCCCATGGGCAAGAGCACAAGCGGTGCGCGGGTCGTGTTGTCACCGGGGCTGAAGGAAGCCCCGGTGCTCGACCGCATGTGCTCCCAGTTCGTGCTGACGCTCACCATGCGCCATGTGGGACGCTTCAACCTGCGGCGCGACTGGAACAGTCTGCTGTCGCTCACCGGCCGGCATCTGGTGTGGCCCGCGTCGGTGCTCGGCCGCCTGCGCGACTTCCTGCGCGCGCGCTGCCGCGGCAACGAGCAATGGAAGGGTCACGAGTCCCTGTCGGACGAGGCCTTCATGGAGCGCCACGGCGGCTGGCGCGGCCCCTACGAGGAAGCGACGCTCTTCTTCTACGTGGACGAGTACATCAAGGACGCGCCCAAGGACCTGCTGGCGGTGCTGGGCGCGACCGCCGACTGGCTCGATCGCAGCCTGAAGAAGGAATCCACGCTGGTCGAGAAGAACATCGACGCGCTGGCGGGCCTGCTGCAGCTCAATCCGGCCGAGCGTGCCTTGCTGCTGTACGGCACGCTGGCGCGCTACCAGCGCGACCTGCGCGGCCTGCTGGTCGAGTTCAAGGTCTCGAACGCGCAGGAAGCCTATGCCGCGATCGCGTCGGTGGCCGGCGTCAACGAGAACGAAGTGGCCGAGGCCCTGCGCGCCGGCTCGCGGCTCGAGCGCATCGGCATGGTGGAGAACCTCATCTCCGAGCACAACATCACCGACCTGGCCGACCTCATGAAGGTCAGCGAGCAGCTGCCGCCGGTGCTGATGCGCCAGTACGAAGGGCCCTCGGACCTGATGGCGGTGTTCACGCGGCCGGCCACGCGCAGCGAGCTCACGCCCGCGGACTTCCATTACGTCGGCGATGACCAGAAGGTGCTGACCGCCATGCTCAAGAACGCGGTCGCGCACAAGGAGCCGGGCGTCAACGTGCTGCTTTACGGGCCGCCGGGCACCGGCAAGACCGAGCTCGCCAAGGTGGCGGCGCAGGCCGCGGGGCTGGAGCTGTACGAGGTCGAGTACGCCGACCGCGACGGCAATTCGCTCAGCGGCCGCGACCGCTACCGCTCGCTGCAGATCAGCCAGGTGTTCCTGAAGGGCGGCCACAACGTGGCGCTGCTGTTCGACGAGGTCGAGGACGTGTTCCCGCCGATCTCGACGGACGCGGCGCAGCTGATGGCGCGACTGGACACCGGCGACGGCATGCCCAGCGGCAGCGTGAGCGGCAAGGCATGGGTCAACCAGATCCTGGAGACCAACCCGGTGCCGGTGATCTGGGTCACCAACCGCATCGAGCAGATCGACCCGGCGTTTCGCCGCCGCTTCCAGTACCACCTCGAGCTGAAGAGCCCGCCGCCCGGCGCGCGCGAGGCACTGGTCACGCGCGCGCTGGCCGGCGTGCCGGTGTCCGAGGGCTTTGCCGCCAAGCTCGCCGAGCGCAAGGGGCTCACGCCCGCGCAGGTGCGCACCGCGGTGAAGTTCGCGCGGCTGGCCGGCGAGGCAGGGCAGGTCGAGGCGCTGATCGAGCGCCAGATCGGCAACGCCGACAAGGCGCTGGGCAACGGGCTGCTGGGTCGCGGACCGCGCCGCGTGGTCACCGGCTACGACCTCTCGCTGCTCAACACCGAGTCGCGCTTCGAGGTGCCGCGCATCGTCGAGGCCCTGCGCCGCAAGGGCCTGGGCACGCTGTGCTTCTACGGGCCGCCGGGCACCGGCAAGACGGCGCTGGCCGAGCACATCGCGCAGCAGCTGCAGCGGCCGCTGCTGGTGCGCCAGGCTTCCGACCTGGTGAGCAAGTTCGTCGGCGAAACCGAGCAGAACATGGCGGCCATGTTCGAGGAGGCCGAGGCCGAGCAGGCCGTGCTGCTGCTCGACGAGGCCGACAGCTTCCTGCGCAGCCGCCGCATGGCCGAGCGCAACTACGAGGTGAGCGAAGTCAACGAGATGCTGCAGGGCATGGAGCGCTTCGCCGGCATCTTCGTGTGCACGACCAATCTGTTCGACGAGCTCGACGAGGCGGCGCTGCGCCGCTTCACCTTCAAGATCCGCTTCAAGGCGATGACGGGCGCTCAGCGCGAGCGCATGTTCGCCGCCGAGGCGCTGGGCGGCGACGCGCAGGCCCTGACCGCCGAGCAGCGCGACCGGCTGGCCGAGCTCGACCAGCTCGCGCCCGGCGACTTTGCGGCGGTGAAGCGCCAGATCGACTTGCTCGGCACGGGGTTCGAGCCGGACGAGTTCCTCTCGCAGTTGGAGGCGGAGCACCGGGTCAAGCCCGAGGTGCGCCAGCGCCGCGGCATCGGCTTTCGGCACTGAATCGGCGCGGCCTGGGCTTGCGATCGCGCAAGCCGCTCGCACGCGCGCGCCGGAACCGTTATTCCTTCACAGCGGCCGCGTTCGGGCAGCCACGGCGGTCGCCACGCGATGTCGGCGTGCGAGGCAGACTCGGTGCTTCCACATGAACCCGCCATCCGACCCCGGTGCCCTGTCCGTCGCGGCGCCTGCCCTGCGGCTGGCCGCCGCATTGGCCGCGTCGTGGTGCGGCGCGCTGCTGGCGCTGACGTTCGCCCAGCGCAGCGGCAGTGAAGGCATCGACTCGCGAGTGCAGCGCAGCTGGCTGCTGACCGCCGCGTTGATCGTCGGCGCAGGGCAGTGGGCGGCTCACTTCTGTCTGGCGCTTCTGGCGACGCGCTCGACGGGCTGGCCGCTCGTGCCGGCCGGCGCCGCCTTGCTGCTCGCCACGGCCGTCTCGGCGGTGTCGCTGGGGGGCGCGGTGCTGGCGCGTTCGGCGTTTCGCTGGTGGGCCGCCGCCGCGGCTGCACTGTTGTGCGCCGGCGAGACGATGTGGTGGCTCGACCTGCGCGGCGACATGCCGACGGCGTGGGCACTGGCCGGCGTGGGTGCGATGGCGCTCGCCGGGCAGACCGCGACCATGGCGGTGCTGGTGCGCTGGATGCATCACGAGCGCGACACCGGCCTGCGACGCAGTGCCGCCATGGCTTGGGTGCCCGCGATCGCGCAATTGCTGCCGCTCGCCGTCGGCCTCGCCCTGGGCATCGCGCTTCGTCCCGCGGCGCCGGCATGGGGTGCGCCGGGGGCGCCCGGCGACGAGCTGCTGTTCGCGCTGCTGACAGCCGGCATGGCGTTGCTCGCATGGCAGGCCGGCCGCATGGAGCGGCATCTGCTGGGCAAGCATCGGCAGCTGGGCGCACAGCTGCAGCAGGCCACGGCCAACCTCCAGCGAACGCCCTTCTCCGATCCCCTGACCGGATTGCTCAGCCGCGTCGGCCTGGAGTCGGCCCTGCGAAAGGCAGCACAGCACGCCGAGGAACAGGGCCATCGCGTGGTGCTGCTGGTGGTCGGGCTCGACGGCTTCAAGAGCGTCAACGACTCGTTCGGCCATGCGCTGGGCGACAGCGTGCTGCGCGAGGTGGCGCGGCGCCTGGTCGAGCAGGCGAGCGCCATGGTCACGCCGCCGCGCGTGATCGGGCAGACGCTGGCGCGCCTGGGCGGCGACGAGTTCGTGCTGGCGCTGCAGGGGCACCTCGATCGCGCGGCGCTGGGCCGCGCGGCGGGCCTGCTGCTGCAGGCGCTGGACGGCGTGATGGATTGCGGCGGCCACGAGTTGCGGCTGTCGGCCTCGATCGGCATCGCCTGCTTTCCCGAAGACGGTGGTGCCTCCAAGCTGATCGCCCGCGCCAGTGCCGCGATGCAGGCCGCCAAGGCGGCGGGCGGCTCGACCTACATGAACTTCGAGCCGCGCATGCAGGACGACGCGCGCGACCGGCACGACCTGCTGCGCGACTTGCGCCAGGCGATCGAGCACAAGCAGCTGGAGCTGTACTACCAGCCGAAGATCGACGCCCGCAGCGGCCAGGTGACCGCCGCCGAGGCGCTGCTGCGCTGGCACCACCCGGCGCGAGGCACGCTGGCGCCGGAGCTGTTCATCCCGATCGCCGAGCGCCACGGCCTGATCGGCGCGCTGGGCAACTGGGTGATCGAGGACGCCTGCCGGCAGGCGCGCGTGTGGCGCGAGCGCGGGCTGAAGATGCGCGTCGCGATCAACCTGTCGGTGTTCCAGATGCGCCAGAACGACCTGGTCGAGCGCATCCAGGCGGCCTTGAAGCGCCATGGCGTGAACCCGTCGCGCCTGACCTGCGAGATCACCGAGTCGGTCGCGATGGAGGACACGCAGGTCACGCAGCGCACCTTCGAGCGGTTGGGGCAGGCGGGCATCCACCTCTCGATCGACGACTTCGGCACCGGCTACTCCAGCCTGAGCTACCTGCGCCGCCTGCCCGCCACCGAGCTGAAGATCGACCGCAGCTTCGTCATGGACCTGGACAGCAACGCCGATGCACGCGCCATCGTCGACGCGGTGCTCAAGCTGGCCCACGCGATCGGGCTGAAGGTCGTCGCCGAGGGCGTGGAGAACGTGCGCCAGCGCGACATCCTGCTCGAGCTCGGCTGCGACGAGTTCCAGGGCTACCTCTTCGCGCGGCCGATGTCGGCGCGGGCGCTGACCCTGTGGGCGGTGGACGACCGCGCCACCATGAACGCCTTCAGGCCGTCGCTGTTCGCGGAGATGGAAGGCTCCTCCATCGCCGACGACCTGGCTTCGGTGCAGGACGACGGCGGCTCGTCCATGGACCCGGCGCCGTGGGGTCATTCGCCGCCGGGGACTTGAGCCGCTTTCCTACAATCGCGGCATGAAGCCGATCGCCTACACCCGCGCCCAGGCGCTGCCCGAGATCCTGCAGCAACGCATCGTCATCCTCGACGGCGCGATGGGGACCATGATCCAGCGCTACAAGCTCGGCGAGGCTGATTTCCGCGGCGAGCGCTTCAAGGACCACCCGAAGGACCTCAAGGGCAACAACGATCTGCTGCCGCTCACGCGGGCGGACGTGATCCGCGAGATCCACGCGCAGTACCTGGCCGCGGGCGCCGACATCATCGAGACCAACACCTTCGGCGCGACCTCCGTGGCCCAGGAAGACTACGACCTGGCGGGCGTGGCGCGCGAGATGAACGTCGTGGCGGCGCAGCTGGCGCGCGAGGCCTGCGACCGCGCGAGCACGCCGGACAAGCCCCGCTTCGTCGCCGGCGCGCTCGGCCCCACGCCGCGCACCGCCAGCATCAGCCCGGATGTCAACGACCCGGCCGCACGCAACGTCAGCTTCGACGAGCTCAAGCAAGCCTACAAGGAACAGGCCGCGGGCCTGCTCGAAGGCGGCTGCGACCTCTTCCTCGTCGAGACGATCTTCGACACGCTCAACGCGAAGGCCGCGATCTTCGCCCTCGACGAACTGATGGAAGAAACCGGCGAGCGGCTGCCGGTGATCATCTCCGGTACCGTGACCGACGCCTCCGGGCGCATCCTGTCGGGGCAGACCGTGAGCGCCTTCTGGCACAGCGTGCGCCACGCGCGTCCGCTGGCGGTGGGCCTGAACTGCGCGCTCGGCGCGACGCTGATGCGGCCCTACATCGAGGAACTCGCCAAGGTGGCGGGCGACACCTTCATCAGTTGCTACCCGAATGCGGGGCTGCCCAATCCGATGAGCGAGACCGGGTTCGACGAGACGCCCGAGATCACCGGCCGCCTGGTCGAGGAGTTCGCGCAGTCGGGCTTCCTCAACATCGCCGGCGGCTGCTGCGGCACCACGCCCGAGCACATCGCCCAGATCGCGCAGCGCGTGGGCAAGTACCAGCCGCGCTGCCTGCACCGCGACACCTTCAGCGCGCTGCTCGCGGCCTGAAGGACCAGGTCAAAGCCGCAGCAGGCTCGCCAGGTTCAGGCGCAGCTTGACGTCGTGCGGCGCCACCGCGCCGGTGATCGCGAAGGCCGGCCGGCGGATGTCGCGCAGGGCCGGCTCGACCAGCGGCGTGCCGACCTTGCTCACGATGCCGGCGACCACCGGCTCGTTGGCGCGCCGGCCCCGCCGGACCACGACGCCGACCTCGCCGCTGGCCAGCCGCACGTAGCTGCCCGGCGGGTAGATGCCGCAGGCCTTGATGATGGCGGCGCCCGCCTCGTCGGCCTGCTGGTGTTCGTCGAAGTAGGCCGCCTTGGCCGCGGCGGTGGCACTCAGGGCCTGGCGCACGCGGCGCGGACTCAGCCGTGCGGCAAAGATGTCGGCGCGCTGGACGAGCCGGGCGAGCTGCAGCTCGGGTGCCAGCTCTGCCAGCGGGCCCGGGGGCGAAGCGTGGTGGTGCTCCACCGCCTGCAGCCACAGCGGGTCGTCGACGCCGAGCGCGCTCATCTGCTGCATGGCGCGCTGCGCATGGGCGTCGATGACGGCGCGCTGGCGTGGCGTCACCGGACCGTCCTGCAGCGCCAGTTCGTCCTGCAAGGCGGTCATCGCGAGATTCATGGTCAATGCCGCGCAGCGCAGCGAGGGCCGCCAGGGCGCCGGCCAGGCGAGGTGGCGCGCCGCCAGCTCGCACACCGCGGCCACCAGCAGCGCATGGGTCACGCTGTACTGGTGCGGCATGCCGGTCGCGCTCTGGATCAGCACGAGCAGCGACACGTCCGCGTCGGCATCGAGCAGCCCGAGCAGCTCGCGGTCGAGCCGTTGCACGCGCCCGGCGAAGTCCTCCTGCGGCGGCTCGTGCAGGAGTGCGCTCGCGCGCGACAGGAGGCCGTTCCAGGCGGCCACGGGGTCGCTGCCGGCGCGCACGCCGGCGGCCGGCGCGCAATCGGCGGCATCGGGCACGGCGCTGGCGATCTGCCCGAGCAGCGCGTTGCTGCGCACCATCGCGTCCAGCTTGCCGGCCAGCGCCTTCTTGAAATGCTCCGAGTCGTTGGTGTCGACATAGACGCCGCGCGCAATCAGCTGCTGGCGTTGTTCCTCGTCGGCCAGCAGCGTGCCGCGCGGCACGAGCAGCCGGCCGCTGGCATCGCGCAGGGCGACGGGAATCGGGTGGCCGAGCCGCAGCACGGTCGGGGGAAGCTGGATGACTGCCATGAAATAGTGGGCGCGCGCCGTTCGGCACGCCGGCCGCATCCGCTTCATTTCGGCCAATGCCGCCGCAACTTGACCCCGGCATGCCAGGGCCTTGTCGGCGCGAAAGGACGCGTCGCCACTACAATCGCCGCTCACCCAAGGAGCGTTGCGACAGCCGGTGCGTCCTCGATGCGCCGCGCTGCCAGGCTTGGGTCGATCTTGTCCAACGGCGCTCACCCGACCTTTCGGCCGCGGTGAGCTGCGCGGCCCGCTTCGTTGCCTGCCGCCATGAACACTGCCGACGCCGCCGTCACATCCGCCACGATCGCCCCGATGAAGCTGTCGGGGCTCGAACCCGTCACCATCGGCGAAGGGTCGCTGTTCGTCAACATCGGCGAACGCACCAACGTCACCGGATCGAAGGCCTTCGCGCGGCTCATCCTCAACGGCGAGTTCGAGAAGGCCCTGGCGGTTGCGCGCCAGCAGGTCGAGAACGGCGCCCAGGTGATCGACGTCAACATGGACGAGGCCATGCTCGACAGCAAGGCCGCGATGGTGCGCTTTCTCAATCTGATCGCCAGCGAGCCCGAGATCGCGCGGGTGCCGATCATGATCGACAGCTCCAAGTGGGAGGTGATCGAGGCCGGCCTGAAATGCATCCAGGGCAAGGGCATCGTCAACTCGATCTCGCTCAAGGAAGGCGTCGAGACGTTCAAGCACCAGGCCAAGCTGGTGCGCCGCTACGGCGCCGCGGCGGTGGTGATGGCCTTCGACGAGCAGGGCCAGGCCGACACCTACGAACGCAAGACCGAGATCTGCGCGCGGGCCTATCGCATCCTGGTGGACGAGGTCGGCTTCCCGCCCGAGGACATCATCTTCGACCCGAACATCTTCGCGATCGCCACCGGCATCGAGGAGCACGACAACTACGCCGTCGACTTCATCAATGCGACGCGCTGGATCAAGCAGAACCTTCCCGGCGCCAAGGTGAGCGGCGGCGTGTCCAACGTCAGTTTCAGCTTCCGCGGCAACGACCCGGTGCGCGAGGCGATCCACACGGTGTTCCTGTACCACGCGATCAAGGCGGGCATGGACATGGGCATCGTCAACGCCGGCATGGTGGGCGTGTACGACGAGCTCGAGCCCGAGCTGCGCGAGCGCGTCGAGGACGTGGTGCTCAACCGCCGCAAGGACGCCGGTGAGCGGCTGGTGGAGGTGGCCGAGAGCGCCAAGGGCGCGGCCAAGGACGACAGCGCCAAGCTGGCCTGGCGCGCCAAGCCGGTCGACGAGCGCCTGAGCCACGCACTGGTGCACGGCATCAACGACTTCATCGTCGAGGACACCGAAGAGGTGTGGCAGCGCATCAAGGCGCAGGGCGGGCGGCCGCTGCACGTGATCGAAGGGCCGCTGATGGACGGCATGAACATCGTGGGCGACCTGTTCGGCCAAGGCAAGATGTTCCTGCCGCAGGTCGTCAAGAGCGCGCGCGTGATGAAGCAGGCGGTGGCCCACCTGCTGCCCTACATCGAGCTGGAGAAGCAGCAGCTGCTGGATGCCGGGGGGGAAGCCAAGCCCAAGGGCAAGATCGTCATCGCGACCGTGAAGGGCGACGTGCACGACATCGGCAAGAACATCGTGACCGTCGTGCTCCAGTGCAACAACTTCGAGGTCGTCAACATGGGCGTGATGGTGCCGTGCCAGGACATCCTGGCGCGCGCCAAGGTCGAGGGGGCCGACATCATCGGCTTGTCGGGCCTCATCACCCCCAGCCTCGAGGAGATGCAGCATGTTGCCGCCGAGATGCAGCGCGACGAGTACTTCCGCGTGAAGAAGATCCCGCTGCTGATCGGCGGCGCCACCACCAGCCGGGTGCACACGGCGGTGAAGATCTCGCCGCACTACGACGGGCCGGTCGCTTATGTGCCCGACGCCAGCCGCAGCGTGAGCGTGTGCAGCGACCTGCTGTCCGACGACCGCGCCAGCGCCTACATCGCCGAGCTCAAGGCCGACTACGAGCGGGTGCGCCAGCAGCACGCCAACAAGAAGGCGACGCCGCTGGTGGGCCTGGCCGAGGCGCGGCGCAACAAGACGTCCATCGACTGGTCGGCCTACAAGCCCGTGCCGCCGCGCTTCATCGGCCGGCGCGCGTTCAGGAACTACGACCTGGCCGAGATCGCGCACAGCATCGACTGGGGGCCGTTCTTCCAGACCTGGGATCTCGCCGGCGGCTTCCCGGCGATCCTCACCGACGAGATCGTCGGCGAGTCCGCCCGGCGCGTGCTGAGCGACGGCCAGCGCATGCTGCGGCGCGTGATCGAAGGCCGCTGGCTCACGGCCAACGGCGTGATCGGCCTGTTCCCGGCCAACAGCGTCAACGACGACGACATCGAGCTCTACACCGACGAGTCGCGCCGCGAAGTGCTGATGACCTGGCGCGGCTTGCGCACGCAAAGCGAGCGGCCGGTGGTCAACGGGGTGAAGCGTCCCAACCGCTGCCTGGCTGATTTCGTCGCGCCCAAGGGCTCGGGCGTGGCCGACTACGTCGGCCTGTTCGCGGTGACGGCCGGCATCGGCATCGAGAAGAAGGAGCGCCAGTTCCTTGCCGACTTCGACGACTACAGCGCGATCATGCTGAAGGCCCTGGCCGACCGCCTGGCCGAGGCGTTCGCCGAGCGCATGCACCAGCGGGTGCGCACCGAGTTCTGGGGCTACGCGCGCGACGAGGCGCTGACCAACCAGGAGCTCATCGCCGAGAAGTACCTCGGCATCCGCCCCGCGCCGGGTTATCCGGCCTGCCCGGATCACACGGTCAAGGCCGACATGTTCCGCGTGCTCCAGTGCGAGGAGATCGGCATGGGGCTCACCGAAAGCCTCGCGATGACGCCGGCGGCCAGCGTGAGCGGCTTCTACATCGCGCACCCCGCTGCGACCTACTTCAACGTCGGCAAGATCGGCGACGACCAGTTGCGCGACTGGAGCGAGCGCAGCGGCCGCGATGTGGCGCTGGTGCAGCGCGCCTTGTCGTCGCTGCTCTGAGGCGCGCGGCGACGCGGCCTGCGCCGCATGGACGCGCGGCGCGAGTGCGGGCTCACCAGCCTGCATGCCGTTACAACTGATTCAGCCGCGCAGGCAACGATCGACGCGGTTCTTTCGTTCAATGGCGTGAGCGAGCTCGTCTTGCGCTCGAGAACGAGAAAGGAATTGCCATGACCACCACCGACTCTTCTTCGCCGGCATCGCCGCGCGCGCCCTGGGTGCGCAATGCCTGGCTGATCGCCGGCGGCCTCGCGCTGACCGCGGTCGGCCTCGCTGCCGGCCTGGCCTGGCACCCGGCGCCGCAAACGGAGCTGATGGCGCCCGGCTCGATGGAGGCCACCAAGGCCTCGCTGGCCGCCAACGAGACGGTCGTCGACGCTGCGGCGGCCAAGCCGGCCGATGCCACTGACGCCAAGCCGGTGCCCAAGGCAACCCATGGCAGTACGTCATCCCGCACGGCGCCTCATCGCACGAGCGGCGGCACGGCCAGCGCAGGCAGCCAAACGAGCACGCCGCTCGCGACGCAGCCGGTGGCCGTGTGCTCCACCTGCGGCGTGGTCGAAGGCGTGCGCGAAGTGCAGCAAAAGGGCAAAGGCACCGGCCTCGGCGCGGTGGCCGGCGGCGTCGTCGGCGGCGCGCTGGGCAACAACATGGGGCACGGCAACGGCCGCGCGCTCATGACGGTGCTCGGCGCCGTGGGCGGCGGCCTGGCCGGCAACGAGATCGAAAAGCGCGCCCGTGCCGAGACGGTGTATGAAGTGCGCGTGCGCATGGACGACGGCAACGTGCGCACGCTGCAGCAGAAGACCGCGCCGACGCCCGGCTCGCGCGTCACCGTCGAGGGCAACACGCTGCACACGGCGCGCGCGGGCAGCGGCGATGGCCAGGGCCAGATGATCAGGACCTCGGCGCCCAGCGGAACCTGACCGGGCGCCGGCCGCCGCGGCGGCCTGGCTCATCCGGCCAGCACCCGCCGGTACTGGATCGCCTCGGCCAGGTGCGCGGTGGCCAATCGCGGCGCGCCGCACAGGTCGGCGATGCTGCGGGCGCAGCGCAACACGCGGTGGAAGCTGCGCCCTGACCAACCGAGCTTCGCGGCCGCAGTCTGCAAGAAGGCCGAGGCGGCGGCATCGAGGGCGCAGTGCAAGTCGAGCGCGTCGCCCGCCAAGGCGGCGTTGAGGCAGCCTTGGCGTTCCTGCTGGCGCTGCCGTGCAACGGCCACGCGTTCGGCGACCGCCGCGCTGGACTCGCCGTCGGGCATCGCGGCCAGGGTCTGCGGCGGCACGGCGGGCACTTCGAGCTGCAAATCGATGCGGTCGAGCAGAGGGCCGCTCAGGCGACCCTGGTAGCGGCCGATCGCTTCGGGCGAACAGCGGCAGGCGCGCAGGACGCTGCCGTGGTGGCCGCAGACACAAGGGTTCATCGCCGCGATGAGCTGGAAGCGCGCGGGGAACTCGGCCTGGCGCGCGGCGCGCGAGATGACGATGCGCCCCGTTTCCAGCGGCTCGCGCAGGGCCTCGAGCGCGCTGCGCGCGAACTCGGGCAGTTCGTCGAGGAAGAGGACGCCCTCATGCGCCAGCGAGATCTCGCCCGGTCGTGGCGGTGACCCGCCGCCCACCAGCGCTGCCGACGACGCGCTGTGGTGGGGGCTGCGCAGCACGCGCTGACCCCAGCGACTCGGGTCGAAGCCTCCGGTGAGGCTCAGCACGGCCGCCGATTCCAGCGCCTGCGGCTCGGTCAGGGGCGGCAGCAGGCCGGGGAAACGCTGCGCCAGCATCGACTTGCCGGTACCTGGCGGGCCGACCAACAGAAGGCTGTGGCCGCCGGCGGCGGCGATCTCGAGGCCGCGCTTGGCCGCACTCTGGCCCTTCACGTCGCGCAGGTCCGGCAAGACGCTGCACCCGCGCGGCCGTTCGGTGCGTGCGGCCGGCAGGTCGGCGCGCGACTCGCCCGGCACGAGGGCCGCCACGACGTCGAGCAGGTGCTTCGCCGGGTGGATGCTCAGGCCGTCCACGAGCGCGGCCTCGCGCGCGCTCGCCTGCGGCAGCACCAGGGCGCGCGCCGCGCCGATGCGGCGCAGCGCGAGTGCCATGGCGAGAGAACCGCGCACGGGGCGCAGGTCGCCGGCCAGCGACAACTCGCCGGCGAACTCGAATTGCGCCAGGCGCGCGGCGTCGATCTGCCCGCTCGCGGCCAGGATGCCCAGCGCGATCGGCAGGTCGAACCGTCCGGACTCCTTGGGCAGGTCGGCCGGCGCCAGGTTGACCGTGATGCGCTTGTTGTGGGGGAACTCCAGGCGGCTGTGCAGCAGCGCGGCGCGCACGCGCTCGCGAGCCTCCTTGACCTCGGTGTCGGCCAGCCCGACCAGCGTGAAGCTGGGCAGCCCGTTGGCCAGGTGCACTTCGACGGTCACCTCTGGCGCCGCCAGCCCGTCGAGGGCGCGACTGTGCACGACGGCCAGCGACATGAGTGCGACTCTCCCTGATCGGGCATCGCGCCCGCGTGTCTGGTGATCTGTTCGAACGGGCCGCTTGACCCGAGCGGGCGATTCTCCGGGCGCGCCGGTCGGCTCGCCGCACCTCTTGCGGGGCACACCAAAGGGCGAGCGCCGTGTCCGTTGCACCAAAACACGGCGAGCGCGCCACGGCGGCCACGTGTTGCGCCAAAGCGCACCGCGACGGGGCGCAAATGAACGGTGATGGGGCGCCCGGAGCCGATCACACGCGGGCACAGAAGCTGCAAAAGCGTCCCGGCACCCATTTCATCGAACGAGTCGAGGAGAACCACTCAATGAAGACGTCCCTTTGGGCCCTGGCCGCCATCACCGCTGTCACTGCGATGCCGGTCGTCGTGCACGCCGAAGACGCCAACCCGCTGTCGTTCAACGTCAGCCTCACCAGCGACTATCGCTACCGCGGCATCTCGCAAAGCCGCCTCAAGCCCGCCTTGCAGGGCGGCGCCGACTATGCGCTGCCCAACGGCTTCTATGTCGGCACCTGGGGCTCCACCATCAGCTGGATCAAGGACGCGGGCAAGCTGGCCGGTGTCGACACCGGCAGCGCGCCGGTCGAGATCGACCTCTATGGCGGCTACAAGGGCGAGATCCAGAAGGGGCTGGGCTACGACGTGGGCCTGCTGCAGTACTGGTACCCCGGCAACCACCTCGCCAACATCGCCAAGAACGCGAACACGCTCGAGATCTACGGCGCGTTGAGCTACGGCATCTTCACCGCCAAGTATTCGTATGCGGTCACGACCCTGTTCGGCACGCCCGACAGCAAGGGCAGCGGCTACCTCGACCTGAGCGCGGGGATCGATGCCGGCAACGGCTTCACGGTGACGCCGCACATCGGGCGCCAGGAGGTCCGGCACTGGAGCAACGGCTCCTATACCGACTATTCGCTCACGCTCGCCAAGGATGCGGCCGGCTTCACCTGGAGCGGCGCCATCGTGGGCACCGACGCCAAGCACGACCCCAACGGCGTGTTCGCCTATCCGTCGCCGGACCTCAAGAACCTCGGCCGCAACGGCATCGTGCTCGCGGTCAAGAAGACGTTCTGATTTCCTAGTCCAACTGGAGATGACCATGAAGAT
>DATFAY010000084.1:0-18712 GCA_035254085.1 Piscinibacter sp.
ACGATGGCCTGGGCCAGCACGGTGGCGGTGGTGGTGCCGTCACCGGCGTTGTCGCTGGTCTTGGAAGCGACTTCCTTGACCATCTGGGCGCCCATGTTCTGGAGCTTGTCCTTGAGCTCGATCTCCTTGGCGACCGAGACACCGTCCTTGGTGACGGTGGGGGCGCCGAACGAGCGCTCGAGCACCACGTTGCGGCCCTTGGGGCCGAGGGTCACCTTGACCGCGTTGGCCAGGATGTTCACGCCCTCGACCATGCGGGCACGTGCCTCGCCGCCGAAGACAACGTCTTTTGCTGCCATGTCTTTTTCTCCTGAAATTCTCTAGAACGTCATTCCGGCGAGCGCCGGAATCGACGGGTGTTTGACGATGTTGCGGTGCGCCCGCGGCCTGAGCGGTTCCCGGCGTTCGCCGGGATGACCTGCGGCGCTGGACGCGCGCAGGTCACTTCTCGACGACGGCGAACAGGTCCTCTTCGCGCATCACCAGCAGTTCGTCGCCATCGACCTTGACGGTCTGGCCGCTGTACTTGCCGAACAGGACGCGGTCGCCCACCTTGATGTTCAGGGCCACGAAATCGCCCTTGTCGTTGCGCTTGCCGGGACCGACGGCCATCACCTCACCCTGGTCGGGCTTCTCGGCGGCGTTGTCGGGGATGACGATGCCGGAGGCGGTCTTGGTTTCTTGCTCGAGGCGCTTGACGATCACGCGATCGTGCAACGGGCGAAGTTTCATGAGGATCTCCTTGTCTGAGAACGGGCTTCTGCGGGGTAATGAATGAAAGTCTGCGCTCATTCACCTGCGACGTTGACGCCAAGGTCATCGTCGTTAGCACTCGGGGTGCTTGAGTGCTAGCAGACGGATTATAGGGACCGGCTTTCGGCTTTCAAGAGGTCGGCGTGCTTCTCCCACACCTTAGGCATGTCGGTGCGGCGCCGGGACTCCTAGGATCTGGCCGGGTCCGGGGCCCGAAGCGAAAGGAATTGCCATGACGACGGACAAGCTGACTTCATCGTCGACCCAGGCGCAAGCCGCCTCCTTGCACATCGGCCTGAATGCCGTGAGCCCCAGCCACTACGGGGGCTGGTCGGGCGAGTTGTGCGCCTGCGAGTTCGACGCCAAGGACATGGCCGCGATCGCGCAGTCGCGCAGCATGAAGTCCACCCTGCTGCTGACCGCGGACGCCACCCGCGCCAAGGTGCTCGACGCCGTGCGCAGCGCGGCCGGCGCCCTCAAGGCCGGCGACCTGTTCTTCCTCAGCTATTCCGGTCACGGCGGCCAGGTGCCCGACGTGACCGGCGACGAGGACGACAAGCAGGACGAGACCTGGTGCCTCTACGACGGCCAGCTGATCGACGACGAGCTGTACTACGAGCTCAGCCGCTTTGCCGCGGGCGTGCGGGTGCTGGTGCTGTCAGACAGCTGCCACAGCGGCTCGGTGATCCGCGACGTGCCGCCGACGGTCGCGATCGTGCCCACCGCGCAACCGCCGCAGCGGCCCAAGCTGATGCCGCGCAGCGTGGCGCTGCGCACCTACCGCGACAACCAGGCCTTCTACGACAAGCTGCAGCGCGACGTCGCGGCGGCGGCGGGCGGCAAGATCGTCGACCCGGACGCCGCGCTCGCCCATGTGGCCGCGAGCGGGCGGCTCAGCGCGATCGTCAAGAAGTTCAAGCCGTCGGTGATCCTCATCTCGGGCTGCCAGGACAACCAGACCTCGATGGACGGGCAGCACAACGGGGCGTTCACCGAGCAGCTGCTGGCGGTCTGGAACAACGGCGGCTTCGACAGGAGCTACGCCGCCTTCCATGCGGCGATCCGCTCGCGCATGCCGGCCACCCAGTCGCCCAATCTGTTCACCCTGGGTGCGGCCGGGCTGTTCCTGGCGCAGCGGCCGTTCACCGTGAACGCGTCACGCCCCAAGGAGGCGGCGCCGGAGGCGAAGTGAAGGCCCAGCAGTTCTTGGGCAGCTGTCGCAGCCGCCTCGCCTCGGCGGTTCAGTGCGCGGGGGGCGGCTCGCTGTCGTCGGCGTCCTCGGTGTCGGCCGAGGTGGGCGGCGCCGCGACGCGGTAGCTTTCCGTGGCCCAGGCGCCGAAGTCCACGTTCTTGCAGCGTTCGCTGCAGAACGGGCGATACGGGTTCTGCGGGGCGTAGATGCTCTCGCCGCCGCACGTGGGGCAGGTGACGATGCGTTGCGAAGCGGGGCCGACCATCTTGTCGCTGAGACTCACGAACACAGGGTGAGTTCGAAGCTGGTGTCTGCTGCGCTGGGTTTCAAGCGTCCTTCGGCGTCCGGGCGCATCAGCCGCACCGAGGCCATCAGGCGGTGGCCGCTGATCTCGGGCACCAAGGTGTCGTCGCCGTTCAGCCGCACGCGCATCAGCTGGTAGGTCTTGCCGGCCGGCAGGCTCTGCTGGTATTGGCCCGCGGCGGCGACGACCTTGTGCGGCACGCCCGAGTCGCGCAGCAGGCCGAGCAGCAGGTTGAGCGCCTCGGCCAGCGGCATCAGGGTCGCGATCCACTGCATGAGATCGGCACGCCGGCGCGCCGGCTCGAGCTTCTGCCACGCGTGGTACGCAGGCAGGTCGAACTCGCAGGTGCCGCCCGGAATGCTGATGCGGCTGCGGATGCTCATCAGCCATTCATTGGCGGTCAGCGCATGCCCGGCCTTGCCGGGCAATTGGTTCAGGCCGGCGAAGGCATGGTCGATCTTCGCCACGATGCCGTCGAGGACCGCCTCCGAGATGGAGGGGTTGCCCCGGTAGCCGTTGAGCACGCTCTTCTGGCGCTCGAGGTCCTTCAGCAGGTCCGACTTGAGGTCGGCGCGCGAGGCCACGTCCATGATCTCGAAGATGGTGGCCAGGGCGTAGTGGTGATCGACGGCCGCATCGCGCGGGATGAGCTGGCCGAGACGATCGAAAAGGTGCTCGAGCCGCAGCATCGTGCGGATGCTTTCGTTGAACGGATACTCGTACAGGACCAATGGGGCTTCCTCGGGCTGGCGTGCCGAGCCGGCAACGGCGAGCGTGCGAGTGCGGCGGCCGGTGGATTGTTCCACAGCGTGCCGCCCTTGTTCACCCCTCGGGACTCCCGGTGGGGCACCAGCGCGCCCACAACGCAGCCACTTCGGCGCCGAGCTGGTCGAGCGTGAGCCCCTCGTTGCGCAGCACCGCGTCGGCACAGGCCAGTCGTGCGCGGCGTGGCGCCTGCTGCGCGATGACGGCGCGCACCGTCGGCTCGGACCAGCCCGCGCGTTGAACCACGCGTTGCACCTGTGTCGATTCGTCGCAATCGACGACCACGACCCGATCGACGATCGCGCGCCAGCGCTGCGACTCGACCAGCAGTGGCACGTCGAAGACCTTCACCGCGCGGATGTCGGCGGCGGCTTCGCGCTCGGTCTCGGTGCCGATGAGCGGGTGCAGGATCGCCTCGAGACGGCGCTTCGCGGCGGGGTCGGCGAATGCCAGCGCGCGCATCCGCTCGCGGTCCATGGCGCCGGTGCCGTCGATGAAGTCGGTGCCGAAGGTTTCCCGGATGGCCGGGATGGCGCTGCCGCCGGGCAGCGTGAGGCGGCGCGCGACGGCGTCGGTGTCGATGATGGCGGCACCGTGCGCGGCCAGCAAT
This sequence comes from Piscinibacter sp., assembly GCA_035254085.1. Taxonomy (GTDB): domain Bacteria; phylum Pseudomonadota; class Gammaproteobacteria; order Burkholderiales; family Burkholderiaceae_C; genus Albitalea. Next base: position 3,625 of record DATFAY010000084.1, read on the forward strand.
CCGGCCACCGTGCTCTTGCCGCTGCCGATGCCGCCGGTCAGCCCGATGCGCAGCATGGGCTCAGACCCAGCCGAGCCAATCGAGCACGGTGGCGGGGCCGGCCAGCATCACGGCGATGCCCGCGCCCGCCAGGAAGGGACCGAACGGGACATGCACCCCGTCGCGCAGCGTGCCGCCGAGCTTCATCGCGATGCCCACGACCGCCCCGATCACCGAGGCGGCCAGCACGATCGGCAGGATCATCTGCACGCCGAGCCAGGCGCCGAGCGCGGCGAGCAGCTTGAAATCGCCATAGCCCATGCCTTCTTTGCCGGTCGCCTTCTTGAACAGCCAGTACACCGACCACAGCGACGCATAGCCGGCGGCGGCACCCCAGACGGCCGTGCCCAGCGGGATCGTCCATTGCATGGCGGCCGCCAGCAGGCCGCTCCACAGCAGCGGCAGGGTGAGTGCGTCCGGCAGGTAGGTCGTGTCCCAGTCGATGCCCGCCAGCGCGACCAGCACGGCGACGAACCCGCACCACAGCAGCGTCGTCGGTTGCGGCCCGAAGTGCCAGGCGGTGGCCCCGAACAGGACCGCCGTGAGGATCTCCACCAAGGGATAGCGCAGGGATATCGGCGTCTTGCACCCCGCGCACTTGCCGCCCAGGCGCAGGTAGCTGAGCACGGGGACGTTCTCGTGCCAGCGGATCTTGTGCCCGCACGACGGGCAACGCGACGCCGGGCGCACGAGGTCCAGTGCGGGAAGCGCCGCCAGATCCTTGGCCAGCACGTCGGCAGTCGCGCGCTGCGCCGGCGGCAAGGCCTCGCGGCGCTTGAACACCCGCTGCCAGGTGGTCTCGTCCGACAGGTTGCCCGCAAGATCGGCCCACCAGTCGCGCTCCAGCATTTGCGGCAAGCGGTGGACGACGACGTTGAGGAAGCTGCCGATGCACAGGCCCAGCAGCGCGAGCACCCAGGGCGAGAGCAGGCCTTGCGTGACCTCGGGGCTCACACGACGGAACCGAGCTTGAAGATGGGCAGGTACATCGACACGACGATGCCGCCGATCAAGGTTCCGAGGATCACGATGATGAACGGCTCCATCAGGCTGGACAGGCCCTTCACGGCCTCGTCCACCTCGTCCTCGTAGAACTCGGCTGCCTTGCCGAGCATCTGGTCGAGCGAGCCGGACTCCTCACCGATCGCGCACATCTGCAGCACCATCACCGGAAACACGCCGGTGGTCTGCATCGAGGTGGTGAGCGCGCTGCCGGTGGACACATCCTTCTGGATCTGCTCCGTCGCCTCCTGGAACACCGCGTTGCCGGAGGCGCCGCCGACCGAGTCGAGGGCTTCGACGAGCGGCACGCCGGCGGCGAACATGGTCGACAGCGTGCGCGTCCAGCGCGCCACCGCGGATTTGTTGACAAGTTGGCCGAACACCGGCACGCGCAGCAGAAGGCGATCCATCGCCTTCTGCATCTTCTCGGAGCGCCGCCAGGACTCGATGAAGAAATAGGCGCCGCCGCCGAGGAATCCGAAAATGGCCCACCAGTACTTGACGAAGATCTCCGAGATGGCGATCACGACCAGCGTCGGCGTCGGCAGATCGGCACCGAACGACGTGAATACGTCCTTGAAGGCCGGAATCACGAAGATCATGATCACCGCGAGCACCACGAAAGCGACGACTAGAACCGCGATCGGATAGACCAGAGCGGATTTGATCTTGTTCTTGATCGCCATCGTCTTTTCCTGGTACAGCGCCAGGCGATCGAGCAGCGTCTCCAGGATGCCGCCCGCTTCGCCGGCTTCGACCAGGTTGCAGTACAGCGCGTCGAAATAGAGCGGATGCTTGCGGAATGCGCCGGACAGGCTGGTGCCCGTTTCGACGTCGCTGCGGATGTCGGTCAGAAGCTTCGTCACGCGCGGGTTGGTGCTTCCGCGCGCCACGATGTCGAATGCCTGGATCAGCGGCACGCCGGCGCGCATCATGGTCGACAGCTGGCGCGTGAAGATGGCGATGTCCTTCTGCTTGATGGACTTGCCACCACTCAGGCGGCGCTTCTTGACCTTGGTCGTGAGGATGCCCTGGCGCCGCAGGCTGGCGCTCACCATGGCTTCGCCGCCGGCGCGCATCTCCCCTCGCACCAGCTTGCCGTTCTTGTCCTTGCCTTCCCATTCGAAGACAAGTTCCTTGATGTTTTGCTTTGCGGCTAATGCAGTCGCCATAGTGCCTCCGAGGAATCTTCTCCTCGCCCAACATTGTCCCGATATTCGATGCCGATCACTCGTTCGTGACCGAGATCACTTCCTCAAGTGTTGTGACGCCGGCACGGACCTTGATGAGGCCCGACTGCCGCAGATCGCGCACGCCCTCGCGCTGGGCTTGAGACGCGATGTCCATTGCGGTGCCCTCTGCAAGGATGATGCGCTGGATCTCCTCGCTGATGGGCATCACCTGGTAGATGCCGACGCGGCCCTTGTAGCCGTTGCTGCAGGCGGAGCAGCCGACCGCACGATACGGCTGCCAGCTGCCGTCGAGATCGTTCTCGTTGAAGCCGGCCTTGAGCATCGCCTCGCGCGGATAGTCGGCCTTCACCTTGCAGACTTCGCACAACTTGCGGGCGAGGCGTTGTGCGGTGATCAGCAGCACGCTCGACGCGATGTTGAACGGCGCCACGCCCATGTTCAGCAGGCGGGTGAGGGTGGTGGGGGCGTCGTTGGTGTGCAGCGTCGACATCACCATGTGGCCGGTCTGCGCGGCCTTGATCGCGATGTCGGCCGTCTCGAGGTCGCGGATTTCGCCGACCATGATGACGTCCGGGTCCTGGCGCAGGAACGACTTGAGCGCGGCCGCGAAGGTGAGCCCCGCCTTGTCGTTGACGTTGACCTGATTGATGCCGGGAAGGTTGATTTCGGCCGGGTCTTCGACCGTCGAGATGTTGACGCCCGGCTGGTTGAGGATGTTCAGGCAGGTGTACAGCGACACCGTCTTGCCCGAGCCCGTCGGGCCCGTCACCAGGATCATGCCGTAGGGTCGCTGGATCGCCTGCAGCAGACGATCCTTCTCGATCTTCTCGTAGCCCAATGCTTCGATGCCCAGCTTGGCGCTGGACGGGTCGAGGATACGAATGACGATCTTCTCGCCGAACAGCGTGGGCAGGGTGCTGACGCGAAAGTCGATCGCCTTGCTGCCGAACTTCAGCTTCATGCGGCCGTCCTGCGGCACGCGCTTCTCGGCGATGTCCAGCCGCGAGATGACCTTGATGCGCGAGGACAGCTTGTCCTTGATGGCGATCGGCGGCTGGGTGATCTCACGCAGCTCGCCGTCGATGCGAAAGCGCACGCGGTAGTGGTATTCGTAGGGCTCGAAGTGCAGGTCGGACGCGCGGGCGTTGATGGCGTCGATCAGCATCTTCTGCAGGAAGCGAACGACTGGCGCGTCTTCGACCTCGGCCGAGGCCGCCTCGGGGGACTCCTGTGCCGCCGCTTCGTCGGTGACGTCGAACTCGAAGTCGCCCGACGCCATCGACTCGAGCGTTTCACTCGCGCTCGCGCCGGCGTTCTCGAGGACCTTGGCGAGCTTGTCGTGCTCGACGATGACCCATTCGGGGGTCAGTTGCGTCGCGAACTTGATGCGCTCGACGGCTTCCTGGTCGGTGGGGTCGGCGCCCCCGATGAACAGGCGGTTCCCGCGCTTGCCCAGAACGACGATCTGGTACTGCACGGCGAGCTTGCCGTCGATGATGTTGCGCGGCAGCTTCTGTGCGTCGACCGCGTTGAGATCCAGCAATGGCAGGGCGAGCGCGGCGGCCAGGGTATGCGCGAGGTCTGCCGGCGAAATGGCGCCGGCGGCGATCACCGCGGTGGCGAAGTTGGTCTTCTTCTCGCGGGCGCCCTTGACGAGGTCTTCGGCCGCCTTGCTGTTGAGCTTGCCGGCATGCACCAGCACGCGGGCCACGCCGGACAGCGTCGACTGGGGGGCGTCGGTGAGCGTGTCCACGGGTCAGGCCTGCCGCGAACGAATGCGCGCGCCGCCGCTCGACGCTGGCGCGGTCGAGGGATTCACGGTGCGAGCGAGGACCTGAAGCCGCCACGCACGACGCGGACCGGCGGCTGGATTTCTGGACACTGAGTGTTCACTCCACGAGGTAACCGAACGATGATCGCCGAATCACCACATGGTGTAAATCGCGGGAATGCCAGGGGGATGCCAACTTTTCACGACGTCGCCATGCAGGGCCTTGAGCCGCATGCTCGTTGGCATGCGGAAACAAAATGCAAGGAAGGCGGATGTCGAGAAGGATGCTGGTCGGGGTGAGAGGATTCGAACCTCCGGCCTCTACGTCCCGAACGTAGCGCTCTACCAGGCTAAGCTACACCCCGATGCTTCCGGAGGCCGGTGAATACCGGCTCCGTGATGCGCGCCGACTGCTCAAAACGAGCGGTCGACTGATCGAACACAAAATTCTAGCAGAGCTTCGCGGCTTGCCGACGCCGGGATCGATTTCAGCGATTCGCGCGCCTTGTCCGCCTGGGCTCGCGCGGCCTCGCGAGTCGCTTCGATCGCGCCCGTGTGGCGCACGATCTCGACGATCTCGCCCAGGCGCGCGACCTCGCCATGCTCGATGGCGTGGCGGATCAATTCGCGCTCGCCCGCGCTGCCGCGCTCCATCGCCACGAGCAGCGGAAGCGTCGGTTTGCCTTCACGCAGATCGTCGCCTACGTTCTTGCCGAGTTGCGGCGTCGAGCCCTCGTAGTCGAGCAGATCGTCGATCAGCTGAAACGCGGTCCCGAGCGAGCGGCCGTAGTCGGCGCAAGCCTCTTCGACATCGTGTCGCGCCTCGGCCAGCACTGCGCCGAGGCGTGCGCTGGCCTCGAACAGCTTGGCCGTCTTGAAGCGGATCACGCGCAGGTACTGCTCGACCGCGATGTCGGGGTCGTGCATGTTCATCAGCTGCAGCACCTCGCCCTCGGCGATCACGTTGGTCGCATCGGCCAGCACCTCGAGCACCCGCATGCGGTTGACCGAGACCATCATCTGGAACGCGCGCGAGTAGACGAAGTCGCCCACCAGGACGCTGGCCGCGTTGCCGAAGAGTGCGTTCGCCGTCTCCCGCCCGCGTCGCAGCGCCGACTCGTCGACGACGTCGTCGTGCAGCAAGGTGGCGGTATGGATGAATTCGACCGTGGCCGCCAGTTCGAAGCGCTCGGGCCCTTCGAAACCGAGCGCCTTGGAGAACAGCAGCACCAGCATCGGCCGGATGCGCTTGCCTCCCGCGCTGATGATGTAGTGGGCGATCTGGTTGATCAGCGCCACGTCCGACGCCAGCCGGCGCTGGATGACGGCGTCGACCTGCTTCATGTCGGCGGCCATCAACTGCGCCGCCCCGGACGCCGGGACGGTGGGGGAGGAGGTGGGCGCCGCCTGGACGCTGGGCTGGGAAGACACGGCGCGATTATAGGAAGCCGCGACCGCGCGCCGACTCCATCCGATGGGCGCGCCGAGCGGGCCGAAAGCCGGTCGATCGGGCGGTTTGGCAGCCGCCGCCCCGGCGTAGTAGAATGCTCGGCTTCGCGTCAAGCGCGGGCCTCGGCTCGACCCGGATTTGTGCGTTTGGCAAATCGGGCGGGGCGTGGAAATTCATCGAAAGGGCTGATATGTACGCGGTCATAAAAACCGGTGGCAAGCAATACAAGGTTGCTGCCGGCGAAAAGATCAAGATAGAACAGATTGCTGCGGATGTTGGCCAAGAGATCACGATCGACCAGGTGTTGGCAGTCGGTGCCGGCGCCGATCTGAAGGTCGGGACTCCCTTGGTTGCAGGCGCAGTCGTGAAGGCCACGGTGGTGGCCCATGGCAGGCACGACAAGGTGCGCATCTTCAAGATGCGCCGTCGCAAGCATTATCAGAAGCGACAAGGTCATCGCCAGAACTTCACTGAGATCGAAATCAGTGCAGTGAACGCCTGAACTGCCAACGTCAAGGAGATCTGAACCATGGCACAGAAAAAAGGCGGCGGTTCCACCCGGAACGGCCGTGATTCCCAACCGAAGATGCTCGGCGTGAAGGTGTTCGGTGGCCAGACCGTGCCGGCCGGCTCGATCATCGTGCGCCAGCGCGGCACCAAGTTCCATGCCGGCTCCAACGTCGGCACGGGCAAGGACCACACGCTGTTCGCGCTGGTGGACGGCGTTGTGCAGTTCGCCACCAAGGGCCCGCAAAATCGCCAGACGGTGAGCGTGAAGGCGCCCTGAGCCGGCGTCGCTGCACTCCCGACACAAGCCCCGGCATGCCGGGGCTTGTTTTTTGGGCTGCATTACCATCGTGCGCGTCGGACCCCAGTGAAGGATTACCCATGAACAAGAGCGGCATCGTCCTCATCGTCATCGGGCTGCTGTTCCTGGCTCACAACTTCGACCTGCTGCAGTTCGGCTGGCTGCGGCAATGGTGGCCGCTGATCCTGATCGGCCTCGGGGTCTGGTCGCTCATCAATCACAAGCCCGCGGACAAGAACCCGCCGGGCACGGACAACAAACCACAATCATGAAATTCGTCGACGAAGCCACGATCGACGTCGTCGCCGGCAACGGCGGCAACGGCTGCATGAGCTTCCGTCGCGAGAAGTTCATTCCCTTCGGTGGGCCCAATGGCGGCGACGGCGGCCGCGGCGGCAGCGTCTATGCAATGGGCGATCGCAACCTCAACACGCTGATCGACTTCCGCTATGCGCGCCGCCACGAGGCGCGCAACGGCGAGAACGGCCGCGGCTCGGACCAGTACGGCGCGGCCGCCGAGGACATCGTTTTGCGCATGCCCATGGGCACGATCATCACCGACGTCGACACCGGCGAGGTCGTGGCCGAGCTGCTGGTGCCCGACGAGAAGGTCCTGCTCGCCAAGGGCGGCGACGGCGGATTCGGCAACCTGCACTTCAAGAGCAGCACCAACCGCGCTCCCCGCCAGAAGACGCCCGGCTGGCCCGGCGAATCTCGCCACCTCAAGCTGGAACTGCGCGTACTGGCCGACGTCGGCCTGCTCGGCATGCCCAACGCCGGCAAGTCGACCCTGATCGCGGCCATCTCGAACGCCCGCCCCAAGATCGCCGACTATCCGTTCACCACCTTGCATCCCAACCTGGGCGTGGTGCGTGTCGGCCCGGAGCAGAGCTTCGTCGTCGCCGACATCCCCGGACTGATCGAAGGCGCAGCCGAGGGCGCCGGACTCGGGCACCTGTTCCTGCGCCACCTGCAGCGCACCCACCTGCTGCTGCACATCGTCGACCTCGCGCCCTTCGATGACAGCATCGACCCGGTGGCCCAGGCCAAGGCCATCGTCGCGGAGCTCAAGAAGTACGACGACGCGCTGTACGCCAAACCGCGCTGGCTGGTGCTGAACAAGCTCGACATGGTGCCGGCCGACGAGCGCGACAAGCGGGTCAAGGACTTCGTCAAGCGCCTGCGCTGGAAGGGGCCGGTGTTCCAGATCTCGGCCCTCACGCGCGAGGGCTGCGAGCCCCTGGTACGGGCCATCTACGAGCACGTGGCGACACTGCGCAACGTGGTGCCGGACGACCCGGATCCGCGTTTCGGCAGCACGTCCGGCGAGGGCGTCGCGCAGCCATGAGCGAGGCATTGAAGAGCGCGCGGCGCATCGTCGTCAAGGTGGGCTCCAGCCTGGTCACCAACGAGGGGCGCGGCGTGGATGCCGAGGCCGTGGGCAACTGGTGCCGGCAGATGGCCTCGCTGGCCGCGCAAGGGCGCGAGGTGGTGATGGTCTCCAGCGGCGCGATCGCTGAAGGCATGAAGCGGCTGGGCTGGTCGGCCCGGCCCAAGGAGATCCATGAACTGCAGGCCGCGGCGGCCGTGGGCCAGATGGGCCTGGCCCAGATCTACGAATCGAAGCTGCGCGAGCACGGCATGGGCAGCGCGCAGGTGCTGCTCACCCACGCCGACCTGGCGGACCGCGAGCGCTATCTCAACGCTCGCTCGACCTTGCTGACGCTGCTCGCGCTCAAGGTGATCCCGGTCATCAACGAGAACGACACCGTCGTCAACGACGAGATCAAGTTCGGCGACAACGACACGCTCGGCGCACTGGTGGCCAACCTCGTCGATGCGGACGCGCTGGTGATCCTCACCGACCAGAAGGGCTTGTATTCCGCCGACCCCCGGCGGGTGCCGGACGCGCGCTTCATCCACGAGGCGCCGGCCGGCGCGCCCGAACTCGAGCAGATGGCCGGCGGCGCCGGCTCGAGCATCGGCAAGGGCGGCATGATCACCAAGGTGCTGGCGGCCAAGCGAGCGGCCGGCAGCGGCGCGAGCACGGTGATCGCCTGGGGTCGCGAGCCCGACGTCCTGATGCGCCTGGCCGCCGGCGAGGCGATCGGCACGGCGCTCATCGCGACGACCGCGAAGCTGGCCGCGCGCAAGCAGTGGATGGCCGATCACCTGCAACTGCGCGGCGCGGTGGTTGTCGACGACGGCGCGGCCAGCAAGCTGCGCGAGTCCGGCAAGAGCCTGTTGCCGATCGGCGTGGTGGAAGTCTCGGGCGAATTCCACCGCGGCGACGTGATCGCCGTGCGCAGCATGAAGGGCCTGGAGATCGCGCGTGGCCTGGCGAACTATTCGAGCAGTGAAGCGCGCCTCATCGCCCGCAAGCCCTCCAGCGAATTCGAGCGCCTGCTGGGCTTCACGGGCGAGCCCGAGATGATCCACCGCGACAACCTGGTCCTCGCGTAGGACTGGCCCGCGCCGCTCAGCGCGGCGTGGTCTTCGGCAGATCGTCCACCTGCAGCGGGATCGGCTCGGGGCCGCGCGCGTCATTGGCCGCTTGCCGCCCGTCGTGGTCCTCGTCGCGATGGTGCGGCCGCATGCCCGAGCGCAGGTAGCGGTTGTGATGGCTGCCGCGCGGCAGGAAGCGCGCGAGCTCGGTCAGCGCCATCTGGTACACGTCGCGCTTGAATTCGATCACCACTTCCAACGGCACCCAGTACTCGTTCCAGCGCCAGGCGTCGAACTCGGGATGGTCGGTGGCGCGCAGATTCATGTCGGTGTCGCGGCCGGTGAGCTGCAACAGGAACCAGATCTGCTTCTGACCGCGGTAGTGGCCGCGGGCGTCGCGGCGGATGAAGTGGTCGGGCACCTCGTAGCGCAACCAGTCGCGGGTTCTCGCGATGATGCGCACATGCTCCGGCGTCAGCCCCACTTCCTCGTGAAGCTCGCGGAACATCGCCTGCTCGGGCGTCTCGCCGTATTTGATGCCCCCTTGCGGGAACTGCCAGGAATGAGTGCGGATGCGTTTGCCCCAGAACACCTGGTTTTTCTGGTTGAGCAGGATGATGCCGACGTTGGGTCTGAACCCTTCACGGTCGAGCATAATCAACCCCAAAATTCTCGTTGAAACGATTATTGCACCGGCATGACGGGAAGCAACCCCTTGGGTTTCCCTCACTTCCGCCGCGTGCTCTCCCCCTCTTTTCCTGCGCGCATGAAAGCCTCCCAGTTCTTCATTTCGACCCTCAAGGAAGCTCCTGCCGACGCCGAGGTCATGAGCCACAAGCTCATGATGCGCGCCGGCTTCATCAAGCGGCTCGGTGCCGGCATCTACAGCTACATGCCGATGGGCCTTCGCGTCATCCGCAAGGTCGAGAGCATCATCCGCGAAGAGATGAACCGCGCCGGCGCGGTGGAACTCCTGATGCCGATCGTGCAGCCGGCGGAGCTGTGGCAGGAGAGCGGGCGCTTCGACAAGTACGGGCCGGAACTGCTTCGCATCAAGGACCGCCACGAGCGCGACTTCATCGTGCAGCCCACGAGCGAAGAGGTCATCACCGACATCGCGCGCCAGGAACTGCGCAGCTACCGCGCGCTGCCCAGGAACTTCTATCACATCCAGACCAAGTTCCGCGACGAGCGCCGGCCTCGCTTCGGCGTGATGCGCGGGCGCGAGTTCACGATGAAGGACGCCTACTCCTTCGATCGCGATCTGGAGTCCGCACGCAAGAGCTACGAGTCGATGTACGCGGCCTATGTGCGCATCTTCGAGCGCATGGGACTGCGCTTCCGCGCGGTGGCGGCCGACACCGGCGCCATCGGGGGCGACGTGTCCCACGAGTTCCAGGTCATTGCCGACACCGGCGAGGACGCCCTGGTCTACTGCCCCGCCTCCGACTACGCCGCGAACATCGAACTGGCCGAAGCGCTGCCGCTCGTCGCGCAGCGCGCCGCTCCGACGCGCTCGCTCGCCAAGACGCCGACCCCGGGCAAGAGCACCTGCGAGGACGTGGCGGCGCTGCTGAACGTGCCGCTGGCCACGACGGTGAAGTCGCTGGTGCTGGCCACCGACGAGAAGAACGACGCCGGCGACGTGATGCGCACGACGGTGTGGCTGCTGCTGGTTCGCGGCGACCACGCACTGAACGAGGTGAAGGCATCGAAGGTGCCCGGCCTGAAGGACGGCTACCGCTTCGCGACCTCGGCCGAGATCGACGACCACTTCGGCTGCAAGCCGGGCTACCTGGGCCCGATCGGCACCCGCAAGGCAGTGAAGGTCGTCGCGGATCGGACCGTGGCCAACATGAGCGACTTCATCTGCGGCGCCAACGAGGCGGACTTCCACCTCGCGGGCGTGAACTGGGGCCGCGACCTGCCCGAGCCCGACTTGGTGGCCGACATCCGCAACGTCGTCGAGGGCGATCCCTCGCCCGATGGCAAGGGCGCGCTGGCCATCCAGCGAGGCATCGAGGTGGGCCACGTGTTCCTGCTCGGGACGCGCTACACCCAGGCGATGAACGCGACCTACCTCGACGAGGGCGGCAAGCCGCAACTGATGCAGATGGGCTGCTATGGCATCGGCGTGACGCGCATCGTCGGCGCGGCGATCGAGCAGAACCACGACGAGCGCGGCATCATCTGGCCGGACGCGCTGGCGCCGTTCACGGTCGTGATCTGCCCGATCGGCTACGACCGGTCGGCCGAGGTGCAGGCCGCGGCGGACAAGCTGCACGACGCGCTGCAGGCGCAAGGCGTGGATGTGCTGCTGGACAACCGCGGCGAGCGCCCCGGGGCCATGTTCGCCGACTGGGAGCTGATCGGGGTGCCGCACCGGGTGGTCATCTCCGAGCGTGGCCTGAAGGAAGGCAAGGTCGAGTACCAGGGCCGGCGAGACACGCAAGCGACCGCCGTTGCGGCCGCCGAAGTGGCGGCCTTCGTCCAGGCGAAGTTGACCGCCTGAGCCGCGTCGGGGCGACGTGAAGCCTCTGCACGCCCCGGTCCACCCGCCCCTCTTGTCGCGCCGCGCGCAGCAGCGGCGCTCTCTCGTGTTCGCGTCCGCGGCGGCACTCGCGAGCCTCGTGGGGCTGGTGCCGCGGCCCGCGCGGGCGGGCGCGCAGGTGGAGGAGCCGCTGGCCGATGCGGTGCGCACCGCGCTGGCGGCGGCCGTCGCGCAAAGTGCGCCGCCCAAGCCGAGCTTCGACACCACCGAAGCGCGCCTGGCCTACCTGCGCTGGCTGGGCGAGATGAGCAACCGGCTCAAGAAGCGGACCACCGACCACGTCACGCGGGTCGAATTCCTGGAGACCGTGTGGTACGAGAGCAAGCGCGCGGGGCTCGAGCCTGCGCTGGTGCTCGGACTGATCCAGGTGGAAAGCGGCTTTCGCAAGTACGCGATCAGCAGTGCCGGCGCGCGGGGCTACATGCAGGTGATGCCGTTCTGGGCTCGGCTCATCGGCGGCGGAGACGCCCTGCGCCTGTTTCACATGCAGACGAACCTGCGCTTCGGCTGCGTGATCCTGCGCCACTACCTCGACATCGAGCACGGCGACCTGTTCATGGCGCTCGGCCGCTACAACGGCAGCCGTGGTCGTCCGGAATACCCGAACCTCGTGCTCGGCGCGCGGCGCAACTGGGAATACCGCGCGCCCTCTGCGTGAGCCGCGCTACAGGCCGTTCCAGGGGCGCGGCGCCGCCCCGTCCACGCCGATCAGCGCGAGCACGCGCTCCACGCTTTCGTTGACCAGTTCCTCGATCGTCTCCGGCCGGTGATAGAAGGCGGGCAGGGGCGGAAAGACCACGCCTCCCATCTCGGTGACCGCGGTCATGTTGCGCAGGTGGGCCAGGTTGAAAGGCGTCTCGCGCACCATCAGCACGAGGCGACGTCGCTCCTTCAGCGTCACGTCGGCCGCGCGCGTGAGCAGGTTGTCGCACAGTCCGTGAGCGACCGACGCGAGCGTCTTCATCGAGCAGGGCGCGATCACCATGGCACTCGTCTGGAACGAGCCGCTCGCGATGGCCGCCCCGACGTCGGACGGGCTGTAGGCCACGTCCGCCAGCCGCTCCAGCGCCTGGCGATCCAGGCCCAGTTCATGGTGCACGCTGAGCACGCCCGCTGGTGTGGCCACCAGATGCACCTCGTGTCCGGATGCCTTCAGGCGCTCCAGAAGCCGCAGGGCGTACACCGCGCCGGTGGCGCCGGTGACGCCGACCACCACCCGCGATGCGCTTCCGGCCACCGTGTTCAGGCTTGCGCCGCCAGCATCTGCTGCAACTCGCCGGCCTGGTACATCTCCATCATGATGTCGGAGCCGCCCACGAACTCGCCGTTGACATACAACTGCGGAATCGTCGGCCAGTGCGCGTACTCCTTGATGCCCTGGCGGACCTCTTCGTCTTCCAGCACGTTGAAGGTGGTCAGGTCGTCGACGCCGCAGGCTTTGAGGATCTGCACCGCGCGGCCGGAGAAGCCGCACATCGGGAACTGCGCCGTGCCCTTCATGAAGAGCACCACGCGGTTGGACTTGACGAGGTCGTCGATACGCTGTTGAACGTCGCTCATGTTCTGACTGCCCGAGGCAAAAGGGGGATAGGCGAGGTTATACGGCAAACCCGAGCCGGCTTCGGCCGTGCGGATTTGAGCCGGCGCAAGCCACGGCCCGCGTCCGCGCCGCCGTGAAAGAAAGCGCACGCGTTCTCAGAAGGAATACGAGACGCCGACCTGCACGAGCGGCGAAAGCCGCATGTCGCGCAGCACGTCGTCCAGGCTCTGCGCGCCGTTGAGCATCCGTCCGAGTTTCACCGAGCCCGGGTTCAGCGCCATCAGGCCGAGGTCGGCGCTGAAGCCCCAGCCGCCTTTGCCGGCGAGGCCCGTATAGCCCACGCCCAGGTAGGGCACCGCGCCGGCGTCCGCGTTCGGATCGTTCGGCCCGGCAGCCACGCTGAGTCCGCCCAAGCCCCGGCGCTCGACGCTGAAGGCGCGGCCGCTGAAGCCCACCGACGGCGGCGTGCTCAGCAGCGGCGCAGAGCGGGTGCCGAGCAGCAGGCCGCTGGTGGCGCGAAAGCCGGTGCCGCTGCCGACGCCGCGCAGCGAGCGCATGAAGTAGAAGTCGCCCAGCAGGCTCGCGCCGCCCACCTTGAGGCCGCTGTCGGACGAGGCGAGCGTGTCACCGTGGAAAAGCGGCGTCGTGAGGCCGACCGACAGGCGCCCCTGCCATCGCGGCCACACGCTGTCGGCCGAGGGGACCAGGCCCTGGCCTTGGACTGCCCATGCTGCACCGCATGCCCCGATGGACAGGCCCGCGGCGATGACCCAACGTGCCGTTCGCATGACAAGCTCCTCGTACAGACGCAGTGGTGTCGCGAAAGAACGGCTTCATGCTACGCCGCCAGCATCGGTTTGTGTGTCGTTTGCAGGCTGCAAGGGCTCATTCGGCGCCGGGTGTGACGGAACTGGCACGGCGCCCGCCGCTGCAGCGCTCTATGCCGGCCAGATCGGCCCGGGATTGCAGGTCGACGAATCCCGCCTGCGCCAGCAGCGCCCTGACCGCTGGCGCCTGGTCGTGCCCGTGCTCGAGGAGCAGCCAGCCGCCGGGATGGAGTCGCCCCGGTGCCTGCGACACGATCTCGCGGATCGCTTCCAGCCCGTGGGGACCGGACGTCAGCGCCATCGGGGGCTCATGCACCAGGGCGTCGAGATGGGGGTCTCCTTCGGCGATGTAGGGCGGGTTGCTCACGGCGAGCTGGAACCGCTGTCCAGGCACCGCCTGCCACCAGGAACCCGCGCGCCAGTCGACCTCCAGCCCCAGCGTTTCGCCGTTGGCGCGCGCCAGCGCGAGCGCCGCGTCGCTGGCATCGCTGGCGCTCACTTGAGCGCGAGGGCAGGCCCGCTTGATGGCCAGCGCGATCGCCCCGCTGCCGGTGCCTAGATCGATGACGCACGGCGAAGCCACGGACGCCAGGTCGCCGCCCAGCAGTTCCAGTGCCCAATCGACCAGGGTTTCGGTGTCCGGCCGCGGCACCAGCACGCGGTCATCGACCTTCAGCATCAGGCCATGGAACTCCTTCTCGCCCAGGATGTAGGCGAGCGGCTCGCCCGCGGCCCGGCGGGCCAGTGCGCCGCGGAACGCACGGCTCGGTTCCTCGCCGAGCGGCGCGTCGTCGTGCGCGAGCAGCCAGGCGCGCGAGCGCCGCAGCACGGCCGCCAGCAGCAATTGCGCGTCGAGCCGGTCGACGGCGCGCTCGCGCGCCTCGGCCAGGGCCTGCGCCACGGTGAGCTTCATGCCTCGCCGCTCTCCAGCGCGGCCAGCTGCTGCGCCGCGCGGGCGGCCTCGAGTGCGTCGATCACCTCGTCGAGGTCGCCGTCGAGGACGAACTGCAGCTTGTACAGCGTGAGGTTGATGCGGTGATCGGTCACGCGTCCCTGGGGGAAGTTGTAGGTGCGGATGCGGTCGCTGCGATCGCCGCTGCCGATCAGGCCCTTGCGTGTCGCCGCTTCCTTGGCGGCGCGCTCGCTGCGGTCCTTCTCGCGCAGGCGCGCGGCCAGCACCGCCATCGCCTTGGCCTTGTTGCGGTGCTGCGAGCGGTCGTCCTGGCACTCGGCCACGATGCCGGTAGGCAGGTGGGTGATGCGGATTGCACTGTCGGTCTTGTTGACGTGCTGGCCGCCGGCGCCGCTGGCGCGGAAGGTGTCGATGCGCAGCTCGGCCGGATTCAGCTGGATTTCCTCGGCCTCGTCGGCTTCGGGCAGCACGGCCACCGTGCAGGCGCTGGTGTGGATGCGGCCTTGGGTTTCGGTGGTGGGCACGCGCTGCACCCGGTGGCCGCCGGAC
>DATFAY010000085.1:0-4750 GCA_035254085.1 Piscinibacter sp.
CCCCCGATGGACACCATGCGCTCGCGCATGTTGCGCAGGCCGATGCCGCGCTTCGGGTCGAGCTGCACCGCATCGACATCGAAGCCGCGGCCGTCGTCGGCGATGCGCATGCGCAGGCCGCTGGGTGCGAACACCAGCCAGAGTGTCACGCGGCTGGCGACGGCATGCTTCTCGATGTTGGTCAGCGCCTCCTGGGCGATGCGAAACAGCACGGTCTTGATCTCGTCGGGCAGGTGCTCGACCTCGCCGCGCACACGCACACCCAGGGCCATCTGGCTGTGGTCGCCGAATTCGTCGGCCAGATGCTGCAGGGCGGCCGGCAGGCCCAGCACGTCGAGCTCGGCCGGGCGCAGGCGGTGCGAGATGTTGCGCACCTCGCCCAGCGCCGCCTTGAGCCGATCGAGCGCCTTGTGCAGCGCTGGCGGCGCGCCGTCGGCCAGCTTGGCGATGGCCGACTCCATCAGCAGCTTGATCGAGACCAACGTCTGGCTGGTGCTGTCGTGCAGTTCGCGAGACAGGTGCGCGCGCTCGGCCTCCTGCGACTGCACCACCTGGCGCGCGAGCAGCCGAAGCTTGGCGTCGGCGATGCGCGACTCGCTCAGGTTGAGCACCAGCCCGCAGGCGCCGATGAGGGCGGCGCTGAGCACCGCGATGCCGGCGATCCACCACATCGTGGCCGTCACGTTGGCAGTGACCTGGCGGTCGATCTGCGACATCGTGGCCTGCACGTCGTCCAGGTAGATGCCGGTGCCCAGCATCCAGTTCCAGCGCGGCAGCGCGACCGCGTAGCCGAGCTTGGGCGCGGGCTGGCCGGTCGAGGGCTTGTTCCACATGTAGTGCACGAAGCCGCCGCCTTCGCGGGCGCGAGCGATCAGGTTCTGGATCACCGGCGTGCCGTTGGCGTCGCGCATGTCCCAGAGGTCGCGCCCCACGAGCTCCGGCTGGCGGGGGTGCATCAGGTTCTTGCCCGCCATGTCATAGAGGAAGAAGTAGCCGTCGCTGCCGAAGTCGAGCGAGGCGAGCAGGCGGATCGCCTCCTGCTTGGTCATCTCGTCGTTGCGTCCCGAGCCGTACAGCGGGGCGAGCGCGCTTTGCGCGACGTCGACGTAGTGGCGCAACTCGGCCTTCTTCGACGCCATGGTCGCCGCCTCGACAAGCGCGCGTTCCTTGGAGGCCAGGTCGCGGGCCTGATAGCTCACCGCCAGCGCGATCAGCGCCAGCGAGCCCACCAGCGGGATCACCGCCAGCAGGAAGATCTTGACCTTGAGCCGCAAGATGTCAGCCCCTCGTCCGACGGGTACGTCGGCCGGTCCCCCGAGGGGACGCGGGCCGGCTTGGGAGCGGCCCGGCGCTCGGCCCGCAGAGATGCCGACGCGCGTCCATGTCAGGCGCCGGTAGCCGCGCGATAGAGCTTGCCGGATCGTGTCCCGGTGCGGCAGAACGCGACCGTCGGCCGGGGCAGCGTGGCCAGCAGTTCGGCGAATCGAGCGACTTCCTCCGGACTCTGGTATCCGGGCGCCACGGGCAGGAAGGCGTACGCGAGACCGGCCGCCCGCGCGGCCGCTTCGATGCTCGCGTTGGTGGGCTGGCCCGGGCCGCCTTCGAAATCGGGCCGGTTGTTGATGACGCTCTTGAAGCCGGCGTCGGCCAGGGCCTGCATCGCCTCGGGGCCGAGCTGCGGGGCGACGCTGAGGTCGGGACTGAGGGGCTGCACGGGGATCGTCGTCATGGCCTCGCCTATTTGCTCAATGCCTGCTTCACCGCCGCGGACACGAGGCTCATGTCGGCCTTGCCCGCGAGCCTCGATTTCACCGCACCCATCACCTTGCCCATGTCGCCGGGCCCGGTGGCGCCCACCTCGGCAACGATCTTGGCCACTTCCGCCTCGATCTCCGCTGCGCCCAGGCGCTGCGGCAGGTAGCCTTCGAGCACTTTCAGCTCGGCGGTTTCCTTGTCGACCAGGTCGGTGCGGCCGGCGCTGGCGAACTGCGAGATGGAATCTTTGCGCTGTTTGATCAGCTTGTCGATGATGCCGACGACCGCGGCATCGTCGAGCGTGACGCGTTCATCGACTTCCTTCTGCTTGAGGGCCGCCAGCAGGCCGCGGATGGTCAGCAGCCGGGCGGCATCCTTGGCGCGCATGGCGCTCTTCATGTCTTCGGTAATCTGCTCTTTGAGCGTCATGTCGCAACTCCAGATGGACAAAAGCCC
Organism: Piscinibacter sp.; assembly: GCA_035254085.1. Lineage (GTDB taxonomy): Bacteria > Pseudomonadota > Gammaproteobacteria > Burkholderiales > Burkholderiaceae_C > Albitalea. Next base: position 2,212 of record DATFAY010000085.1, read on the forward strand.
GCGAGGCGCGGGCTTTGTTGAGCGAGCAGGCGGCAGCGGGTGCCGCGTGCAGGTTTCGCCCGAAGGCTCAGTACAGGCGCTTGGGCAGCTGCATGCTGCGGATGCGCTTGAAGTGGCGCTTCACGGCGGCGGCCTTCTTGCGCTTGCGCTCGGCGGTGGGCTTTTCGTAGAACTCGCGGGCACGAAGATCGGTCAGCAGGCCGAGTTTTTCGATGGTGCGCTTGAAGCGGCGCAGTGCCACATCGAACGGCTCGTTTTCTTTGACGCGAATCGTAGTCATGTAATCGGTGGATCCTAGAGTGTTGCGCTCGGTGTCATGGGCGGAAATCGAGTCGGAGGGTCCGGAGTTCCGAAACGCCCTTGCCCCTGATCGCGGCGCGGTTTGCCAGCAAAGACAGCGATTATAGCCAGGAATTCGTGCACTGCAACGCCGGGCGCGGTCCCGATTCAGCCCGGCAGCGGCAGGCCTCTTGCGCAGGCGGCGGCACTCGCCCACGCCCACTGGAAGTTGTAGCCCCCCAGCCAGCCGGTCACGTCGACGACTTCGCCGATGAAGTACAGCCCCGGGACGCGGGCGCTCTCCATGGTTTGCGAGCTCAACTCCCGGGTGTCCACGCCTCCGGCCGTGACCTCGGCCTTGCGATAGCCCTCGGTGCCGCTGGGCACCAGGTCCCAGCGCTGCAGGCCCGCGGCCAGCTGCTGCAGATCGCGGTCGCGCAGCTCCGGCAGGGTGCGCTCGGCGAGGTCCGGTCGGCCTGCCAGCCATGTGTCGGCCAGGCGCCGCGGCAGCATCTCGGCCAATTCGTTGCCCAGCTTGCGCCGCGACACGTTCTTGGCCGCCAGCAGCGCGGCAGCCAGGTCCACCGACGGTGCCAGGTCCAGCCGGATCGGCGTGCCCGGCTGCCAGTAGCTGGAGATCTGCAGGATGGCCGGCCCGCTCAGCCCGCGATGGGTGAACAGCAGGTCCTCCAGGAATTCGGCGCGAGCCTTGCCGCTGCCCGTCTCCACGCGCGCCTCCAGCGAGAGTCCGGCCAGGCCGGCGAACGGTGCCCAGCCGGCAGCGTCGAAGGTGAGCGGTACCAGGGCCGGTCGCGTCTCGACGATGCGGTGCCCGAACTGCCGCGCCGCCCGGTAGCCGAAGTCGCTGGCGCCGATCTTGGGAATCGGCAGGCCGCCGGTGGCGACCACCACCTGCGCGCAGCGCACGCCGCCGCGGTCGGTATCGAGCTCGAAGGCCGCCTGCAACTGCCGGATCTCCTTCACGGCGCAGGGCTGCCAGCGTGTCACGTGCCCCTGCTCGCACTCGCGCAGCAGCATGGCGATGATCTCTTCGCTGGACTCGTCGCAGAACAGCTGGCCCTTGTGCTTCTCGTGAAAGGCGATGCGGTGGCGCTGCACCAGGGCGATGAAGTCCTGCGGCGTGTAGCGGGCGAGCGCCGAGCGGCAGAAGTGCGGGTTGGCGGAAATGAAGTTCGCCGGGGCCGCGTCGCGGTTGGTGAAGTTGCAGCGGCCGCCGCCCGAGATGCGGATCTTCTCCGCCAGCTTGGGTGCATGGTCGATCACCAGCACCTTGAGGCCGCGCTGCCCGGCGACGCCGGCACAGAACAGGCCGGCCGCGCCGGCGCCGACGACGACGGCATCGACGTGGTGCATGGGCCGCGATTATCGTTGCGGCAGGCCGGCCATCTCCCCACGCCGCGGCGGCGTGAAGGCGCTGCCTAGAATCGATCGCTTTGGCCGCTGCTTCGATGTCTTCCGTTCCGCTGTCGCCGCCCTCGGGCCGCACCTTGAATCACGCGGGCTGGGCGCTGCGTGTGCAGTTCTTCGTGGCCGGTGCCTTGTTCGCCACCTGGGGCGTGCACGTGCCGAGCGTCAAGGCGCACTACGCCCTGGGCGAGCGCGCTTTGGCGATCGCGATGCTGGCCGCCGGCGTCGGTGCCGTGTTGGCGCTGACGCAGGCGGGCCGCGTGGTCGGGCGCCACGGGCCGCGGGCGGTCACGCTCGCCGGCGGCACGATCTGCTGCGCCTGCATCGCCCTGCTGCTGGCCTTCGATGCCTACGCGGCCCTGCTCGTCGCGATGTTCGTCTACGGTGCCGCGGCCAGCCTGATGGACGTCTCCATCAACGCCGAAGCCAGCGAGATCGAGCGGCTGAGCGCACGGCCCTTGATGAGCGGTTTTCACGGCATGTTCAGCCTCGGCGGCATGGCCGGCGCGGCCGTGGGCAGCATCGTTCCCGCGGCGGGCGTGTCGGCGCAACAGCACCTGCTGGGAGCGTCGCTCGCGTGCCTGGCGATGATCCTGGCCGCGGGCGGCGCCATGCTGCGCATGAGAGGCGAGGGCGCGGGCGGCGTGAGCCTGAGCCTGCCGCGCGGCGCGCTGCTGCTGATCGGCGCGCTCGCGGCGCTGGGCTTGATCGCCGAGGGCGCGATGTACGACTGGAGCGTGCTCTTCGTGAAGCAGGAACTCGGCGGCGAGCCCGGCATCGCGGCCCTTGCCTATGCCAGCTTCAGTGCAGCGATGGCCGCCGGCCGCTTCGG
>DATFAY010000086.1:0-2419 GCA_035254085.1 Piscinibacter sp.
CCGTCGGGCTGGCGCCGGACGAGAAGTTGGTGAACGAAGCCGGCGCCACCTGTTCGGCGGCGGTCTGCAGTTCACTGGCGGACTCGGGCTTGGCTTCGGCGAGTGCCGCAGCCCACTCGGCCGCCATCGCGTCTTCGGCGCTGGGCGCGGTATTGTCAGGCGGCATTCTGTGCTCCCATCCAGGTCAGGTTCGAGCTGGTCAACAGTTGATCGATCTTCAACGCGTACTTGCCGTTGGAGGTGCCGTAGTGGCATTCGAGAATCGGCACGCCCGCCACCTTGGCGTGGATGCCGGGTTGCAGGTCGAGCTCGATGAAGTCACCGGGCTTGAACGCGAGCAGCTGCTCCACCGTGGCCGGCGCCGTTGCCAGCTCGGCCACCAAATCGACCTCGGCCGACTGGATCTGCTGCTTGAGCAGGTTGACCCAGCGCCGATCGGGCTCGTTGGAGTCGCCCTGGATCGTCGAATACAGCACGTCGCGGATCGGCTCCAGCGTCGCGTACGGAATGCAGAAGTGGATCGTGCCGGTGGTGTCGCCGATCTCCAGCGTGAACGAGGTGGCGACGACGATCTCGCTGGGCGTGGCGATGTTGGCGAACTGCGGCTGCATCTCCGAGCGCTGGTAGTCCAGCTCCAGCGGGTAGATGCCGGTCCAGGCCTTCTTGTATTCCTGCGTCACCACCTCGACCAGGCGGGTGATGATGCGCTGCTCGGTGGGCGAGAAGTCGCGGCCCTCGATGCGGGTGTGGTACTTGCCCGCGCCGCCGAAGAGCGCATCGATCACCGCGAACACGAGCGTCGGGTCGCACACGATGAGCCCCGAGCCGCGCAGCGGCCGCACGCTCACGATGTTGAAGTTGGTGGGCACCACGATCTCGCGCAGGAAGGCGCTGTACTTCTGCACCTTGATCGGCCCGATCGAGATCTCCGGGCTCTTGCGGATGAAATTGAACAAGCCGATGCGCACGTTGCGTGCGAAGCGCTCGTTGATGATCTCCATCGTGGGCATGCGCCCGCGAACGATGCGTTCCTGGCTGGCGAGGTTGTAGTCGCGCACCCCGCCGGTGGGCACCTCTTCCTGCTCGAGCTTCTGGCTTTCGCCGGTGATGCCCTGCAGCAGGGCATCGACTTCGTCTTGCGAGAGGATTTGCTGGTTCATCGCGCTTCTTCTTCAGCGGCTCATTGGATGATGAAACTGGAGAAGTGCACGTGGCGCACCGGGCTCTCCTCGAGCGGTGTCTTGCCCGACTTGCCGCCGTTGGCGGCCGTGTCGTCGCCTTCGTCCTCGAGTTCGATGCCCAGCGGGCGCACCGCCTCGCGCATCACCTCGGAAGCGAGCTTCTCCTTGCCGGCGCGCGTCAGCAGCTCGCGCGACTCCTTGCTCGCCAGCACCATCAGGATGCCGTTGCGGATGGCCGGCATGTAGGCCTTGATCTGGTCGGCGTACTTCGGGTCGTCCAGCTCGAGCGTGATGCCCACCTGCGCATAGCGCTCGGTGTCGCGGTCCGCGAGATTGACGATGAACTGGTCCAGCGGCAGGAACGCGGGCGGACCGTGGTGCTGCTTTTCCTTTTGCGCGGCGGCGGCGGCGTGCCCCGCGGCGGCAGGATTGCCGTCGGCATCGGCGGCAGCTGCGGCGGCCTCCGCGGCGGCCTGCCGCTTCTTGACCAGCACCACCGCGCCGGCGCCCGCGCCGACCACCAGCGCCAGCACGGCGATCAGGATGACCAGCTTCTTCTTGCCCTTGCCGGGCAGCTCGGGCGCTTCGCCGTCGTGCTCGACGGGCTCTGCGGCAGCAGCGGACATGTTCTCTCCAGTCTTCGGTCTTCGAGACGCCGGCGGCGTCGACCTGCCGCCTCACCGTGCGCGGCTGGCAGCCCGCGCGGCAGGTGGCATGGAGAAATTGTCAGTTTTGGAACGAAGGAAGAAGAGGCGATAAGGGGGGGAAATCGGCCTCAAGTCCGCCGCGCGCGCGGCGCGGCGCGAGCTTCAGGCGTACAGGTCGACCGCCCCCTGGGGCACGCGGATGCTTTGGCGGCGAGTCGCGCTGCCCTCGGAAGCCCCGTCGACACGGCGCGAGTTGCCCGCGCGCGGGCTGCCGGCGGCGGCGCCGCCCTCGGCGCCGCCGCGCGGATGCTGCGACACGCCGCCGCCGGACAGCGTGAAGCCCGCATCGCGCAAGGCCGCCGCCAATTCGGGCAGGCCCGATTCGATGATCTGCCGGGTGGCCAGCGAGTCGGCGCCGAAGTCGACCTGCGCCTGTGTGCCGTCGAGCGCGATCTGCACCGAGATCGGCCCCATGTCGGCCGGATTCAGATGCAGCTCCGCGCGGTGCACCCCGTCGCGCGCCAGCACGCTCACCTGCACGCCCAGCGCCTCGCGGAACTCCGGCGAGGTGGCGGGCGTGGCAAGCGTCAC
>DATFAY010000087.1:0-9015 GCA_035254085.1 Piscinibacter sp.
GCGAGGCTGCGCACCTCGCCGGCCACGACCGCGAAGCCGCGGCCCTGCTCGCCGGCGCGCGCCGCCTCCACCGCGGCGTTGAGCGCCAGGATGTTGGTCTGGAAGGCGATGCCGTCGATCACGCCGATGATGTCGGCGATCTTCTTGGAGCTCGCCGAGATGTCGGCCATGGTGCTCACCACCTGCTCCACCACCGCGCCGCCGCGCGAGGCGATCTGCGAGGCGGAACTCGCCAGCTGATCGGCCTGGCGCGCCGAGTCGGCGTTGTGGCGCACGGTGCCTGTGAGCTGGTCCATGCTGGAGGCCGTCTTCTGCAGGCTCGCCGCCTGCTGCTCGGTGCGCTGGCTCAGGTCCTGGTTGCCGCCGGCGATCTCGCTCGACGCGCTGGATATCGACTCCGCGGAGCGGCGGATGTCGCCTACCAGGGCATGCAGGCGGTCCTGCATGCCGCCCACCGCTGCCAGCAGGCGGCCCAGTTCGTCGCCGCGATCGGCCTGCACCGCCGTGGACAGGTCGCCCTCGGCGATGCGCTCGGTGATGCGGATCGCCTGCGCGACGGGCTGCACCACGCCGCGCGCCAGCCGCCATGCGAGCAGGGCGCCGACCGCCACCGCGATCAGGCTCACGCCCACCAGCACCACCCGCGCCAGGCCCTCGGTCTTGCGCGCGTCGACGTAGGCGTCGGCGTTGAGCTGCGCCTCCAGCGCGACCAGCTCGCCCGCCAGCGTGCGCCACTGGTGCTCGACCGGGCGCACCTCCTGCATCAGCGTCATCGTCGCCTCCGGCGTGGCGCCGTCGGCGCCGAGCTTGGCCGCCTTCGACATCAGCGGCAGCGTGGTCGCACGCGCCTGCTGGATCTTCTTCAGCAGCTCACGCTCCGCCGCACTGGCGGTGTCCGCCTGCAGCGCCCGCGCCAGCTCCTGCTCGGTCTTGTCGTAGGCCGCAGTCGCCTGCTCGAGCAGCTTGACCTGCTTGTCGACCTCCTTCACGTCGCTCAGCAGCGTCAGCGTGCGCAGCGTGATCGCCATCTCGTTGACCTGGTCGATCATGGTATTGGCCAGCGCCATCTGGCGGTTGTTCACCTCGACGATGCCGCGCATGCGCTGGCCGATGCCCGACATCAGCACCTGGCTCACGCCCGCCACCACGATCAGCAGCGCCAGGATGAGGCCGAAGCCGAAGGCAAAGCGCTGGCCGAGGGAAAAGGAGCGGCGGGGCGAGGGCGAAGCTGTCATGGCGGAGGTTCCCGGTGTGCGAATCGCCGCGCTCCGGCCCGCGTGGTCACGGGCAGAAGTCGCGGCTTTGCTCCCCGTTATCGGCCGCTGCGCAGCCGCCTGAAGGGTGCTGCGACGCGCCGGTCGCGCAATCCGGCACTTCGACCCGGGCAATCTGCCGTCCGTCGCAGATCGGTTTGAAGCGGCGTGCGCGCCTTCTAGAGTTTGATCAACGCAGCATCAATTGCGTTGACCACAGGAGCCGATCATGTTCGACCGAATCTTCTCAGCCGCCCTCGCCTTCGTCGTTCTGGCTGCCGGCACGCTGGCGGTCGGCACGGCCATGCTGGAGCACCCGCAACCCGAACTCCAGGTGCAGCAGATGCCGCGCGTCGAGGTCATCGGCAAGCGCCTCGAGGCGAGCCTCGCACACGCCGAGCAGGCCAGCGCCGCCCCCCGCGTCGACTAGTCACATCTGCCTGAACACGTGCACGAAGCTGCGGCTCACCGGGAGCAGCTCCTTGCGATTCTTCAACTGGATCTCGGCTGTCTCGTTGGGGCCGCGATTCACCTGCGACACCTGGTGCAGGTTGACGATCACCGAGCGGTGAACCTGGGCGAAGCGCTCGGGGTCCAGCTCGTCGGCCAGCTCGCGGATCGTCTTGCGGATGAGCGCCTCGCCGCCCTCCCACACGACCAGCGTGTACTTCTCGTCGGCGCGCAGATAGGCCACCTGCTCGACCGGGATCAGCCGCACGCTGCTGCCGACCGAGGCCTTGATCCACTGCAGCCAGCTGCGCCCCGGACGGCGCTGCCGAAGTTCCTGCGAGAGCTGGTCGATCACCGCATCGAGCGCAGACGCCGGCGCGCCGCTCGCTTCGGCGAGCCGCTGCTGCAGGCGATGCACGGTGTCCGCCAGCCGCTGCTCGTCGAAGGGCTTCACCAGGTAGTCGATGGCGCCGTGCTCGAAGGCCTGGACCGCGTACTGCTCATACGCCGTGACGAACACGATGTGGGCGCGCCGCGCGATCGAGCGCGCCGCGTCGATGCCGCTCAGCCCCGGCATGTGCACGTCGAGGAAGGCGACTTCGGGCAGTTGCTCGTCGAACATCTCCACCGCCTCCCGGCCGTTGCGCGCCTCGGCCACGATCTCGAGTTCGGGCCACAGCCGCTCGAGGTGGCTGCGCAGCCGCTCGCGCAGCAGCGGCTCGTCGTCGGCAATCAGGGCACGGGTCATCGTCGTTTCTCGCTCATCGGCCGCCATCCGCCGGCAGCACCAGTTCGGCGCGCAGGCCGTGCGGCGCCTGCTCGATCAGGTCCAGCCGCGCGGCGTCGCCGTAGAAGGCCTTCAGCCGGGCGCGCAGGTTGGTAAGGCCGGTGCCGGGCGCCGCCTGCTCGCTCATGCCGGCGCCGCTGTCGGCCACCCACACCCGAATCGTGCCGGCCTCGCGCGCGGCGCCGACCTCGACGCGCCCGCCCTCCTCGCTCGGATCGACGCCGTGTCGGATCGCGTTCTCGACCAGCGTGAGCAGCGCCATCGACGGAAAGCGCAGGCCCTGCAGTTCGGGCGGCACGGCCACGTCGAACGACAGGCGATCGGGCATGCGCATGTGCATCAGCTCGAGGTAGGCGCGCACCAGGCCGGTCTCGCGGCCGAGGGTGGCGTCGGCGTCGTTCAGGCGCGGCATCGCCGCGCGCAGGTAGGCAATCAGGCTGGACAGCACGGCGGCGGCCTGGGGCGAGCCGGACTCGACCAGCTCCTGCACGTTGGCCAAGGTGTTGAACAGGAAATGCGGCTCGATCTGCGCGTGCAGCACCTGCAGGCGCGCATCGAGGGCCTGGCGCTCGAGCAGGCTCTTCTCGAGCGCGAACTCCAGGCTCTGGCTGCGCGCCTGCGCGTCGCGCTCGCGGTACAGCGCACTGAGCGCGAGCAGCGGCGCGATCACCAGGCTGCAGCCGGCGATCAGCATGAAGCCCGAGACGCGCCCTTCCTGCGCCAGCACGGCCGAGACGTCGCCGCCGACGGCCGGCAGATAGACCACGAAGGTGGCGATGGGCGCCGCCACGGCCACCGCCAGCACCCGCACCAGCCACGCCGGCACCCAGTGTTGCCGCCACAGGCCGGCGGCCACGAACACCAGCAGCAGCACGATGGCGATCACCAGCGTGCGCCCGAGCAGCACCACGAAGGGCGTGATGAAGAGCGGATTCAGCGCGGCCGCGACGCTCACGGCCAGCACGATGGCCACCATCACCCGGCGCAGCGTGAGCGCGGCCAGCAGCGAATTGGCGGTCGGGGGAGCGGCGGAAGCGGTCATCGCCCGCACGATACCCCCCCTTGGCGCCCGCCCGCCACGGGCAGCGCCGCCCCGCGCGACAGACGGCGGAATGCGGGCCGTGGACGACGGTGGGGGCGTCCCAATGGCCCAATGGAAAAGGCCGCTGCAACGGCAGCGGCCTTTTCGTTCTTCTTCTGGCCGGCTCGATGGCCGGCACGACATCGCGCCGCCACCCGGCGGCTCAGGCCCCCGCCCTTTGAAGCTTGGCAGCCAGCGCCTGCGACAGGGTGTCGGCGCTGTCTTGCAGGTGGGCCCGGGCTTCGGCGCCCAGGCTGCTGCGTTTGGATGCGGCGTTGATGTGCGCGAGCAGCGCCTGGGCCTGCGCACGCACCAGGCTGCGGGCGTCGGCGCGGCTGAGCATCGACGGGTGCAGCAGCATGTTGGCCACGTCGTTCACGTACTCGCGCTGCAGCTCGCGGCGCAGCGGCGCGATGTCGCCATGGCCGGCGAGCTCGCTCCACACCGACTTGTCCAGGCGGCCGTACAGCTCCGACAGGCGCAGCGCGTCCTTGGGCGCCTTGGACTCGCTGTCGAGCAGGCGGGCGGCGACCGAGTCGCTGAGCAGTTGCCCGAGCACCGCACGCTGCAGGCCGATCACCTGCGTGGCGAGCGAGAAGTCGGTGGATGCCGCCGCCTCGCCGTGGAACACCGCGTCGGTGCGCTCCTGGTAGTCGATCGCCAGCTTGCGCTGCAAGGCGGGCGAGATGCGGAAGCTGTCGGTCGACAGGAAGCCGCTGGTGAGGATGTCGAGCGCGGCCCGCTGCTCCGTCGCGGGCACCGGCGACAGCGGATCGCGGCCGCTGCCGGCGTGGTCGCGCAGGGTGCGCACGCCGCCGATCTGGCGGGTCAGCACGTTGGCGGCGCGGCTCATGTCGCGCAGCGCGAACGACACCGAGCGGCGCAGCACCGAGTAGTCCTGGTCGGCGTCGAGCTGGCGCACCTCCTGGCGGGCCAGCAGGTCGCGCGCGATGGCCACGCGCTTCCTGGCGAACGCCAGCACGTCGGAGCCGAGGTCGAACTGCAGCGACTCGGGATCGACGCCGAGGAAGTTGTCTTCGTCGGTGCCGTAGGCGAGCAGCGGCTCGGCGCTGCGCGCCGCGATCTTGGCCAGGCCGGCCGCTTCCTCGCCCGCGGGCAGCGGCTTGTAGGCGTACTCGATGGCCCAGTAGTCGTACGGCCCCAGCGTGGTGTTGAAGGGCGCGGGCAGCTTGTCCTTGGGCGTGCCCGGCGTCGCCAGGTTCACCGCGGCGTACTCCATGACCGAGCCGGTGATGCCGTTCTTGTAGGTGAAGGCCGGGTCGGACAGCTGCTTGTCGGTGTAGGCGTGCGACGCGCGGAAATTGTGGCGCAGGCCGAGCGTGTGCCCGACCTCGTGCATCGTCACGTCCTTCAGGTAGTCGTAGACGAACTTCTCGGCCTCTGGGCTGGCCGGGTCGAGATCGCCGCGCGCTTCCAGCACGTCGAGCGCGTAGCTCAGCTGCTCGGCCGCCTCGTCCGCGTAGTCGCAGCTGGCCACGGCACGGCCGTGCAGGCTCAGCTCGGGGCCCGGAGCGCTCTCGGCGCCGGCGGCCTTGGCCGTCAGCACCTGGGCACGCAGCGCACGCTGGTTGCGCGAGGACAGGCTCTCGACCGAGATGTCGGCGTCGAGGATCTCGCCGGTGCGCGGATCGACGTGGCTGGGCCCGATGGCGCCGAAGGTCGGGCTGGAGTTGGTCATCCAGCGGATCGACGCACGGCCGAAGTCGAGCGTGTCCCAGGTGGCGTCGTCGGGCTGCACCTCGACGCGGATCGCGTTCTTGAAGCCGATTCGCTCGAAGGCCTTGTTCCACTCCAGCACGCCGGCGGTGATCGGCGCCCGGTACTTGACCGGAATCGTCTTGTCGAGCCAGAAGACGATCGGCTTGACCGGCTCGGACATGGCCGCGGCCGGGTCCTTCTTCTCGAGCCGCCAGCGGTTGACGAAGCGCTGGCGCGGCGTGCGGGCGAGGTCGTCGGTGAAGTCCATCACCGAACTGGTGAAGTAGCCCACGCGTGCGTCCGCCTTGCGCGGCGTCATCGGGTGCTCGGGCAGCCGCGCGAGCGAGTAGTGGAAGCTGAGGAACATGCTGCGCGGGTCGGGCAGCGACTTGGGCACGCTGGGCCCGCCCATGCCGGGCGGCATGCCGGGCATCGGCGTCTGGATCGAGCCGGTGGCGAAGTGATTGAGGGTCTCCAGCACCACCAGGTCGGGCGTGGCGCGCACCGCCGTGATGGCCGAGTTGCGGGTGTCCAGCGAATAGCCCTGGCGATAGGCGCGCTGCAACTGCATGCCGGTGCCCAGCATGTCGTTCACGAACAGCGCATTGGCCTCGACCAGGATCGACTGCCGCTCGGGATTGGGCTGGCTGAGCACGGCCGTGCTGGCCAGCAGGCTGGGCGAGAACGCCGCATCGACCGCGCGGCCGGTCGGGGTGTCGGGCTTGGCGACGAACTCGGTGTTCTTCGCCAGCATCTGCACCTGGTTGTGGACCCTGCGGAACTCGATCACCACCTCTTCGCCCATCAGGCCGCCGTAGAAGCGGCCTTCGCCCATGCCGGTCTTGATCTTGGGCGACATGAAGAAGGGCTTGTCGAAGTCGGACGGCTTGAGTTCGATCCAGACCTTGTCGTCCTTCTGCCACAGGGTGAACAGGCCATCGATGCGCGTGGCGTCCTTGATCACGTCGGCAAACGGCCGCAGCCCGTTGGGCGAGGCCGCCGCATGCGCGCTCGGCGCGGCACCGGCCTTCGGCGCCGAAGCGCTGGAGGCAGGCGCCGGCGCGGTGCCCGCTTCGCCAGCCGCCGCCAGCGACTGCGGTGCGCTCGTTCGCGTCGCGGCCGACGGCGCGCTCGCGCAGCCGGCCAGCAAGGCGATCAACACGGAGGAAGAAAGAACCGAGAGACCGGGGCGAGGCGAGTGCAAAAACTTCATGGTCGGCCGGAAAAAGGTACGGGCGGCTCGAAGCATCGTTCGTGCCGCCCGCTGCGCGCTTGTCAAGCGCAAGTCGGTGACCAGATTTTGCAGTCTGTGACGCGACCGGTCATCCGTACAAGTCCGGCCGCGTCGCTTTGAACTTATTGCACGCCCGCCGATCGCGGGCGGCGGCTCACTTCAAGGCCTTGAAGCGCACGCGCTTGGGCCGCGCGCCCTCCTCGCCCAGGCGCTTCTTCTTGTCGGCCTCGTACTCCTGGTAGTTGCCGTCGAAGAAGAACCACTTCGACTCGCCCTCGCAGGCCAGGATGTGGGTGGCGATGCGGTCGAGGAACCAGCGGTCGTGGCTGATCACCATCACCGAGCCCGCGAACTCGAGCAGCGCGTCTTCGAGCGCGCGCAAGGTCTCGACGTCGAGGTCGTTGGAGGGCTCGTCGAGCATCAGCACGTTGCCGCCGCCCGCCAGCGTCTTGGCCAGGTGCAGCCGGCCGCGCTCGCCGCCGGACAGGTTGCCCACCAGCTTCTGCTGGTCGTTGCCCTTGAAGTTGAAGCGACCCAGGTAGGCGCGTGAAGGCATCACGAACTTGCCCACCGTGATGTTGTCCAGCCCGCCCGACACGTCCTGCCAGACCGTCTTGTCGGCCTCGAGGCTGTCGCGGCTCTGGTCGACGAAGGCCATCTTGACCGTCGGGCCGATCTTCACGGTGCCGCTGTCGGGCTGCTCCTTGCCCGAGATCATGCGAAACAGCGTCGACTTGCCGGCGCCGTTGGGGCCGATGATGCCGACGATGGCGCCGGCGGGCACCTTGAAGCTCAGGTCGTCGATCAGCACCCGGTCGCCGAAACCCTTGCTGACATTGACGAACTCGATCACCTCATGGCCCAGGCGCTCGGCCACCGGGATGAAGATTTCGTTCGTCTCGTTTCGCTTCTGGTATTCGACGTCGGAGAGCTCCTCGAAGCGCGCCAGGCGGGCCTTGCTCTTGGTCTGTCGGCCCTTGGCGTTGGAGCGAACCCACTTCAGTTCCTCCTTCATCGCCTTCATGTGCGCGTCTTCGGCCTTCTGCTCCTGCTCGAGGCGCGCCTCCTTCTGCTCCAGCCAGTCGCTGTAGTTGCCCTTCCAGGGGATGCCCGAGCCACGGTCGAGCTCGAGGATCCACTCGGCGGCGTTGTCGAGGAAGTAGCGATCGTGGGTGATGGCGACCACGGTGCCCGGGTAGCGCTGCAGGAACTGCTCGAGCCAGTCCACCGACTCGGCGTCGAGGTGGTTGGTCGGCTCGTCCAGGAGCAGCATGTCGGGCTTGGACAGGAGCAGCCGGCACAGCGCGACGCGACGCTTCTCGCCGCCGGAGAGCACGCCGATCTGAGCGTCCCAGGGCGGCAGTCGCAGCGCGTCGGCCGCGAGTTCGAGCTGCAGGTCGGTGTTCTCGGAGCCGGCCGCAGCGATCACGGCCTCGAGTTCGGCCTGCTCGGCGGCGAGCTTGTCGAAGTCGGCATCGGGCTCGGCGTACTCGGCGTACACCTCCTCCAGACGCGCCTTGGCGGCGAGTACGCCGCCGATGCCCTGCTCCACCGCATGGCGCACCGTCTGGTCGGGATCGAGCTGCGGCTCCTGCGGCAGGTAGCCGATCTTCAGGCCGGGCATCGGCACGGCCTCGCCTTCGATGTCCTTGTCGATGCCGGCCATGATCTTGAGCAGGGTGCTCTTGCCCGAGCCGTTGAGGCCGAGCACACCGATCTTGGCGCCGGGGAAGAAGCTGAGCGAGATGTTCTTGAGGATCTGGCGTTTCGGCGGAACGATCTTGCCGACGCGGTTCATTGTGAAAACATATTGCGCCATGGTTACATGGCCCTCCGGAAGCGGAGCGGACGGAGGCCGCCGAAGGCGGGCGATTGTTTCGCTAAAACGTATTGCGCCATGGTTTACCGTGTGTGAGAGAGGGAGCGTGACGAGCGCGACGACGAGCCGTCTTTCGCCTCGGCGTGCCGCAAAGGGCCGGCCGCGGGGCCGCGGCCGATCCCGCTATTGTCGCCGCCCCGGCGCGGGAGCAAAACCGCACACCCAGTGCGGGCGGCCGGCACCGGGCTAAGGTGCAGCGCCACGCTCGGAGCGCGCATGCCCTGGACCGCTGACTGGATCATCTCTTCGACCTGGTTCCAACCGGCGCTGGCCGCGGCTGCGGCGGTGCTGGCCGCGCTGCTGGCCCACCGCATCGGCCGGCGCGTGCTGCTGCGCGTCGTGCGCTTTTCCATCGTGCTGACCCATCTCGTGCGCCACATGGACCGGCCGGCCGCGTTCGTCCTCCCCTTCTTCGCGTTGCAGATCGTCTGGCATGGCGTGCCCGACAACCTGCGCGGCGTCGATGCCGTACGCCACTTCAACGGCGTGCTGCTGATCGCCTGCGTGACATGGCTGGCGGTGGCGGCGGCCCGCGGCATCGCGGCCGGCATCATCGCCAGGCATCCGAGCGACGTGTCCGACAACCTGCAGGCGCGCCGCATCCAGACGCAG
>DATFAY010000088.1:0-43830 GCA_035254085.1 Piscinibacter sp.
GCATTTCATGCGGCGGCTCTGACGGTGCACTGACTGCGCGGAGCCGACCGGGTGCGATTTGATGGAAATCAAGGCCGAGAAACGTCCATTTCGCCTCATCAATTCGTCATAACTACTTGTCACGATTGATTTTTCCGCGGATTTCCGATTGACGTGACAGGTCTCAACCCGTATCCTGCGCGCGATGCATCGAGCCAGCCATCCTCGCCAACCCCTGCGCGCCGCGGCCCTGCTCGCGGCGCTCGGCCTGGCGGCGGGCGCCGCGCTGGGCGCGCCCGACATGGCGGTCCGTCCGTCGGCGGACCCGGTCGCCCGTCTGCTGTCCGACCGAGGCCTGCTGGACGCGCTGCCCGCCGTGCCGCTGCCCACCAGCGCCGGCGCGGCGCAACTGGCCCAACAGGTTCGCGACCGGGCGTCGGACATGGTGCTCACGGCACTGACCTTCCTGGGTGTGCCCTACAAGCGCGGCGGCGCGAGCGAGACCGCCGGGTTCGACTGCAGCGGGTTCACCCGCCACATCGTCGAAACCAGCCTCGGCCTGGTGCTGCCCCGGCGGGCAGACGAGCAGGCCAAGGCGGCCGGGCTCATGCCGGTCAAGAAGGACGACTTGCAGCCCGGCGACCTGGTGTTCTTCAACACGCTCAAGCGCACCTTTTCGCACGTCGGCATCTACATCGGCGAGGGCAAGTTCATCCACGCGCCGCGCCCCGGCGGCGAAGTACGGGTCGAGGAGATGGGCATCTCCTACTGGCGCAAGCGCTTCACCGGCGCCCGCCGCGTCGACGGCCTCGCGCAGGCGCCGTCGGCAGTGGCAGCAGCCTCCGCCCCCACGGTGGCGCCGGCTCCGGCCCCCTGATCCCTTCCTGACCGCGCGGCGGCGCCGCGCAGGCACAATCACGCGATGGCCGAGAAAGTCATTCCGCTCGCCGATCACCGCTACGCGGCCAGCATTCCACTGATCCCTGCCGGCGCCGTGCCGGCAACGGGGCGCGTGCTCGATCGGCTGCAGCGGCCGCTGCGCGACTTGCGCATCTCGGTCACCGACCGCTGCAACTTCCGCTGCAGCTACTGCATGCCGAAAGAGGTCTTCGACAAGCAGTACGAGTTCCTTCCGCACTCGTCGCTGTTGAGCTTCGAGGAGATCACCCGGGTGGCGAAGCTCTTCGTCGCGCACGGCGTGCACAAGGTCCGCCTGACCGGCGGCGAGCCGCTGCTGCGCAAGAACCTCGAACGCCTGGTCGAGATGCTCGGCGGCCTGCGCGCGATCGACGGCACGCCGCTGGACCTCACCCTCACGACCAACGGGTCGGTGCTCGCCAGGAAGGCGCAGGCTCTCAAGGATGCCGGGCTGCAGCGCGTCACCGTGAGCCTGGACGCGCTGGACGACGCCGTGTTTCGCCGCATGAACGACGCCGACTTCCCGGTCGCCGAAGTGCTGCGCGGCATCGACGCCGCCGAACGCGCCGGACTCGGGCCGATCAAGGTCAACATGGTCGTCAAGCGTGGCACCAACGACCACGAGATCCTTCCGATGGCGCGGCACTTCAGGGGCAGCGGCGTCACCCTGCGCTTCATCGAGTTCATGGACGTGGGCGCGACCAACGGCTGGCGCATGGACGAAGTCATGCCGTCGGCCGAGGTCATAGCGCGCATCCAGCAGGCGTTCGCGATCGAGCCGGTCGATCCGCATTGCGAGGGCGAGACCGCCGAACGCTGGCGCTACCGAGACGGAGCGGGCGAGATCGGCGTCATCTCCAGCGTGACGCGGGCGTTCTGCCACGACTGCAATCGCGCGCGCCTGTCCACCGAGGGCAAGCTTTTCCTTTGCCTGTTCGCAAGCCAAGGCCACGACCTGCGCGCGCTGCTGCGCGGCGGCTTCAGCGACGACCAGATCGGCGCGGCCATCGCGCACATCTGGCAAGGACGAGACGACCGCTACTCCGAGCTGCGCGGCGCCAATCAGCCGGCACCGGGCCACGGCGAGCGTCGCGTCGAGATGCACTACATAGGCGGCTGATGAGCATCGCCAAGGACGACATCACCGGCCTCGTGCTGGCCGGTGGCCGCGGCAGCCGCATGGGCGGCGCCGACAAGGGACTGCAGGCCCACCTGGGCATGCCGCTGGCGCTGCATGCTGTGATGCGCCTGGCGCCGCAGGTCGGGCCGCTGATGGTCAACGCCAACCGCAATCTCGGCGCCTACGAAGCTTTCGGCGTGCCCGTGTGGCCCGATGCCCTGCCCGACTATCCCGGACCCTTGGCGGGCTTCCTGACCGGACTCGAGCACAGCGAAACCGCCTACCTCGTGACCGTGCCCTGCGACACGCCGAACTTTCCGGACGACCTGGTGGCCCGCCTCGCGCAGGCCCTGCAGCGCGACGACGCGGAGATCGCGATGGCCGCCACCCGCGGCGCCGACGGCGTGCAAGTGCAGCCGGTGTTCTGCCTGATGAAGACGACGCTGCTGGACAGCCTCGTGCGCTTCACCCAGTCGGGCCAGCGCAAGATCGACCGCTGGACGGCGCAGCACCGCTGTGTCGAGGTGGTCTTCGACGATGCCGCGGCCTTCTTCAACGCGAACACTGCCGACGAGTTGCGGCAGCTGCAGCGACCCCATGCGCGCTGACTGGATGATCCGGCCGCTTCGCGAAGCGGAACTCGCGGCCTACAAGGACCTGCGCGACGAGATGCTCGAGCTGCACGCGGACGCCTTCACCTCCGACGCAGAGGGCGAACGCAGCAAGCCCGCCGCGAGCTATCGCGTGCGGCTGGCCGCCCCCGGCCGCGAGGGCACCTTCACGCTGTGCGCCTGGACTGCGTCGGAGCGCCTCATCGGCGCGGTGAGCTGCGAACGCGACGAGCGCGCCAAGGTCCGGCACATCGGACACGTCGCCGGCATGATGGTGCGTGCCGAAGCCCGCGGTTTCGGCGTCGGCCGCGCACTGCTCGATGCCTGCATCGCGCGCGCGCGGCAGGTCCCGACCATGGAGTTGCTGACCTTGTCGGTGACCTCGGGCAACGCCACCGCGGTCGCGCTGTACGAGAGCGCGGGATTCCGGCGTTATGGCCGCCTGGTGCGTGCCATCAAGCTCGGCGATGCGTACCACGACAAGGACTTGATGTCGCTCGCCCTCGCATGAATTCGCCCACGCCCATGGCCCCATTGAGCGAGATCGCCTCGTGCATCGCCGGCTACGACCCGAACGCCCTGCCGGTGGCACAGGCACAGGAGTTCATTGCGCGCCTCGTGCCGCAGGTCGAGGCCGCCGAGAGCGTGCCCATCCGCTGCGCGCTGGGGCGCGTGCTGGCGCGCGACATCGTTTCGCCGATCAACGTGCCGTCGCACGACAACTCCGCGATGGACGGCTATGCCCTGCGCGGCCGCGACCTGCTCGTGGACGCACCCACCGCCCTCGACGTGGTGGGCACCGGGTTCGCGGGGCAGCCCTCCAACGGTGCCGAAGTGCTGGCCGGCCAGTGCGTGCGCATCATGACCGGGGCCGTCATGCCGGCGGGCCTCGACACCGTCGTGCCGCAGGAGCTCACCGAGGCCCGCGAGGGCAAGGTCGTCATTCCCGCCGGCGTGGTTCGCCCCGGGGACAACCGACGCCTGGCCGGCGAGGACCTCGCCCTCGGAGAAGCAGCCCTGCGCCGCGGCCGCCTGCTGCGCCCGGCCGACATCGGCCTGCTCGCTTCACTGGGCCAGGCAGAGGTGCCGGTACTGCGGCGCCTGCGTGTGGCGTTCTTCTCGACCGGGGACGAACTGCGCTCGATCGGCGAGCCGCTGGACGAAGGCTGCGTCTACGACAGCAACCGCTACACCTTGTGGGCCATGCTGCAGCGGCTGGGCGTGGACATTCTCGACCTCGGAGTGGTTCGCGACGACCCGCAGGTTTTGGAGACCACCTTCCGCCATGCCGCCGAGAACGCCGATGCGGTCATCACCTCGGGCGGCGTCAGCGTCGGCGAGGCAGATCACACCAAGCAGGTCATGGCCCGGCTGGGCGACGTGCTCTTCTGGCGCATCGCCATGCGCCCGGGCCGGCCGATGGCCGTCGGCCGCATCGCGAGCGGCGGGCACAGTGCCATCCTGTTCGGGCTGCCCGGCAACCCGGTGGCAGTGATGGTGACTTTCTATGCGTTCGTGCGCGACGCGCTGCTGGCCATGAGCGGCGCGTCGCCGCAACCCTTGCCGATGCTGCGCGCGGCGAGCGTCGCGCCGCTGCGCAAGAAGCCCGGGCGCACCGAGTACCAGCGCGGCATCGTCAGCCGATCCGCCGACGGCAACTGGCAGGTGGCGATCACCGGAGCGCAGGGCTCCGGCATCCTGCGCAGCATGAGCCAGGCCAACGGGCTCGTCGTGCTGCACCACCAGCAGGGCAACGTGGAGGCCGGTGAGCCCGTCGACGTGCTGCCGTTCGACGGGCTGATCTAGCGATCGGTGGATCCGGGCTTTCACTCGGATCGCACGCATCTGGTCACCCCGGCGAAAGCCGGGGTCCACGCATGCCTCAGCGCTTCGCGAGGCGCTGCCAGGTGTCGACCACGGTGTCGGGATTGAGCGAGATCGAGACGATCCCCTCCTGCGCCAGCCAGTCGGCGAAGTCGGGGTGGTCGCTCGGCCCTTGCCCGCAGATGCCGATGTACTTGCCGACCGCGCGGCAGGCCGTGATGGCGCGGGAAATCAACGCCTTGACGGCCGGGTCGCGCTCGTCGAAGTCGTGCGCGAGCAGCTCCAGCCCCGAGTCGCGATCCAGGCCCAGGGTCAGCTGGGTCAGGTCGTTCGAGCCGATCGACATGCCGTCGAAGTGCTCCAGGAACTGCTCGGCCAGGACGGCGTTGCTGGGTACTTCGCACATCATGATCACGCGCAGGTCGTCCTTGCCGCCGGCGGCTGCCCGGCGCAGGCCCTTCTCGGCCAGCATCTCGACCACCCGCTGCGCCTGGCCCAGGGTGCGCACGAAGGGCACCATGATCTCGACGTTGGCGAGGCCCATGTCGTTGCGCACGCGCTTCAGGGCCTCGCACTCCATCGCGAAGGCCTCGCCGAACTCCTCGCTGATGTAGCGCGAGGCGCCGCGGAAGCCCAGCATGGGGTTCTCTTCCTCGGGCTCGTAGCGCGAGCCGCCGATCAGCTTGCGGTACTCGTTGCTCTTGAAGTCCGACAGCCGCACGATCACCGGCTTGGGCCAGAAGGCGGCCGCGATCGTCGCCACGCCCTCGGCCAGCTTGTCGACATAGAACGCGCGCGGCGACGCATGGCCGCGCGCCACCGACTCGACGGCCTTCTTGAGATCGGCATCGACATTGGGATAGTCGAGGATCGCCTTCGGGTGCACGCCGATGTTGTTGTTGATGATGAACTCGAGACGCGCGAGTCCGACGCCCGAGTTCGGCATCTGGGCAAAGTCGAACGCGAGCTGCGGGTTGCCCACGTTCATCATGATCTTGACCGGGCAGTACGGCAGCTCGCCGCGCTGCACGTCGGTGACTTCGGTTTCGAGCAGGCCGTCGTAGATGTAGCCGGTGTCGCCTTCCGAGCAAGCCACCGTGACCAGCGCGCCGTCCTTGAGCACGTCGGTCGCGTGGCCGCAGCCCACCACCGCCGGGATGCCCAGCTCCCGCGCGATGATCGCGGCGTGGCAGGTGCGCCCGCCGCGATTGGTGACGATTGCCGACGCGCGCTTCATGACCGGCTCCCAGTTGGGGTCGGTCATGTCGGTGACGAGCACGTCGCCCGCCTGCACCGTGTCCATGTCGGCGATGCTGTGCACGATGCGCACCGGGCCCGTCCCGATCTTCTGGCCGATGGCGCGGCCCTCGACCAGCACCGTGCCGGTTCCCTTGAGCTTGTAGCGCTGCTCGGACTTGCCCTCGCCCTGGCTCTTCACCGTCTCGGGACGCGCCTGCAGGATGTAGAGCTGGCCGTCGGCGCCGTCCTTGCCCCACTCGATGTCCATCGGGCGGCCGTAGTGCTGCTCGATGATGAGCGCGTAGCGCGCGAGCTCGCTCACGTCGGCGTCGGTGAGCGAATAGCGGTTGCGCAGTTCGGGCGCGGTCTCGACTGTCTTCACCAGCTTGCCGGAGGCCTTCTTCTCCTCGGGCGTGGCGAACTCCATCTTGATCAGCTTGGAGCCGAGATTGCGGCGGATGATCGGCAGCTTGCCGTTGCGCAGCGCCGGCTTGTGCACGTAGAACTCGTCCGGATTCACGGCCCCTTGCACCACCGTCTCGCCCAGGCCGTAGCTCGAGGTGATGAACACCACGTCCTTGAATCCGCTTTCGGTATCGATCGTGAACATCACGCCGGCCGCGCCCAGGTCCGAACGCACCATGCGCTGCACGCCTGCCGACAGCGCGACGTCGCTGTGCGCGAAGCCCTTGTGCACCCGGTAGCTGATCGCCCGGTCGTTGTAGAGGCTGGCGAAGACCTCTTTCATCTTGTGCAGCACTTCCTCGATGCCGACCACGTTGAGGAAGGTCTCCTGCTGGCCCGCGAAGCTCGCGTCCGGCAGGTCTTCGGCGGTGGCCGAGGAGCGCACCGCGAACGAGGCGCCGGGGTGGCCTGCGGTCAGCTTCTCGAACTCGACTTCGATCGCCCGCTGCAGGTCCGGCGGGAACGGCGTTTCCTCGACCCACTGCCGGATCTGCGCGCCAGCCTCGGCCAGCGCACGGACGTCATCGGTGTTGAGCGCGTCCAGCCGCGCGTTGATGCGCTCGGCCAGGCCGTTGTGCCTGAGGAAGAGCCGGAACGCGTGCGCGGTGGTCGCAAAACCGCCCGGCACACGCACGCCGGAGGCGGCCAGTTGGCTGATCATTTCGCCGAGGGAGGCGTTTTTTCCGCCCACCGACTCGACGTCGGTCATTCTCAGCTGCTCGAACGGTACGACCAGGGCGGTCGCCGCAATGCTGGGTGAAGACATGGGAAAGCTCCGAGAGGTTGAAAAACCGGGGCTCCCGCGTCAGACCGGCCCGAGGCGGCTGCTTGCACTGCACACGCATGCAAGGCGCGAACGCCGGCCCATCCACTTGTTCTGGATTCTGGGTGGGGGACGGGGCGGCGCATGGGCAACGAAAATCGCGAGGCGTTGGAGCGGATTCTAGGCCCTCGCGCCCCGGACGGGCTGACCCGGCGCAACCGGCCGCGGGCGTGACCTATCATCGCGCCGTGAACTCACCGATGCCCGCCGCCGCCATGCCCAGCCACACCGTGTACTTCGTCTCCGACGGCACGGGCATCACCGCCGAAACCTTCGGCAATTCGATCCTCAACCAGTTCGCCACCAAGCCTCGCCACGTGCGCCGTCCGTTCGTCGACACCGTGGACAAGGCGCATCAGGTGGTGCGCGAGATCAACCACACCGCCGAGGTCGAGGGCCGGCGCCCCATCGTCTTCATCACGCTGGTGGACCGCGACGTGCTCGCGATCGTCAAGGACCTGTCCAAGGGGCTGGTGCTGGACATGTTCAACACATTCATCGAGCCGCTGGAAGCCGAGTTCGGGATGACCTCGAACCACCGCGTCGGCCGCTTCTCGGACATCGCCAAGAGCAAGGAATACACCGACCGGATCGAGGCGATCAATTTCTCGCTGGCCCACGACGACGGGCAGTCGGCACGCAACCTGGAGGCGGCCGACGTGATCCTGGTGGGCGTGAGCCGCAGCGGCAAGACGCCGACCTCGCTGTACCTTGCGATGCAGCACGGGGTGAAGGCCGCGAATTATCCGCTGATCCCCGAGGACTTCGAACGCGGCAAGCTGCCCACAGCGCTGCTGCACCACAAGAAGAAGTGCTTCGGACTCACCATCGACCCCGAACGCCTGAACCAGATCCGCCACGAGCGGCGGCCCCACAGCAAGTACGCTTCGCTCGAGAACTGCCGCTACGAGGTGGCGCAGGCCGAGGCGATGATGCGCCGCGAGGGCATCGCGTGGCTGTCGTCGACCCACAAGTCCATCGAAGAGATCGCGACCACCATCCTGCGCGACATCCAGCCCGAGCGGCTGATGTACTGAGTCCCTAGGCGTCTCGCTGTCGGGCGGATTCGTACAGGCAGACGGCGGCGGCGGCGCCGACGTTCAAGGACTCCTCGCCCCCCGGCTGCGGGATGCGCAGGCTCATCGCGCAGCGGCGCAGCAAGGCCTCGGACACGCCCTGCCCTTCATGACCCAGCACCCAGGCGCACGGCCAGGGCAGCGTCGCCCGGTGGATCGCCTGGTCGGCGTGCGAACTGGTGGCGAGCAGCGGCACGCCCAGGGCCTCGACGGACTCGACGCCCTCGACCAGCCGCAGGCCGAAATGCGCCCCCATCCCGGCGCGCAGCACCTTCGGCGACCACAGGGCAGCGGTGCCTTTCATCGCGATGACCTGCGTGAAGCCGAAGGCCGACGCGCTGCGAAGGATGGTGCCCACGTTGCCGGCGTCCTGCAGGCGGTCGAGCACGACGCTGGGCATGTCGGGCTCGAGCGTTCCGCTGCCCTGCCACGGCACGGCAAAGCCCATCGGGGGAGGCGACTCGAGCGTGCTCAAGCTGCCCATCAGCGCGGCCGGGACGATCGCCACGGCCGCCGCATGGACGGCCAGTGCGCGCAAGGCGTCGTCCTGCCAGGCCGCTTCGGTGATGACCGCCTGCGCCGCCGTGCCGCCGCGCTGCACGAAGGCCGAGCAGAGGTGGTCGCCCTCGATCCATACCTCGCCGAGCTTGCGGTAGGCCCCCGGATCCGCCGCCAGCTTGCGCAGGCGCGCCAGCAGCGGGTTGTCGCGCGAGCTGATCGCCTTGACCTGCGCCATCAGGACGCGGCCAGCCCGAGCGCCTCGCGCACCGGCGCGAAGGAGCGACGGTGGATGGGGCAGGCGCCGTGCTGCTTGAGCGCGGCCAGATGCGCCGGCGTCGAGTAGCCCTTGTGCTCGTGGAACCCATACTGCGGATGCAGCTCGTGCAACTGCAGGCACAAGCGGTCGCGATGGACCTTGGCCAGGATGGAAGCGGCGGAGATCGCCTTCACGGTCGCGTCGCCGCCGATGATCGCTTCAGCGTGGACCTTCAGGCGTGGCAGCTGGTTTCCGTCGATCAGCACCTTGGCCGGCTTCAGGCGCAGGCCCTCGACGGCCCGTCGCATCGCCAGCAAGGTCGCCTGCAGGATGTTGAGCCGGTCGATCTCCTCGACGCTCGCCTGCGCGATCGAGCAGCACAAGGCCTTGGCGCGGATCTCGTCGTACAGCCGCTCGCGCACCGCCGGCGTCAGCACCTTGGAGTCGTTCAGGCCACGGATGCGCTTCAGGTCATCGAGGATCACCGCTGCCGCGACCACCGGTCCGGCCAGCGGCCCGCGGCCGGCCTCGTCGACGCCGGCGACCAGGCCCGGCACGTCGAAGGTCAGCCCGAGCTGTTCAGGCGGCGAGGACTTTTTCGATCGCATCGGTGGCGGCTCGGGCGGTGTTGCAGCGCAGCTGTCGGTGCAACGCATCGAAGCGCTGGACCAGGCGATCCCGTCGCGCGGGGTCGTCCAGCCAGGCCAATGCGGCATCGGCGAGTTTGGCGGGCGTCGCATCGGCTTGCAAGAGTTCGGGCACCGCAAAATCCCTGAGCAGGATGTTGGGCAGCCCGACCCAGGGCTGGTACTTCATGCGCTTCATCAGCTGCCAGCTCAGCCAGTGCATGTTGTAGGCGATGACCATGGGGGCCTTGAACAGCGCCGCTTCCAGCGTGGCGGTCCCGCTGGCGACGAGCGCAACGTCGCAGGCCGCGAGTGCTTCGTGGGAGCGGCCGTCGAGCAGTTCCACGCCCGCCCCGGCGGCCTGCGCCGCGACCACAGGCTCGATCATCGAGCGCAGGCCGGGGGCTACGGGCAGAACGAATCGCAGCGACGGCCGGCGCCGCTTCATCTCGGCGGCGGCGCCGAGCACGGACGCGGCGATGTACTGGATCTCCGAGCGGCGGCTGCCGGGCAGCACGGCCACCACGACCTCGTCCGGCGACAAGCCCAACGCCGACCGGCTGGCCGCACGCGGCACCTCGAGCGGGATCGCGTCGGCGAGCGGGTGCCCGACGTAGGTCGCCGCGATGCCGTGCTGCGCGTAGATCGCGGGCTCGAAGGGAAACAGGCACAGCACGTGGTCGACTGCGTGGCGGATCTTGTCGACACGCCCGCCGCGCCACGCCCAGATCGACGGGCTGACGAAGTGGATCGACTTGATGCCGCGGGCCTTCAGGCGCGCCTCGAGGCCGAGATTGAAGTCGGGGGCGTCGACCCCGATGAAGGCGTCGGGCGGCTCGTGCAGCAGGCGCTGCGCCAGCAGGTCGCGGATGCCGGCGATTTCGCGGTAGTGCCGCAGGACCTCCACGTAGCCGCGCACGGCCAGCTTGTCGTGCGGCCACCAGGCTTCGAAGCCATGCTGCGCCATGCGGGGCCCGCCGATGCCGAAACTGCGCAGGCCCGGCCAGCGTGCCTTGAGGCCCCCCAGCAGCAGCCCGGCCAGAAGATCGCCCGAGGCTTCGCCGGCCACCATGGCCAGGCGCGGATACGGCGCGTCCATGCCCGAGCGGTCAGCGCGCGATGCCGCGAGTGGACTGCGCGAGGAAGTCCGTCATGAGGGCCACGTCGGCCTCGGCTTGCGGCGTCGATGCGGCCAGCGCCTGGATGTCGGCCTTGGCCTGCTCCAGGGTCTTGGCGGAGCGGTACAGCAGGCGATGCATCTGCTTGACGGCAGCGATGCGCTCCGGGCCGAAGCCGCGCCGGCGCAGCCCCTCGACGTTGAAGCCGCGCACGGCCAGCGGATTGCCGTCGACCATCATGAAGGGCGGCACGTCCTGGGTGACCGCGCTGGCGAAGCCCGCCATCGCGTGCGCGCCGACCTTGACGAACTGATGGATGCCCGTGAGCCCGCCGATGAACACCCAGTCGCCCAGGTGCACATGGCCGCCCAGCGTGGCGTTGTTCGCGAGGATGGTCTGGCTGCCGACCTGGCAGTCGTGCGCGATGTGCACGTAGGCCATGATCCAGTTGTCGTCGCCGATGCGGGTCACGCCCACGTCTTGCACCGTTCCCGTGTTGAAGGTGCAGAACTCGCGGATGGTGTTGCGGTCGCCGATTTCCAGCCGTGTCGGCTCGCCGTCGTATTTCTTGTCTTGCGGGATCGCGCCGAGCGAGCAGAACTGCAGGATGCGGTTGTCGCGGCCGATGGTCGTGTGGCCTTCGATCACGCAGTGCGGGCCGACGGTCGTGCCCTCGCCGATGCGCACGTTGGCGCGCACGATGCTGTAGGCGTCGATGCGAACGTTCTCGCCCAGCTCGGCGCCGGGCTCGACGATGGCGGTCGGATGGATGGTCGCCATATGCTCACCCCACGCGGCGCATGGTGCACATCAGCTCGGCCTCGACCGCGAGCTCGTCGCCCACCAGCGCACGTGCCTTGAACTTGAAGATGCCGGCCTTGTGACGATCCAGCGTCACGTCCAGCGTGAGCTGGTCGCCCGGCTCCACCGGCCGCTTGAAGCGCGCGCCGTCGATGCCGGCGAAGTAGTACACCGTCTTGTCGTCGGGCGTCTCGCCCAGTGTCGCGAACGACAGCAGCGCCGCCGCCTGCGCCAGCGCCTCGAGCATGAGCACGCCCGGCATCACCGGCCGATGCGGGAAATGGCCGGTGAAGAACTGCTCGTTGATCGTGACGTTCTTGATCGCCTTGATGCGCTTGCCCGTCTCGAGCTCCAGCACGCGGTCGACCAGCAGGATCGGATAGCGGTGCGGCAGCTTCTTCAGTATCTCGTGGATGTCCATCATGATTTCTTCTCGAGGGCACGCAGCCTCTCGCGCAAGGCGTGCAGTTGGCGCAGCGTGGCGGCGTTCTTTTCCCAGGCGGCATTGTCGTCGATGGGAAAGACGCCGCTGTACTGGCCCGGCTTGGCGATCGAGCGCGTCGCCACCGATGCCGCCGAAATGATCACGCCGTCGGCCAGCGTCAGGTGGCCCAGCACGATCGCGCCGCCGCCGATCTGGCAGTGCGCGCCAATGGTCGCGCTGCCGGCGATGCCGACGCAGCCGGCCATCGCCGTGTGCGCGCCGACGCGCACGTTGTGGCCGATCTGCACGAGGTTGTCGAGCTTGACGCCGTCCTCGATCACCGTGTCGTCGAGCGCGCCGCGGTCGATGCAGGTGTTGGCGCCGATCTCCACGTCGTCGCCGATGCGCACGTTGCCCAGCTGCTCGATCTTCTCCCAGCGGCCCTGCGTGGGGGCGAATCCGAAGCCGTCGGCGCCGATCACCACGCCGCTGTGCACGATGCCGCGCGCGCCGATGCTGCAGCCGAAGCCGACCACCACGCGCGGCGCGAGGCGGGTGCCTTCGCCGATCGACGCGCCGGCCCCGACGACACAATGCGCGCCGACGACCGCCCGATCGGCGATCACCGCGCCCGCCTCGATGACGGCGAGCGGGCCGATGGACGCGCCCGCCCCGATGCGCGCGGAAGCGTCCACCAATGCGCTCGGATGGATGCCGGCCGGTACCGCGGCGCGCGTACGCGCCGCCCACCACTGCGTCAGCCGCGCGAAACCGAGATAGGGATCGTCGAGCACGATGGCCGCGCCACGGGCCGCGGCGGCCTCGCGCATGGCCGGCGCCACGATCACGCAGCCGGCCCGCGACAGCGCCAGCTGCGACTGGTAGCGTGGATGGGAGAGGAAGGAGATGGTGGAGGGCGTGGCACCCTCCAGCGGGCCGATGCGCTCGACGCGAAGCGCCGGATCGCCGATCAGTTCGCCGCCGAGGTGGGCGGCGATCTCATGCAGCGCGAAGTCGCTGGCCAATCACTTGCCGCCTTGCGCGTTGAGAGCCTTGATCACCTTGTCCGTGATGTCCGCGCGCGGACCGGCGAACACCGCCTCCTGGATGATCAAGTCGTATTTCTCGGCCTCGAAGATCTGCTTGATGACGCGATTGGCGCGCTCCACCACCGCGGCGAGTTCCTCGTTCTTGCGCTGGTTGAGGTCTTCCTGGAATTCGCGGCGCTTGCGCTGGATTTCGCGGTCCTGGTCGACGAGCTCGCGCTGGCGGCGATTGCGCTCCGCCTCGGACAGCGTGGGCGCGTCCTTCTCGAGCTTGTCGGCGGCGCCTTTCAAGCGTGCGGCGAGGTCGTTGAGTTCCTTGTCGCGCTTGCCGAATTCGGCCTCGAGCTTGGCTTGCGCCGCCTTGGCCGGCACCGCGTCGCGCAGCACGCGATCGCTGTTCACGTAGCCGATCTTCAGCTCCTGCGCGCCCACCGCGGCCGTCGTGGCCAGCGCCAGCGCAGCCACCATCGTTGCAAAAGAGAGTTTCATCAGAACGCGGTCCCGATCTGGAATTGAAGTCGCTGGATTCTATCGCCCGGCTGTTTGCGCACCGGCGTGCCGTAGCTGATCTGCAGCGGTCCGACCGGCGAGATCCAGCTCAGGCCCAGGCCGGCCGACGCACGCAGGCTCTGCGCGGTGATCTTTTCGTTCTCGCCCCACACGTTGCCTGCATCGAGGAAGGCGAACCAGCGCAGCGTGCGGTCGTTGCCGGTGCCGGGCACCGGCAGGTACAGCTGCGTCTGGGCGTTCAGCCGCCGGTTGCCGCCGATGTAGGCGCCGATCACGTCCACCGGCCCCAACGAGCCCTGGTCGAAGGCCCGCACCGTGCCCAGGCCCCCGCCGTAGAAGTTCTTGAAGATCGGATACGGCTTGCCGTTGAGCCCCTTGCCCCAGCCCATCTCGGCGTTGAAGCCGAGGGTGAAGCGGCGAGTCAGCGGCAGATACTGCTGGAACTGCGTGTTGGCGCGCCAGTAGCGCGCATCGCCAAGAAGGCCCGCCTCGAGGTTGACCCGCATGTAGCGGCCGGCGGTGGGCACCAGCGCGCTGTCGCGGCCGTCACGCTGCCAGCCGATGGTGAACGGCACGGTGGAGCTGACCTTGCCGAAGGTCTCGCGATAGTTGAAGTAGTTCTGGGGCAGCGCGACGTCGCCGCGGATCTCGGTGCGCTCCACGCCGACGCCGAAGAACACGGTGTCGAGCTCGCTGAAGGGCACGCCGAAGCGGATGGACGCGCCGGGCGTCACCAGTTCGTACTCCTCGCCCTGGCTGTTGAGCGGCTTGACGGTGCGGTAGTAGACGTCGATCGAGCGCGAGATGCCGTCGATCGTGAAGTACGGGTCCACGGTGGACAGCACCAGGGTGCGCTGCGAGCGGCTGGTGTTGAGTTCCAGGCCCAGGTAGTTGCCCGAGCCGAAGACGTTGTCCTGCTTGATCGATGCGCTCAGCGAGAGCTTGTCGGCGCTCGAGAAGCCCGCGCCCAGCAGCAGGTTGCCGGTGGGCTTCTCCTTGATGGTGATCGTGAGGTCGACCTGGTCCAGCGTGCCCGGCACCTCGGCGGTGTCGACGTTCACGTCGCTGAAGTAGCCGAGGCGGTCGACGCGGTCGCGCGACAGCTTGATCTTGCGGCCGTCGTACCACGACGATTCGAACTGCCGGAACTCGCGGCGGATCACCTCGTCGCGCGTGCGCGTGTTGCCCGCGACGTTGATGCGCCGCACGTACACGCGGCGCTGCGGCTCGGCGAAGAGCGTGAGCTGCACCTGCCCGGTGGCACGGTCGATCTCCGGGCGTGCGTCGATCTTGGCGAAGGCGTAGCCGAAGGTGCCGAAGCGCTCGGTGAAGGCCTTGATCGTGTCGGCCACCGCTTCGGCCCGATAGGGCTGGCCCGGCTTGATCGTGACCAGCGTCTTGAAGTCCTCTTCCTTGCCGAGGTAGTCGCCGTCGAGCTTGACCGCGGTGACGGTGTAGGGCTGGCCTTCCTTGATGTTGATCGTGATCGTGATGTCTTGCTTGTCGGGCGAGATCGCGACCTGCGTCGACTCGACGTTGAACTCGAGGTAGCCGCGGTTGAGGTAGTAGGCCCGCAGGGTCTCGAGGTCCGCGTTGAGCTTGGCGCGCGAGTAGCGGTCGGCCTTGGTGTACCAATTGAGCCAGCCGCCGGCATTCAGGTCGAACAAGCCCTTGAGCGTGCTCTCCGAGAACGCATGGTTGCCGACGATGCGGATCTCGCTGATGCGCGCGGCGTTGCCCTCGGTGACGGTGAAGGTGACGTTGACCCGGTTGCGCTCCAGCGGCGTCACGGTGGTCACCACCTCGGCGCCGTAGAGGCTGCGCGTCAGGTATTGGCGCTTGAGTTCCTGCTCGGCGCGGTCGGCCAGCGCCTTGTCGAAGGGCAGGCCCTCGCCGATGCCGAAGTCCTTGAGCGACTTGGTCAGCGTGTCCTTGTCGAACTCGTGCAGGCCGCGGAAATCGATGGCCGCGACGATCGGCCGCTCTTCCACGACGACGATGACGACGCCGTCCTCGACCTCCAGGCGCACGTCCTTGAACAGACCGGTGGCGAACAGCGCACGCAGCGCCGCGGCGCCCTTCTCGTCGTTGTAGGTGTCGCCGATGCGAAATGGCAGCGACGCGAAGACCGTTCCGGCGTCGGTGCGCTGCAGGCCTTCGACCCGGATGTCCTTCAGTTGAAACGGCTCGACCGCCCACGCCGGAAGGGCCTGGAGGGCCGCGGCGAGAGCTATGGACAAAACGCTGGGGCGAAACGAAGTCAGGCGAGAAGAAGGTCGCATGCGGGGAGCGGTCAGTGCAGGCCCAGCAGGCGGGCCACGTCGTTGTAGAGAGCGAGCGACATCATCAGGAGCACGAAGGCCAGGCCGCCCCGCTGCAGCCGCGCGAGCCATTGCTCGGACACCGGCCGCCCTGTCACTGCTTCGAAAAGATAATACATCAGGTACCCGCCATCGAGGACCGGCAGCGGGAGCAGGTTGAGCACGCCCAGGCTCACGCTCACCACGGCGAGAAAGCCGAGGTAGTAGGCGACGCCGAGCCTGGCCGACTGGCCCGCCACGTCGGCGATCGTCAAGGGACCGCTCAGGTTCTTCAGCGATGCCTGGCCGACCAGCATCTTGCCGAGCAGCTTGAGCGTGAGAGTCGACATCTCCCAGGTGCGCACCGCGCCCTGCTCGAGCCCTTCGAGCAGGCCGTAACGCACGAACACCGTCGGCACGGGCCGCCCGATCTGGGCGTCGATCTTCCCGAGGCGCTTGCCGTCCGGCAGCGTCACGGCGACCGGCGTCACATCGATCGACACCACCTGGCCGGCGCGCTCCACCCGCAACGCCATCGTCGCCGGTTCGCCCTTCGCGGCGCTGCCGCGGATGATCTGGATGAAGCGCGCGCGATCGGGAACCGGCTGGCCGTCGATGCTCAGCACCCGGTCCCCGGCGGCCAGGCCGGCATGCTCCGCCGCCCCGCCCGGCAGCACCTTGTCGATCACCGCGTCGCTGTACGAGCCGTCCAGGCCGATGCGGTTGAGCGTCGCGCCGTCGAGCTCGCGCGACGCCAGGCGGTCCAGCGGCAGCACCACGCTGCGCTCGCCGTGGCCGGCATTCGACACCATGAGCTGCAGCGGCTCGCCGTGCGTCAGGGCCTGCGTCATCTCCCAGGTGAGGTCGGACATCGAGCGCACGTCGCGCCACTCGCCGCCCTCGCGCATGGTCGCGCGCACGAGGTCCCCGGCGCGCAGCCCCGCCTGGTCGGCCAGGCTTTCGGCCGGGGGCGTGGCGAGCACCGCGCGCGGCTCGTCGACCCCGATCCAGTTCGAGGCGGCATACAGCAGCACCGCCAGCACCAGGTTCGACACCGGCCCGGCCGCCACGATGGCCGTGCGCTTGGCGAGCGACTTGCTCTTGAAGGTCTGGTGCTGCTCGGACGGCAGGATCCCCTGCTCGCGATCGTCGATCCAGCGCACGTAGCCGCCCAGCGGCAGCGCCGACACCACGAACTCGGTACCGCCCGGCGTCGGTTGGCGCCGCCACAGGACGCGGCCGAAGCCGAGCGAGAAACGGTCGACCTTGACGCCGCAGGCCACGGCGACACGGTAGTGCCCATACTCGTGCACCAGGATCAGCACGCCGAGCGTGACGACGAAGGCCAGCACCGTGATCATCGTGCGAGTTCTCTCACGTGTTGCGCGGCATGCTGGCGCGAGCGCTGGTCCAGGGCGATCAGACCATCGACCGTTCCGGCTTCGTCCGCCGCGATCCGCACCGACTCCAGGGCGCGGGCGTTCACGCTGTGAATCTGGTCGAAGCGGATGGTTCCGGCGAGGAACGCCGCGACCGCCTCTTCGTTGGCTGCGTTGAGCACGGTGGTGCTGCCCGGTGCAGCGCGCAAGGTCTCCCAGGCGAGCTTGAGTCCGGGGTAGCGCACCAGATCGGGCGCCTCGAACGAAAGCTGGGCCATGGCGGTGAAGTCGAGCTGGCTGGCACCCGACTCGATGCGCTCGGGATAGGCCAGGCCGTACGCGATCGGCACGCGCATGTCGGGCGTGCCCATTTGCGCCAGCACCGAGTTGTCGCGGCACACGACCATGGAGTGCACGATGCTCTGCGGATGGATGACCACCCGCACCTGCTCGGGCCGCAGCCCGAACAGCCAGTGCGCCTCGATCACCTCGAGGGCCTTGTTCATCATCGTGGCCGAGTCGACCGAGATCTTGCGGCCCATCACCCAGTTCGGATGCGCGCAGGCTTCGTCGGGCGTCACGCTGGCGAGCGTGGCCGGGTCGCGCGTGCGAAACGGGCCGCCGGAGGCGGTGAGCAGGATGTGGTCGATGCGCGAAGCCCAGCTGCGGCGGTCCTCGGGCAGGCACTGGAAGATCGCCGAGTGCTCGCTGTCGATCGGCAGCAGCGTGGCCCCGCCTTCTTGCACCGCCTGCATGAACAGCGCCCCGCCCACCACCAGCGCCTCCTTGTTGGCCAGCAGCAGCCGCTTGCCGCTGCGCGCGGCCGCGAGGCAAGGCGCCAGGCCGGCAGCGCCGACGATCGCGGCCATGACGGCATCGACCTCGGGATGGCCGGCCAGATCGCACAGCGACGCCGCGCCGACCAGCACTTCGGTCGCGCACCGGCCCTCGCGCAGGCGCGCCTGCAGCAGTTGCGCCTGGGCCGAGTTGGCGACGGCGGCAAAGCGCGGGCGCCACTGCATGCACTGGGCGAAGAGGTCGTCGATGCGGCTGTGCGCTGTCAACGCCACCACCTCGAAGCGATCGGGATGGCGCGACAGCACGTCCAGCGTGCTCACGCCGATCGAGCCGGTCGAGCCGAGGATGCATACACGCTGAAGGCCGCGCGTAGCCATGTCAGAGCGAGCTCATCGCGAGCGCGAGCGGAAACACCGGCAGGAGCGCATCGATGCGGTCGAGCACACCGCCGTGGCCGGGCAGCAGGTTGCTGCTGTCCTTGGCGCCGGCGCTGCGCTTGGAGAGGGACTCGACCAGGTCGCCCACCACGCTCATCGCCGCCAGGAAGAGCAGCGCCAGCACCAGCCCGACCGGTCCGAGGCGCGCGTGCAGCACGGTGTACAGGCTGGCCGAGTCGACGCCGAAGCTGCGATCGATCCACAGCCACAGCATGGACAGCAGCAGCACGCCCAGCATGCCGCTCCACACCCCTTCCCAGCTCTTGCCGGGGCTGATCGCGGGCGCGAGCTTGCGCCTGCCGAAGCGCTTGCCGCCGAAATAGGCGGCGATGTCGGCCGCCCACACGAGGCAGAAGATCGAGAGGATGAAATTGATCCCGGTGGACTTGGCGTTCGCGAGAGCGAGCCAGGCGGTCCACAAGGCGACGAGGCCGAGCGCACAGCGCAGCACCTGCGACAGGCGCGGCCAGCCGGCCGGCCCCACCTTCAGCGCCCAGACGCCGCCGAGCACCCAGACCAGAGTCGCCAGCCACCACACCGCTGCCGGCGCCGCGCCCGCCCAGCCGAGCCACAAGGCCAGGCCGCAAGCGCCAGCCAGTGCCACGCCGAGCGCGAGTGCCGCGCCGCCGGCGACGCCGTTCAGGCGCGCCCATTCCCAGCCGCCGGCACCAATCAGCACCAGCGTCAGCACGGCAAACGGCCACGCCACCGGCGCGAACAGCGCGGGCAGCAGCACGGCCAGCAGGACCAGGGCAGTGATGACGCGCTGCTTGAGCATCGCAGTCAGGCGCGTTGGCGCTCGGCCAGGACGGGTGCGGAGTCCTTGACGCCGCCGAAGCGGCGGTCGCGCCGCGCGAAATCGGCCAGCGCGGCATCGAGTTCGGCCTCGCCGAACTCCGGCCACAGGCAATCGGTGAACACGAACTCGGCATAGGCCGATTGCCACAGCAGGAAGTTGCTGATGCGCAGTTCGCCCCCGGTGCGGATGAAGAGGTCGGGATCGGGCGCGTGCGCCAGCGCCATGTAGCCGGCCAGCCGCTCCTCGGTCAGTTGCTCGGCCGGCACGCCATCGCGGATGGCCTGCTGGCAGGCCTGCACGATGTCCCAGCGCCCCCCGTAGTTGAAGCACACCGACAAGGTGATGCGCTCGTTGTGGCGGGTCATCGACTCGGCCTGCTCCCAGGCTTCGCGCAGCTTGTCCGAGACCTGCGTGCGATCGCCGACGATGCGAATGCGCACGCCGCGGTCGGCCAGCTTGGTGAGGTACTTGGCCACCGCGACCAGCACCAGGCCCATGAGCCCGGTCACTTCCTCGGTCGGGCGCTTCCAGTTCTCGGACGAGAAGGCGTAGACGGTGAGGTAGTCGATGCCGCGGTCGGCGCAGGCGAGCACCGTCTTGACCAGTGCATCGACGCCCGCCTTGTGGCCGAAGAAGCGCGGCATGAAGCGCTTCTTCGCCCAGCGGCCGTTGCCGTCCATGACGATGGCGACGTGACGCGGGATGGCGGCTCGGGAATCCACGTGGAGGCGATGCAACGGTGCGGGGCGCGGGCGCTGGCCGTCAGACGGCCATGATGTCCGCTTCCTTGGCCGTGATCAGCCGGTCGATCTCGGCGATCGTCCGGTCGGTGAGCTTTTGCACCTCGTCGAGCGAACGACGTTCCTCGTCCTCGCCGATCTCCTTGTCCTTGAGCAGCTTCTTCGCGTGCTCGTTGGCGTCGCGGCGCACATTGCGCACGGCCACCTTGGCGTCCTCGCCTTCGTGGCGCACGACCTTGGTGAGCTCCTTGCGGCGCTCCTCGGTGAGCGCGGGCATCGGCACGCGCAGCAGGTCGCCCTGCGCCGACGGATTGAGGCCGAGGTCGCTCTCGCGGATCGCCTTCTCGATCTTCGGCCCCATGCCCTTCTCCCAGGGCTGCACGCTGATCGTGCGGGCGTCCAGCAGCGTGACGTTGGCGACCTGGCTGATCGGCACCATCGAGCCGTAGTACTCGACGTGGACCTGATCGAGGATGCCCGGGTGTGCGCGGCCGGTGCGCACCTTCTGCAGTTCGGTCTTCAACGCCTCGACCGAACGCGCCATCTTGGTTTCGGCGGTCTTCTTGATCTCTGCAATGCTCATGTCGAAATCCCCTGCTTCAAACGTGAACGAGCGTGCCCTCGTCCTCGCCCAACACCACGCGCTTCAAGGCACCCGGCTTGAAGATGCTGAACACCTTGATCGGCAGCTTCTGGTCGCGGCACAGCGCGAACGCGGTCGCGTCCAGCACCTGCAGGTTCTTGGTGATCGCCTCGTCGAAGGTGATCTGGCTGTAGCGCGTCGCGCCCGGATCCTTCTTGGGGTCGGCGGTGTAGACGCCGTCGACCTTGGTCGCCTTCAGCACGATCTGGGCGCCGATCTCCGCGCCGCGCAGCGCAGCCGCCGTGTCGGTGGTGAAGAACGGGTTGCCCGTGCCGGCGGCGAAGACCACGATCTTGCCCTCTTCGAGGTACTGCAAGGCCTTCGGCCGCACGTAGGGCTCGACCACCTGCTCGATGCCGATCGCGGACATCACGCGCGCGGTCATGCCCTCCTGGCGCATCGTGTCGGCCAGCGCCAGCGCGTTCATCACGGTGGCCAGCATGCCCATGTAGTCGGCCGTCGCGCGGTCCATGCCGACCGAGCCGCCGGCAACGCCGCGAAAGATGTTGCCGCCTCCGATGACCACCGCCACCTCGCATCCGAGCTGCACCACCTCCTGCACCTCGCGCACCATCCGCACGATGGTGGCGCGGTTGATGCCGTAGGCGTCGTCGCCCATCAGGGCCTCGCCGGAGAGTTTGAGCAGGATGCGCTTGTAGGCGGGCATGCCGATGGGTCCTTGTCGCGGTCGTTGTGGTGCCGGAGTCTAACGTCCGAGGGGCTTCGTGGGCCCCTCGGAACCACGCTTCAGTGGGCTTAGGCGCCCTTGGCGGCCGCCACCTGCGCGGCGACTTCGGCCGCGAAGTCATCGACCTTCTTCTCGATGCCCTCGCCGACGACGTACAGCGTGAAGCCCTTGACCGTCGTGCCGGCCGCCTTGAGCATCTGCTCGACCGTCTGCTTGTCGTTCTTCACGAAGGCCTGGTTGAACAGGCTCACTTCCTTCAGGAACTTCTGCACCGAGCCTTCCACCATCTTCGCGACGATGTCGGCCGGCTTGCCGGACTCCGCCGCCTTCTGGGTGGCGATCGAGCGCTCCTTGTCGATCAGCGTCGAGGGCACGTCGGCCGACGACAGCGACACCGGCTTCATCGCCGCCACGTGCATCGCCACGTCCTTGGCGGCCACGTCGTTGCCGTCGTACTCGACCATCACGCCGATGCGCGTGCCATGCAGGTAGCTGGCGAGCTTGCCGCCGCCCGCGTAGCGCTTGAAGCGGCGGATGGTCATGTTCTCGCCGATCTTGCCGATCAGGCCCTTGCGCACGTCCTCGACCGTCGGGCCGAAGCCGTCCTGCGAGTGCGCCAGCGCCGACAGCGCAGCGACGTCGGCCGGGTTGCTCTTGGCGATCAGTTCGGCCACCGCCTTGGTGAAGGCGAGGAACGAATCGTTCTTCGAGACGAAGTCGGTCTCGCAGTTCACCTCGACCAGCGCGCCCGTCGTGCCTTCGACGAAGGCAGCGACCACGCCCTCGGCGGTGATGCGCGAGGCGGCCTTGCCGGCCTTGCTGCCGAGCTTGACGCGCAGCAGTTCCTCGGCCTTGTCCATGTTGCCTTCGGCCTCGGTCAGGGCCTTCTTGCACTCCATCATCGGCGCATCGGTCTTGGCGCGCAGTTCGGCGACCATGCTTGCGGTGATTGCAGCCATCGTTGTTTCTCCGTTTGCTGGTGCGAACGAGCGATCGGTGCTCGTTCGCGAATATCGTTCGCGTTGAAAAAAAGGGGCTGTAGTCAGCCCCTTTCTTGTCTCACCCCGGACAGCGAGAAGGGGCAGCCGGTTCAGGCGTTTTCGCTGACTTCCACGAATTCGTCGCCCTCGGCGGCCGCGGCCTGGACGACCTCGCTGGTCGCGTTGGCCTTGCCTTCGAGCACGGCGTCGGCCACGGCGCGGGCATACAGGGCCACCGCCTTGGACGAGTCGTCGTTGCCCGGAATGACGTAGTCGATGCCTTCGGGCGAGTGGTTCGAGTCGACGATGCCCACCACGGGGATGCCGAGCTTGTTGGCTTCGGCGATGGCGATCTTGTGGTAGCCCACGTCGATCACGAACAGCGCGTCAGGCAGCGCGTTCATGTCCTGGATGCCGCCGATGTCCTTCTCGAGCTTCTCGATCTCGCGCTGGAACAGCAAGGCTTCCTTCTTGATGCGGATCTCGACGCCCGACTCGACCTGGGCCTTCATGTCCTTCAGGCGCTTGATGGAGCCCTTGACGGTCTTGAAGTTGGTGAGCATGCCGCCGAGCCAGCGCTGGTCGACGAAGGGCATGCCGCAGCGCTGGGCTTCCTGGGCGATGACTTCGCGCGCCTGGCGCTTGGTGCCCACCATCAGGATCGTGCCGCGCTTGGAGGCCAGCTGGCGGACGAACTTCATCGCGTCGGTGAAGAGCGGCTGCGTCTTCTCGAGGTTGATGATGTGGATCTTGTTGCGATGGCCGTAGATGTACGGGGCCATCTTGGGATTCCAGAAGCGCGTTTGGTGCCCGAAATGGACGCCGGCTTCCAGCATTTCACGCATGCTGACAGTCATGAGAACTCCAAAGGTTGTGTCTAGAATCCGGCTCGAATCGCAGATGCTTTTTGAAGTATCCGCAACACCTTTCAACAGCCGGGTTCGCGATTTGTTCATCCGCGGCGCACTGCCAGGACGCTCAGCAAGCGCGCCGAGCATTCGGATAAACCCGACGAGTATAGCACCCCGATGACCCCCGACCTCACCGCCGCCCGTGCGCAAATCGCTGCCGGCCGCACCCGCGCCGAAGCATTGATGGACGCATGCTTGGCAAACGCCCAGGCCAGCGCCAACCGCCACACCTTCGTGCGCCGCTTCGACGACATGGCGCGCGCCGCGGCGCGCAGCGTCGATGCGCAGCATGCCGCTGGTGCGCCGCTGCCTGTCCTGGCCGGCCTGTCGGTGAGCGTCAAGGACCTGTTCGACGTGCAGGGGCATCGCACGACCGCAGGCTCCAAGGTGCTGGCCGCCGTGGCTGCGGCCGCCGCCGACTGTGCGGCCGTCGCCCGCCTGCGCGCGGCCGGAGCCGCCCTCGCCGGCCATACCAACATGACGGAGTTCGCCTTCTCCGGCGTGGGGATCAACCCGCATCACGGGACGCCCGCCAATGCCACGACGGCGGCCGTCGACCCGACGCCGCGCATTCCCGGCGGCTCGAGTTCCGGTGCGGCCGTGTCGGTGGCCACGGGCGCCGCCTGGGCGGCCCTGGGCTCGGACACCGGCGGCTCGATCCGCATCCCCGCGGCCTTGCACGGCCTGGTCGGCTTCAAGAACACGGCGCGCCTCACTCCCACCGAGGGGACGATACCGCTGTCGACCACGCTGGACACGGCGTGCGCGATCACGCGCTCGGTGCGCGATGCGGTGCTGCTGCACGAAGTGCTGGCGCAGCGCGTGGTGCGGCTGGTTGCGCGCCCGCCGCGCGCGCTGCGCCTGGCGGTTCCGGCCACGACGATGCTCGAGCGGCTCGACGCCACGGTGGCGCGTGCCTTCGAGCGCACGCTGTCGACCTTGCGCGCAGCCGGCATGCAGATCGAGGACATCGCCCTGCCCGAGCTCGCCGAACTGCCCGCCATCCAGGCGACCGGCGGCTTCTCCGCCGCGGAGAGCTGGGCCTGGCACCGCGAGATCATCGCCGCGCGCGAGGCCGAATACGACCCGCGGGTGGCCGCGCGCATTCGCCGCGGCGAACGCATGAGCGCCGCCGACTATCTGCAGCTCGTGGACGCCCGGCGCGACTGGATCGCCCGCATGGAACGCGCACTGCAGGGCTTCGACGCCATGCTCAGCCCGACGGTGCCGATCGTCGCGCCGCCGCTGGCCGAGCTGGAGGGCAGCGACGATGCCTTCTTTGCCGCCAACGCGCTGCTGCTGCGCAACCCCGCAGCCGTCAACATGCTCGACGGCTGCGCCCTCTCGCTGCCCTGCCATCGCGAAGGCGAGATGCCGGTCGGGCTCATGGTCTGGAGCAGCGCGCTGGCCGACGACACGGTGCTCGCCGTGTCGTCGGCGATCGAAGCCTGCCTTGCCGGCGCGGGAGCCTGAGCATGCAGGTCGCAGTCATCGGCGCCGGCATCGTCGGCGTCACCACGGCCTATGAACTCGCGCTCGATGGACACGAGGTCACGGTGTTCGAGCGGCACGGCAGCGTGGCGGCCGAGACCAGCTTCGCCAACGCCGGCATCGTCGCGCCCGGCTATGTCACGCCCTGGGCGGCGCCCGGCATGCCGGGCAAGGTGCTGCGCTCGCTGTTCGAGCGTCATGCGCCCGTGCACCTGAATGCGCGGCTGGGCCCCGGCGCGCTGCGCTGGATGTGGCGCTGGTGGCGGGCCTGCAAGCTCGAGAGCTACCAGGCACATCGCAGCAGCATGCAGCGGCTGGCGCTGTACAGCCGGCAGCGCCTGAACGACCTGACACAGCGGCTGCAGCTGGACTATGAGCGTGCCGAAGGCCTGCTGATCCTGCTGCGCCGGCCGCAGGAGCTTGCGGCGGCCCAGCCCGGCCTGGCCTTGCTCGGCGAGCTGGGCATCAAGCACAGCGTGCTCGAGCCGCGCGACTGCCGGGCCGCCGAACCGGGGCTGAACCCGGACATGCCGCTGCACGCGGGCATCTACCTGCCGGACGACGAGGTGGGCAACTGCCGGCAGTTCGCGCACCTGCTGCGCAGCGAGGCGCAGGCGCTGGGCGTGCGCTTTCGTTTCCACACCGAAGTGCGAAGCGTGGTGCCGGGGCGCCGCCCGCAGTTGCTGATCCAGGCAGCGTCGTCGGACGACTCCGAGCCCTTGAGCACGCTGCTCGATTCCTCGCGAACCGGCTTCGCGCCGACAGTGCCGACACCGATCGACCCCATGGCCGAGGAGACCGACGCGATCGTCGTCTGCGCCGCCAACGGCAGCGGCGCCCTGCTCGCACCGCACGGCCTGAAATTGCCCCTGATGCCGGTCTACGGCTATTCGGTGACGGCGCCGATGCGCCAGCTGGAGCACGACCCCGACCGCGGACCGCGCTCGGCGATCATGGACGAGCGCTACAAGGTCGCCGTCAGCCGGCTCGGCTCGCGCGTGCGCGTGGCCGGCTGCGCGGAGCTCGGCGGCTCCCTCGCCAAGCACCACAGCGGCGCGATCGCGACGCTGTACAAGGTCCTGCACGACTGGTATCCGGGCGTGGCCCGGCTCACTCATGCGCAGCGCTGGAAGGGCGCGCGGCCGATGCTGCCCGACGGCCCTCCGGTCCTCGGCGCGAGCGGCCTGCCGGGGGTGTGGCTGAACCTGGGCCACGGCTCCAGCGGCTGGGCGCTCGCCTGCGGCTCGGCGCGCGTCGTCGGTGATCTGCTGGCGTCGCGCCCACCGGCGGTGGACACTCGGGGCCTGGGGATCGAACGGCTGCGCCTCTGAAGCCGCGCCGAGACGCCATGCAACGCATCCTGCCGCCACCTCGCTCGCTCGGACTCTTCGGCATCGAACGCACGCGCGCCATCGAGCAGCGAGCGTGCGCGGCTCTCCCGCCGCATGCGCTCATGCGCCGCGCAGGCGCGGCGGTCGCGCGCCTGGCCTTGGCAGTGGCGCCGCATGCGTCCACCATCTGGATCGTCTGTGGTCCCGGCAACAACGGGGGCGACGGCCTCGACGCCGCGATTCGTCTGCACGAGCTCGGCAAGCAGGTCCACGTGACGCTGCTCGGCGATCCCGGCCACCTGCCTGCCGACGCGCGCGACGCCTGGGAGCGGGCTCGGGCCGCCGGCATCGCCGTCGACGGCAGCCTGGCGGCAACGCCGGCAGCCGAACTCGCGATCGACGCACTGCTGGGAATCGGGGCGACGCGACCGCCACGGGACGCGCTCGCCGAGGCCATTGCCCACCTCAATGCCCTGGCCTGCCCGGTGCTCGCGATCGACGTGCCTTCCGGGCTGAATGTCGACACCGGCCAGCCGCTGGGCGAGCACGCCGTGCGGGCGCGACATACCCTCAGCCTGCTCTCGCTCAAGCCGGGACTGTTCACAGCGGCAGGCCGCGATCACGCGGGGGAAGTCTGGTTCGACGATCTGGGCGTCGACACGGGCGCCGAGATCCCCGACGCCTGGCTCGGCGGATCGCCGTCGGACACGCCGCCGCCCCGGCGGCACGCGCAGCACAAGGGCAGCTTCGGCGACGTGGCGGTGGTGGCCGGAGCGCCCGGCATGAGCGGCGCGGCGCTGCTGGCGGGGCGGGCAGCGTTGGCAGCGGGTGCCGGTCGGGTCTATGTCGACCCGCTGGACGATCGCGCGGCCGGGCTGGATTCGCAGCGACCCGAGTTGATGTTCCGCCACGGCTGGTGGAAGTCTCCCGAGGCGACGCTGCTGGCCGGCACCGTGGTGTGCGGCTGCGGCGGCGGTGAGGCGGTGCGCGAGCCGCTGCCACGACTGCTCAGCGCGGCGGGCCGGCTTGTGCTCGATGCCGATGCGCTCAACGCCATCGCCGCCGACACCTCGCTGCAGGCGCTGCTGACCGCCCGCGCGTCGCGTGCGCGGCCGACCGTGATCACCCCGCACCCGCTGGAGGCCGCACGACTGCTGGCCTGCACCGCGTCCCAGGTCCAGTCCGACCGGCTGGCGAGCGCGCAGGCCCTGGCCGAGCGCTTCGGCTGCGTGGTGCTGCTCAAGGGGTCAGGCTCGGTCATCGCTGCTCCCGGCGAAGTGCCCTGCATCAATCCGACCGGAACGGCCGCCTTGGCGACGCCCGGCACCGGCGACGTGCTGGCCGGCTGGATCGGCGGGCTCTGGTCGCAGCTGGGCGCATCGGATGCGGAAAGCGCCCTGCGCGCCGCGCGCGCCGCCGCCTGGCAGCATGGCGCCGCGGCCGACGCCGACACCGCCCGCGTGCTGCGCGCATCGGACCTCATCGAAGCCATGGTGCGCGGCCGCTGACGCGGCCCCGCGCTCAACGCCGCCGGCTGCTGGTGCCGGACGCCTGGCGCGCCGTTGCCTTGGCCGCACGAACCGGGTGGGCGCCCTTGCCGGCCTTTCCGGCCTGGCCCGAGCCGTTGCGCCCCTTGCCTTTGGCCGCGGCCTTCACGGCCCGGTCGGCATCCTTCACTGCTTCGAGTTCGGCCACCGCCGTGTTCGGGCGGCCCACGAGGCGGTCGCGCCGGGCGCGGATCAGCGCCGCGTCCTCCTCGTTGTCGCGGACCATGCGGAAATCGATCTTGCGGCCATCCAGGTCCACGCGGCTGACCTGCACCCGCACCCGCGCGCCCATGGCGTAGCGCACGCCGGTGCGCTCGCCGCGCAACTCCTGCTTCACTTCGTCGAAGCGGTAGTACTCGCCGCCCAGCTCGGTGATGTGCACCAGCCCTTCGACATACAAGGCGTCGAGCGTGACGAACAGGCCGAAGCTCGTGACCGCGGTGACGGTGCCGGCGAATTCCTCGCCGAGGTGCTCGCGCATGAACTTGCACTTGAGCCACGCCTCCACGTCGCGCGAGGCTTCGTCGGCGCGACGCTCGTTGGCGCTGCAGTGCGCTCCGGCGGACTCCCAGACCTCGAGCTCGGTGGTCGATGGTTTGGCCGCCTTGGCACCCTTGCGCGCGCGGGGCGCGTCTTCCAGCTGGCCGGTGCTCAGGTGGT
The DNA here is from genome assembly GCA_035254085.1 of Piscinibacter sp. Classification (GTDB taxonomy): domain Bacteria; phylum Pseudomonadota; class Gammaproteobacteria; order Burkholderiales; family Burkholderiaceae_C; genus Albitalea. The sequence goes on from DATFAY010000088.1 coordinate 28,042, forward strand.
AGCGCTTGCCATGCAGCAGCGCCTTGATCACGCGGTGCACCAGCAGGTCGGGATAGCGGCGGATCGGGCTCGTGAAGTGCGCGTAGGCCTCGTACGACAGGCCGAAGTGGCCGCTGTTGGCCGCCGTGTAGATCGCCTGCTGCATGGAGCGCAGCAGCATGGTGTGGATCTGCAGCGCGTCCACGCGGTCCTTGGTGGCCTCGGCGATGGCCTGGAATTCGGCGGGAGTCGGCTCGTCGCTGATCGCCAGCCCGATGCCCAGCTGCTTGAGGTAGTTCTGCAGCAGCGTCTTCTTCTCGGGGGTCGGCCCCTCATGGACGCGGTACAGGCAGGGATGGTCGTGCAGCGAGATGAAGTCCGCCGCGCACACGTTGGCCGCCAGCATCGCCTCCTCGATCAGCTTGTGCGCCTCGGTGCGCACGCGCGGCACGATCTTCTCGATGCGCCCGTTCTCGTCGCAGACGATCTGCGTCTCGGTCGTCTCGAAGTCGACCGCGCCACGCTTGGCGCGCGCCTTGAGCAGCGCCCGATAGACCTCGTTGAGGTTCAGCAGGTGGGGCACCAGTTCCCTGCGCCGCGCCGCCTCGGGGCCGCGCGTGTTGGCCAGGATGGCCGCCACTTCGTTGTAGGTGAAGCGCGCATGCGAGCAGATCACCGCCGGGAAGAACTGGTAGGCGTGGATGTCGCCCGCCGACGTGACGAGCATGTCGCACACCATCGCCAGGCGCTGCTCGTTCGGGTTGAGCGAGCACAGTCCGTTGGACAGCTTCTCGGGCAGCATCGGGATCACGCGGCGCGGAAAGTACACCGACGTGGCGCGCTCGTAGGCGTCGTCGTCGAGCGGCTCGCCCGGCTTCACGTAGTGGCTCACGTCGGCGATCGCGACGACCAGGCGCCAGCCGTTGGCGCGGCCGACCTTGGCCGGCTCGCAGTACACCGCGTCGTCGAAGTCGCGCGCGTCCTCGCCGTCGATGGTGACCAGCGGCACGTCGGCGAGATCGATGCGGTGCTTGCAGTCGGCCGCGCGGATCTTGTCCGGCAGCGCGGCCGCTTCGGCCAGCGTTTCCGGCAGGAAGCGGTGCGGCACCTCGTACTTGCGCACGGCGATCTCGATCTCCATGCCCGGGTCGTCGATCTCGCCGAGCACTTCCGTCACGCGCCCCATCGGCTGCGAGTACAGCGACGGCTGCTCGGTCAGCTCGATGGCGACGACCTGCCCTGCCGTCGCATTGGCGATGGCGTTCTTGGGCACCATGATGTCCTGCCCATAGCGCTTGTCTTCGGGCGCGACCAGCCAGATGCCGCTCTCGTGCAGCAGCCGACCGATGATCGGCGCCTTGCGACGCTCCAGGATCTCGATCACGCGGCCCTCGGGCCGGCCCTTGCGGTCGTAGCGGATGATGCGCGCCTTCACGCGGTCGCGGTGCAGCACCGCGCGCATCTCCTGCGGCGACAGGTACAGATCGGGCTGGCGGTCGTCGCGGACGAGGAAACCGTGCCCATCGCGGTGCCCTTGCACCGTGCCTTCCACCTCGCTCATCAGCTCGGCGCCGACGGCATTGGTGGATTGTTGGAATGAGTTTGTTTTTTTGATGATAGAATCCAAGACTTCCTGAAATGCCCAGGTGGCGGAATTGGTAGACGCACTAGTTTCAGGTACTAGCGGGTAACACCGTGGGGGTTCGAGTCCCTTCCTGGGCACCATGAAAAAGATAGAGAAGGTCGCAGTATGCGGCCTTTTCTATTGGCCATGACGGCAATGGCGTTCAGCCGAACGTCACGCTGCCCGAGCCCGGCCTTCGCAGCGGCGACCTTGCTCAGATCGCGAACTTCTTCGCCAGGCCCTGGGGTCGCAGTTCGTCGTACTCCTCGAAGGGCTGATGGATCCACGGGCTCGTGGGCAGCATCTCGACGTAGTAGTCGGGGACGTAGCTCGACACTCCTTTTGTCCATATGACGGCGGAACGCAGTTCTGCAATAGACGGCATGCCGCGCAGGCGATCGACCACTGCGCGCAGCGTCACGCCGGAGTCGGCCAGGTCGTCCACGAGCAGCACCCGCCCGGCCAGCTCGCCCTTGGGCATGGTGATGTACTTGGCCATGTCGAGCCGCCCCTGGATCGTGCCGCTCTCGGCCCGATAGGAGCTGGTCGACATGATGGCCAGCGGCTTGTCGAACACGCGCGACAGCACGTCTCCCGGCCGCATCCCGCCTCGCGCGAGGCACAGGATCTGGTCGAACTCCCAGCCCGACGCATCGATCTTGAGCGCCAGGCGCTCGATCAGCATGTGGTACTCGTCCCACGACACGTAGAGGTGCTTGCCGTCGTCGGTCAGCATCGAAACTCCTTTGACTGCGCAGCGCCGAGGGCGCTTCGGGGGTGGGTCATTGATAGGGATGGCGCAACAGGATCGTGTGCTCGCGGTCCGGGCCGGTGGACACCATGTCGATCGGCGCGCCGATGAATTCCTGCACACGCTCGAGATAGCGCCGCGCGTTCAAGGGCAGCCGATCCCATTGCGTGATTCCGGCAGTCGATTCGTTCCAGCCGGGGAAGACGTCGTAGATGGGCTTGCAGGCGATGATGTCGTCGGCGTCCAGGGGCAGGATGTCGATGCGCTTGCCGCCCAGTTCGTAGCCGACGCACACCTTGATCTCGGGCAGGCCGTCGAGCACGTCGAGCTTGGTGATGCACAGGCCCGAGATGCCGTTGATGATGATCGAGCGCTTCAGTGCGGCCGCATCCAGCCAGCCGCAGCGCCGCGCACGCCCGGTGACCGTGCCGCGCTCCTGCCCGACCGTGGACAGGTGATGGCCGACGGTGCCCGCCTGGTCGATCGGCAGTTCCGTCGGAAACGGGCCGCTCCCCACGCGCGTGGTGTACGCCTTGGTGATGCCCAGGATGTAGTGCAGCAGGTCGGGCCCCACACCCGCACCAGCCGCTGCGTTGCCGGCGACGCAATTGCTCGAGGTGACGTAGGGGTAGGTGCCGTGGTCGATGTCCAGCAAGGTGCCCTGCGCACCCTCGAAGAGAAGATTGGCGCCCGCGCGGTTGGCGGTGTACAGCAGGTAGCCGACGTCGGCCAGCATCGGCTTGAGTTGCTCGGCGACCTGCATCGCGTGCTCGAAGATGGGCTCGAACTCGAGTGCCGTCGAATGCAGGTAGCCGGCGAGCGCGAAGTTGTGCAGCTCGAGCAGTTCGCGCAGCTTCTTCGCGAAGCGCTCGGGGTGCTTCAGATCCTGCACGCGCAACGCCCGGCGCGCGACCTTGTCTTCGTAGGCCGGGCCGATGCCCTTGCCCGTGGTGCCGATCTTGCCCGCACCGCTGCTTTCGCGCAGCGCCTCGCGCGCCTTGTCGACCTCCACGTGAAAAGGCAGGATCAGCGGGCAGGACTCGCTCAGGAACAGGCGCGATCGCACGTCCAGCCCGATCTTCTCCAGCCGCTCGATCTCGAGCAGCAGATGGGTCGGGTCGACCACCACGCCATTGCCGATGTAGCAGGCCACGCCTTCGCGCATGATCCCCGACGGGATCAGTTGCAGTGCGGTCTTGACGCCCTTGATGACCAGGGTGTGGCCCGCGTTGTGGCCGCCCTGGAAACGCACCACGCCTTGGGCGTGGTCGGTGAGCCAGTCGACGACCTTGCCCTTGCCCTCGTCGCCCCACTGGGTGCCGACGACGACCACGTTGCGTCCGGCGCCGTTCGCCTTCGTTGCTTGCATTTGGAAATTCCGAATCTGAGATGCCGTCAGGTGGGCGCGGCTACAACGCGCGCACCACCCATTGATCGCCCGCGGCCACCAGCTCGCGGTCGCAGTCGAACTCCTGCCCTTCGTGCTCGTGGCCGGGCAGGATGCAGATCACCGTTTCGCCCTGGGCGCGCAACCTTCGCACCGCCGATCGCAGTGCTTCGGATTCGCCCCAGGGCGCGCGGATCGCGGCCGCCAGGCGGCGTGGCGCGACCAGCGCGGCGAGCTCTTTCACGTCCAGGCTGAAGCCGACGGCCGGCCGGTTGCGGCCGAACACGGCTCCGATCTCGTCGTAGCGGCCGCCGCGCGCGATCGCGTCGCTGCAACCGTCGGTGTAGACGGCGAAGCGCGCGCCGCTGTAGTAGCCATAGCCGCCGAGATCGGCCAGATCGAAGCCCACCCGCACTTCCGGGTGCGCCTGCTGCACGCGGCGCGCCAGCGAGCGCAGATCGCCCAGCGCGGCGCCGACCAGCGGATGAATCGGCAGTTCACGTTCGGCGGCCGCGAGGATCTCGGCGCCGCCATACAAGCGCATCAAGGCCTTCAGCCCGTCGCGCACCGGCGCGGCGAAGTTGCGCGACAGCTCGTCCACCGTGGGCGCGTCCTTGGCGGCGAGCGCGCCCATGAGCGCCGCCACACGGGCCGGATCCACCGTCACGCCCGAGAGCAGGCCGCGCAGGATGCGTGCGTCGCCGAGGTCCAGGGTGACCTTCGTGACGCCCGCGCTGCGCAGGCAGTCCAGCGCGAGGTCCTGGATCTCGAGATCGGCCTCGAGGCCGGCGTGGCCGTAGGTTTCCGCGCCGAACTGCAGCGGCTCGCGCGTGGCATGCAGGCCGGCGGGCCGTGTGTGGAGCACCGGCCCGCAATAGCACAGCCGCGTCAGGCCCTCGCGGTTGAGGAGGTGGGCGTCGATGCGCGCGACTTGCGATGTCGTGTCGGCGCGCACCCCCAGCGTGCGCCCGCTGAGTTGGTCGACCAGCTTGAAGGTCTTGAGGTCCAGCTCGCGTCCGGTGCCCGAAAGCAGCGACTCCAGGTGCTCCAGCAGCGGCGGCATCACCAGCTCGAACCCGTAGCGCCCGGCCACGTCGAGCAAGCCGCGCCGCAGTTCCTCGATGTGCCTGGCCTGAGCGGGCAGGACGTCAGCGATGTGCTCGGGCAGCAGCCAAGCAGACGACATGTGAAATCACCGGGGGGTTAAAACCGGCATTGTACCGGCGCGACACGGGCCGACCGCCGCCTCCGCACGCACGAACGCGCGGCCTTCAGTGCCAGAAGGCGAACAGGAACACCGCGCCGGCCACCATGCTCGTCAGGCCCAGGAATCGCAGCTGGCCGTCGCTCAGGCGCATGGCGCGCTCGAAGAGCCGCCGCCACAGCACCGGGTTGAAAAAGGGCAGCAACCCCTCGATGACCAGCATCAGCGCGAAGGCGCTGACCAGGAGGCCCCAGGCGGTCACTTCTTCGCCGGCGCGGCCGCTGCGGGGGCGGGATTGCTGCCGCGCATCGCCTTGAAGAACTCGGTACCCGGGTCGACCACCATCACGTCCGACTTGCTGCGGAACGCCGCACGGTAGGCCGAGAGGCTGCGGTAGAAGGCCGCGAATTGCGGGTCGCGGCCGAAGGAGTCGGCAAACAGGGCGGACGCCTTGGCATCGCCCTCGCCTTGCACCTTCTGCGCGTCGCGGTAGGCCTCGGCCACGATCACCTCGCGCTGGCGGTCGGCATCGGCGCGGATCTTCTCGCCTTCGGCCGCGCCCGTCGAGCGCAGTTCGTTGGCCACGCGCTTGCGCTCGGATTCCATGCGCCGGTAGATCGAGTCGGTGATGTTGGCGGAGAAATCGACGCGCTTGATGCGCACGTCGACGATCTCGATGCCGAAGGCCTTCGCCTCGTCGGTCAGGCGCCCGCGCACGTCCTGCATCACCTTGTCGCGCTCGGTGGAGAGCATGGCGCGCACGGTGCGCTTGGTGACCTCCTCGTTGAACGCGGCCTGCACGATGGGGCTCAGCCGGTTCTCGACGTTGCGCATGTCCTGGCCGTTGTTGCGAATGAACTGGCGCGCGTCGGTGATGTGCCACTTGATCAGCCAGTCGATCACGAGGCTCTTCTTCTCGGCGGTGAAGATGGGCCGCGTCTCGGGGCTGTCCAAGGTCTGGATGCGGCGATCCAGGAAGACCACGTTCTGGAACGGCGGCGGCAGCTTGAACTTGAGGCCCGGCTCGGTCACCACCTCCTTGATTTCACCGAGCGAGTAGACGACGGCGAAGTGCTTCTGGTCGACCACGAACAGGGTCGAGAACAGCAGCATCAGGACGATCAGCGCGCCTGCGACGTAGAAGCCAATGCGGTTCATGTGATTCTTCTCGAGGGTCTCAACGCACTTCGCGGTCGCGGCCGCGCTGGTTGTCGCGCGAGCGCACGTCCACCGTGCCGGTCGGGCTGCCGCTGGTGTCGGCCGGTGCTGCCGCCGGCGCGGGCGCGGCGGGCGCGCCCGCCTGCTGCATCAGCTTGTCCAGCGGCAGGTACAGCAGGTTCGAGTTGTTGCGCGTGTCGACCAGCACCTTGCTGACGTTCGAGTACACCTGCTGCATGGTGTCGATGTACATGCGGTCGCGCGTCACCTGCGGCGCCTTGCGGTATTCCTCCAGGACCTGGTTGAAGCGCTGCGCATCGCCCTCGGCTTGCGCGATCACGCGCGCCCGGTAACCTTCGGCCTCCTGGCGCAGGCGCGCGGCGGTGCCCTGCGCCTTCGGGATCACGTCGTTCGCGTAGGCCTGGCCCTCGTTCTTGGCGCGCTCGCGGTCGGCCCCGGCCTTGAAGGCATCGTCGAAGGCGGCCTGCACCTGCTCGGGCGCCTGCACGCTCTGAACGTTGACGTTCGCGATGACGATGCCCGCCTTCAGCCGGTCGAGTTGTGCCTGGATCGACTTCACCAGTTCGGTGGCGATGGCGTCGCGCTGTTCGTACAGCACCGAGTCCATCGTGCTCTTGCCCACGATCTCGCGCACCGCCGACTCGGCCGCCATCACGACGGCGTCTTCGGGATCCTTGTTCTCGAACAGGAAGGCCTTGGCGTCCTTGAGCCGGTACTGCACGGTGAAGCGGATGTCGACGATGTTCTCGTCCTGGGTGAGCATGGACGAATCGCGCAGCTGCGTCGCGGGCACGACCGTGTTGCGCCCGACCTCCTTGGTGCGAAGCTGGGTCACCGACACCGTCTCGTGCGACTGGAACGGATACGGCATGCGCCACTGGAAGCCGGCATCCACCGTGTGGCTGTAGCGGCCGAAGGTGGTGATCACGGCCTGCTGGCCTTCCTGCACGATGAAGAAGCCGCTGCCGAGCCAGATCAGCGCCACCACCGCGATGATCAGGCCGACCCCGATGCCCGCGCTTTTCATGTCGGGCTGGAAGTTGTTGCCGCCGTCGCCGGAACCGTTGCCGCGGGGACCCTTGCCGCCGAAGAAGCCGCTCAGCTTGCGATTGAAGTCGCGCCACAGCTCGTCGAGGTCGGGCGGACCGTCACCGCGGCCGCCGCCGGCAAGGTCGGCCTGCGCCCCTGCGTCGTGCGCGGAGCGCCCGAACACCCGCGCGAGGACCCCTGCCATCAATGAGCGCGTCGCGCGGGCCAGGACGAGCAGGCGTGCCGGCACGGTGGATGAGGCGCCATGCGAGGCGCCGAGTGAACTGCTCATGATGATGAGTGCAAGTGGGTTTGGCTGCCGCGAAGCGTGTCCAGCGCCGCGTCGTCGGTGGCGGGTTCGACCGTGGAGGAGATGGAGGCGGACTGCGGGGTATTCAAGCGATCGGCCAGCGTGCCGGCCACCGCCTGCGAAATGATCTGGCGCAACTTGTCGAGGCCGTGCCCGGTCAAGGCACTGACGAAGACGCGCGGCACGCGCACGCCGCCATCGAGCTCCAGCGTGTCGACCAGGCTGCGCGGGCGCTGCGTGTCTTCGAGCTTGTCGAACTTGTTGTAGACCAGCACCTGGGGCACCTCGCTCGCGCCGATCTCGGCCAGCACGCGCTGGACCTCGGCCATCTGCTCGGCCAGCAGCGGGCTGGCCGCATCGACCACGTGCAGCAGCAGGTCGGCATCGGCCGCCTCCTGCAAGGTGGCTTCGAAGGCTTCGACCAGCTTGTGCGGCAGGTCGCGGATGAAGCCCACGGTGTCCGACAGCGACACCGTGCGCCCCACGTCCTCGAGGAAGAGCTGGCGGGTGGTGGTGTCCAGGGTGGCGAAGAGCTGGTTCGCCGCGTAGGCGCGCGCCTTCACCAGCGCATTGAACAAGGTCGACTTGCCGGCGTTCGTGTAGCCCACCAGCGAGATGCGGAAGGTCTGGTTGCGCTCGCGCGAGCGGCGCTGCGTGCCGCGCTGGCGCTTGACCTTCTCCAGGCGCTGCTTCACCGACTTGATGCGCTCGCCGATCATGCGGCGATCCAGTTCGATCTGGGCTTCGCCCGGGCCGCCGCGCGTTCCGATGCCACCGCGCTGGCGCTCCAGGTGGCTCCAGCGCCGCACCAGCCGGGTCGACAGGTACTGAAGCTGCGCCAGCTCGACCTGGAGCTTGCCCTCGTGGCTTTGCGCGCGGGCCGCGAAGATTTCCAGGATCAGCATCGTGCGGTCGGCCACGGCGACACCGAGATGCCGTTCGAGGTTGCGCTGCTGCGCCGGCGACAAGGCCTGGTCGAAGAGCACGGCCTCGGCCTGGTGCCCTTGCACCAGTGCCTTGATTTCGTCGGCCTTGCCCGAACCGACGAACAACGCCGGGTCCGGCGCCTTGCGGCGCGCGACGACGCGGGCGACAGGCATGTCGCCGGCCGACTCGGCCAGTTGGGCCAATTCGTCCAGCGTGGGATCGAAGGAAGCGGAACCGCCCACGTCGACCCCGACCAGGATGGCGCGTGCCATCCCGGGCGGGACCGCCGTTGGATTCACTGAACTCAAGGTCGAAGCGGCCTCGGACCCGAGCACGTCGCGGGCTTCAGCTCTGTTCCTGGTTGTCGGCGGCGTGGAAGTTCACCGCGCGCCCGGGCACCACCGTGGAGATGGCGTGCTTGTAGACCATCTGGGTGACCGTGTTCCGAAGGAGCACCACATACTGATCAAAAGACTCGATGTGGCCCTGCAGCTTGATGCCGTTCACGAGGTAGATCGAAACGGGCACATGCTCTTTGCGCAGCAGGTTGAGGAAGGGGTCTTGTAGGAGTTGCCCTTTGTTGCTCACGATATAGCTCCGTGTTGAAAATTATGAGATTGGGACGTTAACACAGGGTTCCCCCTGGCCGAACCCCCTGGCGGCAAAAGCCTTCAGGAATTCCTGTCGTCGAACGGATTGCGTCCCGAACGCATTTCGATGCGCAACGGGGTGCCCACCAGCTTGAAGTGCTCGCGAAAGCGCCCTTCGAGGTAGCGTTTGTACGAATCCGTCACGTGCTCCAGCGAATTGCCGTGCACCACGATCACCGGCGGATTCATGCCGCCCTGGTGCGCGTAGCGCAGTTTCGGGCGGAACATGCCGGCGCGCTTGGGCGCCTGGTGCTCCACCGCCTCATGCAGCAGCCGCGTGAGCACCGGCGTGGACATCTTCTTCGTGGCCGAGGCGTGCGCGTCGGCGATCGCCTTCCACACCGGGGCCAGGCCCTGCCGCTTGATGGCCGATATGTGGAGGATGGGCGCGAACTTCAAGAAGGCGAGCCGCTGCTCGATGGAGCGCTGAAGCAGCTGCTTCTGGTAGTCGTCGACCGCATCCCACTTGTTGACGGCCAGCACCACGGCGCGCCCGCTGTCCAGGATGTAGCCGGCGATGTGGGCGTCCTGGTCGCTCACGCCCTGGGTGGCGTCCAGCAGCAGCAGTACGACGTTGGCATCGGCGATGGCCTGCAGCGTCTTGACCACCGAGAACTTCTCGATCGCCTCGAAGACCTTGCCCTTGCGCCGCAGGCCCGCGGTGTCGATCAGTTCGAACTTCTGTCCGTTGCGCTCGAAGGGCACGCTGATGGCGTCGCGCGTGGTGCCCGGCAGGTCGAAGGCGACCAGCCGCTCCTCGCCGAGCCAGGTGTTGATGAGCGTGCTCTTTCCGACGTTGGGTCGCCCGGCGACCGCCAGCCGGATCGGAGCGCCCTCTTCCGGCTCACCTTCGACCTCCTCGTCGAACGCGAAGTCCGCCAGCGCCGCCTCCAGCAAGCTGCGAATGCCCTGCCCGTGCGCCGACGAGATCGGATGCGGCTCGCCCATGCCGAGCTCGTAGAACTCCGCCAGATGCGGCGAGTCGACCATGCCCTCGGCCTTGTTGACCGCCAGCAGCACTTTCTTGCCGACGGTGCGCAGGTAGTTGGCGATGTCGTGGTCCTGGGCCGACAGCCCGGCGCGCACGTCGACCACGAACACCACCACGTCGGCCTCGGCCACCGCCTGACGGGTCTGCTTTGCCATCTCGGCCACCACGCCGCTGGGCTTCTCGGGTTCGAAGCCGCCGGTGTCGATCACGATGAACTCGTGCTCGCCCAGGCGCCCGTCGCCGTAATGGCGGTCGCGGGTGAGGCCGGCGAAGTCCGCGACGATGGCGTCGCGGCTCTTGGTCATGCGGTTGAACAACGTCGATTTGCCGACGTTGGGCCGGCCGACGATGGCGATGACGGGCTTCATCGGCGAACCAAAGCCAAGCGGCGGCCGGGGGTCGTCATTCCGCCCGGAAAGCGAACAGGCCGCCCTTGCGGGTCACCACCAGCATGGTGTTGCCCGCGACGACCGGCGCCGTCGTGATCGGACTGCCGTCGGTGGTGATGCGCAGCAGCGCCTCGCCCTTGTCGCGCGACAGGAAATGCACGATGCCTTCGGAGTCGCCGAAGATCGCCGCCCGCGGCGTGGACAGGGGTGCACCGAGCCCGCGATACAGCAGCTTCTCCGACTGCCAGGCCACATCGCCGCTGCCGGTCTTCCAGGCGGTGATGCGGTCGGAGGCATCGGCGCCGAAGACGAGTTGCTCGTCGGCCGCGACGCCGTCGGTGCCGCCCACCGGCTTGGTCCAGTTGAGCGTCCCGCGCTCGGCGTTGACGCAACCCACCGCAGCCTGGAACGATCGCACGCACACGGTGTCGCCCACGCGGGCCGGTGGCGCGACGAGGTCTGCCAGGCGCTCCACCTCGTTGGTGCCGCGAGGCGAGCCGACCGTCACTTCCCAGCGCACGTCCCCGTTGAGCGGATTGAAGCCCGCCAGCTTGGGCCCCTGTCCAGCCAGCAGCGTGTCCTTGAAGGCGGCGATGACGCCTGCCTGGGCGAGCGTCAGCGGATCGCTCGGGCGCAGCACGGACCACAACTTGGTGCCGTCCTGGGCGTCGAAGGCCTGCACGCTGCGGTCGCCGCCCAAGACGAAAACGCGTTCGCCGGCCACGAGCGGCGCGGTCGTGACGCGCATGTTGAGCGGCTTGCGCCACAGCACGCGCCCCGCTTCGAGGGTGACGAGTTCGCCGTCGCGCGTCACCACCGACACGAAGCGTCCATCGGTGCCGACGCCGGCGCCCAGCTTGGCGCCCACGCTGCCGCGCCAGAGCTCGCGCCCCGTGTCGGCTTCGAGCGCGAGCACGGTCCCGTCGTCGCCGGCCACGGTGAAGACGCCGGGACTGACGCCGACGACCAACGGGAACTGCACGCCGTCGATCTTCGCGTTCCAGACAATGCGCCCGGCCAGTTGCGGCACGAGCGGCTCCAGCGGCGTCGGCTTGGGCTTGTCGCTGCTGGCACAGGCGGCCATCAGCGCGAGCATCGCGCCGGCGATCAGTGCGCGCGCCCTCATCATTTCGCGGCCTCCGGGGCGGCCGGCTTGTCCGCCTGCGGCGCGGCGCCCAGCGCCGTGAGCTTGGCATCGATCAGGCGGCGGTACTGCACCTTGTCGTCCATGGCCGACCAGGCCTTCTGGTAGGCCGCCTTGGCGTCGTCTTTCTTGCCCTGCGCCAGCAGGATGTCGCCGCGCCGGTCGGCCACCAGCGCCTCGAATTCCTTGGCGTTCGCGCCGTCGAGCTGCTTGAGCGCGTCGTCGTATTTCTTCTGCTCCATCAACAGGCCCGCGAGCCGCAGCCGCGCCACGGTCTGGTATTCGCCTTCCAGGGCGTGTTCGCTCACCCAGGTCAGCGTGGCGCGCGCGTTGTCGACCTGGCCCTTGTCGAACTGCGCCTTGGCCACCGCCAGCGCTGCCTGCTCGGCGAAGGCCGTGCCGGGATAGCGGTCCTTCAGGGTCGCGAACAGGGCGGCCGCCCGATCGGCATCGCCCGCCTGTGCGGCCTTGTCGATCTCGTCGTACATCGCGCCGGCCTTCACGGCCTGGTCGCGCTGCCACATGTTCCAGCCGTTCCAGGCCGCGAATGCGCCCAGCACGATGATGATCGTCCAGGTGATCAGGTTGCCGTATTGATTCCAGAACGCCTTGAGCTGGTCCAGCTGTTCTTGTTCTTCGAGGTCGAGATGGGTGGCCATGGAGAGTGACGCTTTCTGTGGAAGGCGCGATTATGCGTTGAGGGCCTGCCCCGCATGCCCGGATGCCTCGGCCAGATCGGCGGCCCAGGCTGCCGTTCCGGCCAGCGGCAGGCTGCGCTGCGGTGCATCGGGGTCTCGCAGGTCCTTGAGCGACACCTCCGCGCGCGCCATCTCGTCGTCGCCGAAGATGAGGGCGTAGCGGGCGCCGCTGGCGTGCGCCTTCTTGAACTGGGACTTCATTGCGCCGCCGCCGGCGTGCATCAGCACCGACACACCCGCGGCACGAAGCGCTTCCAGCACGCGGACGGCTTGCGGCAGCGCGGCCGCGGAGGTGACGATCGCATAGGCGCGCGGTGCCGAGGCGGGCACCGGCAGGCCCAGCTCCTGGATCAGCAGCAACAGCCGCTCGATGCCCAGGCCGAAGCCGACCGCGGGCGCGGGCTTGCCGCCCAGTTGCTCGATCAGCCCGTCGTAGCGGCCGCCGCCGCACACCGTGCCTTGAGACCCCAGCTGCTCGGTGACCCACTCGAACACGGTCAGGTTGTAGTAGTCCATGCCGCGCACCAGCCGCGTGTTCACGCGGTATTCCAGCCCGACGGCATCGAGCATCGCGCGCACCGCCGCGAAGTGCGCCAGCGATTCCTCGCCGAGGAAGTCCATCAGCTTGGGGGCAGCCTCCACCAGGGCCTGCATGGCCGGGTTCTTGGTGTCGAGGATGCGCAGCGGGTTGGTGTGCAGGCGCCGCCTGGCGTCCTCGTCCAGCAGCGCGGCGTTCTCTTCGAAATGGCGGATCAGCGCATCGCGGTGGGCGCGGCGCTCGCCGGGCTGGCCCAGGCTGTTGATCTCCAGGCGGACATGCTTGCCCTCGACCAGCCCCAGCTCGCGCCAGAGGCTGCGCACCATGAGGATCATCTCGGCGTCGACGTCCGGGCCGGCGAACCCGAGCGCCTCGACGTCGAGCTGGTGGAACTGGCGGTAGCGCCCCTTCTGCGGGCGCTCATGGCGGAACATCGGCCCCATGGTCCACACGCGCAGCGGGCCGTTGTACAGCGCGTTGTGCTCGATCATCGCGCGCACGATGCCGGCCGTGGCTTCGGGCCGCAGCGTGAGCTGGTCGCCGTTCATCTCGTCGCGCCAGGAGTACATCTCCTTCTCGACGATGTCGGTCACCTCGCCCAGACCGCGCACGAAGAGGGCCGTCGGCTCGACGATGGGCGTGAGCAGGTGCTGGTAGCCGTAGCGCCCGAGCACCGTTCGCACGCCGTTCTCGAACCACTGCCAAAGCGCCGAGTCGGGCAGCCGCTCGGTGCGCGGCACCGAGGGCGGCAGGATGTCGTTCATGCCCTTGACGGCACGTATTTGTTCAGCCATGTCAGCAAGCGTGTGGAACGACCGCCCCAGGGCGGCCGCGTTGATACGAAGGCGAAGAGCGGCGCGACGGCGTCAATGCGCCGTCGTCGCGGCGCCGAAACGCTTCTCGATGTAGTCCTCGACCAGGGTCTGGAATTCTTCGGCGATGCGTTCGCCGCGCAGGGTCAGCGCCTTTTCGCCGTCGATGAACACCGGCGCGGCCGGCGCCTCGCCGGTGCCCGGCAGGCTGATGCCGATGTCGGCATGCTTGCTCTCGCCGGGGCCGTTGACGATGCAACCCATGACCGCGACCTTCATCTTCTCGACGCCCGGATAGCGTGCGCGCCACACCGGCATCTGCGCGCGCAGGTAGTCGTCGATCTGCTTGGCCAGCTCCTGGAAGGTCGTGCTGGTGGTGCGGCCGCAGCCGGGGCAGGCGGTGACGCTCGGGTTGAAGGAGCGCAGGCCCAGCGCCTGCAGGATCTCCAGCGCGACGACGACCTCCTGCGTGCGCGCCTCGCCGGGCTGCGGCGTGAGCGACACCCGGATCGTGTCGCCGATGCCCTGCTGCAGGAGCAGCGACAGCGCTGCCGTCGACGCCACCGTGCCCTTGGTGCCCATGCCGGCCTCGGTGAGACCCAGGTGCAGCGCGTAGTCGCAGCGCCTGGCAAGCGCCTGGTACACGCTCACGAGATCCTGCACGCCGGACATCTTGCAAGACAGGATGATCTGTTCGCCGCGCAGGCCGATGTCCTCGGCTCGCCGCGCAGACTGGATGGCCGAAGTGATGATGGCCCGGTACATGATCTGCTGCGGCTCGAAGGGCTCGGCCAGCCGGCCGTTCTCGTCCATCATCTGCGCCAGCAGTTCCTGGTCGAGGCTGCCCCAGTTGACGCCGATGCGCACCGGCTTGTCGTACCTGGCCGCCACCTCGACCATCTGCGCGAACTGCTTGTCGTGCTTGGCGCCCTTGCCGACGTTGCCGGGGTTGATGCGGTACTTGCTCAGGGCCTCGGCGCAGGCAGGGAAATCGGCCAGGAGGCGGTGCCCGTTGTAGTGGAAGTCGCCGATCAGCGGCACGTCCACGCCCATGCGATCGAGCTGCTCGCGGATGTGCGGCACCGCCTGCGCCGCCTCGGGCGTGTTGACGGTGATGCGCACCATCTCCGAGCCGGCCACCGCCAACTGCTTGACCTGCACGGCCGTCTCGATGACGTCGACGGTGTCGGTGTTGGTCATCGACTGCACGCGCACCGGCGCATCGCCGCCCACGGTCACCACCCGCGAGCCCCAGCGCACGCTGGCTTGCCGCGAGCGCCGAGCTGCCGGCGCGGCCGGTTCGATGAAGTCCGAGAGCAATGCGCTGCGTACGTCGTTCATGGTGGTGTCACTTCAATTCCAGGCGGGCGACGTTGTCGCGTGTGCTGGCCGCCAGGTCCACGGTATGGCCCCGGTACACGACCTCGGTGGCGCCGGCGTTGCCGATCTTCAGTCGCAGCGGCGGTACACCGTCCAGCGCCAGCGTCTCATCGGCCTGAACCAGGCGCGATACGAGCACCTTGGAGCGCGCGTCCTGGACCTCGATCCAGGACGCCGCCTTGGTGCGCAGTTGCAGCATCCCGGTGACCGGCGCGGCCGGGTTCGCCGCGGCGGAAGCCGGCAGCGGGGGCGACGCGGGCGCAACGGCCGGCACGGTCGACGGCGCAACCATCGTTGCGCCGGCAGCGCTGCCGGCAGTGCCTGCGGCAGCGGCCGTGGTCGGCTCGACAGGCGGCGCGGCAGGCTCGGCGGGGATGTTGATGGACACGACGCTCGATCCCGCGGCGGCCGACGCGGCCGGCGCGCTGGCCGGCGGCGTACTCGACGGCAATGGCAGGTTCGACAGCCACCCGGCGGGCAGCAGGTACAGGACGCCGGCACCGAGCACGATCAGCAACGGCCCCCACACGGCCGGCGAGCCGAGCGTCGACCAGTCCTTGGGCTCGTGGCGTCCCGGCCGGTCGCGAAACGGCGCATTGATGCCCTCGCCGACGTGCTCCAGGCGCTGGCCAGCCGGCGCAGGCAACAGCGCAAGGACCGGCGACGGGTCGATCTTGAGCGCCCGGCACACCGTCTGCGCCAACGCCCGGGTGAAGGTGGCGTCGGGCAATTCGTCGAGCCGGTCGGCCTCGAGCGCCTCCAGCTTCTTCTGCGACACCTTGATGGCCGCCGACAAG
>DATFAY010000089.1:0-17435 GCA_035254085.1 Piscinibacter sp.
TTCCGTGACATCCAGGGCAACGGCTTCAAGACGCTGACCGAAAACCAGCGTGTCGAATTCGAAGTGAAGCAAGGCCAGAAGGGCCTGCAGGCCGCGAACATCCGCCCGCTGTAAAGCAGGCGTTTCTCGCAGCAAGAAGAAACCGCGGCATGCCGCGGTTTTTTTGTGCCCGCGCCGGGGCCGCGGCAGCCTACTTGTGCTCGATGGCGAGCCGGTTGTCGACCGACGTCACGCCCTTCTCCTGGGCCGCGATCGCTTGCGCGCGCTCCTTGGCCGCCGCGTTGGGCGCCACGCCCGAGAGCATCACGTGGCCGCCCTGCGTATCGACGTCCACGCGCAAGGCGCTCAGCTCGGGGTCCTTGGCGATGCCGGCTTTCACCGAGGCGGTGATCGCCGCATCGTCGACCTTGCTCGCAAGCTTCTCGGAGGTCTCCTTGGTCGCTTCGGCGGCCTGGTCCAGACCCCGCTTGGCGGACTGCTTCACGTCGGCCGCCGCGGTCTGTGCCGAGGCCACCGCCTGGTCGACCTTCTGGCCGACGGTGGCGTCCTGGCGCGAGTCGCAAGCCGCCAGCGCCACGGCGGCGGCAAGCACGGTCATCGAGGCCAGTGTGTTCATGCGAAGACTCCTTTCGATTCGTGGTGCGCCGGGCAGGCTCAGACCGTTGGCGGCGGCTCGTCGCCCATCGATCCGAACGGCATGGCCCGATGCTGGGGTCGCTGCAGCGTGGGCACCAGTTGGTCCACCGGATAGCTTTGCGCGCGCAGCCAGTCGACGACACGGTCGTAGGTCTGCAGATCCAATTGCGGCGTGCGCGAAAGGATCCAGAGGTGGCGCCGCGACGGCTCGCTGACCACGGCGACCCGATAGGCGTCGTCGACCATCACCACCCAGTGCCGGTCGTGCGCCATCGGCAGCCAGCGCAGCCAAGGGGGCAGGAAGTTGACGCGCAGCCGCGCCCCGGAGCGATCGCCCGCCTCCGGCGACGCGCGCCCCACGATCACGCGCCAGTGGTCGTCCGCTTCCAGGCAGCGATGCACCACGGTCATGCTGCCGTCGTCCATCACGCGATAGGCGGCGGTCACGTCGGCCACGCATCGCGCCTGCATGCTGTTGGGCAGGCGCGCCATCTCGTACCAGACGCCGGCGTAGCGCAGCGGATCCAGTTGCGGCACGCTGCGCACCGGCGGACTCGCGGTGGCCGCGCCGAACGCCATCCATGCGGCGACGGCAGCGGCGCCGGCCAGCCGTGTCACTGCCTTGCGCGGGTCGCCCAATACCATGCCTTCTCCTCGCGTCGGCCACGCGGCGGCGCGCTGCGCGCCATCGCATGAAACGACTCTAGGCAAGGTCACCGAGGCGACATATCGGCCGCCGGCGTCTGGTGGTGTCGGACCAGTCCGACGAGCCGCTCGCGGGTACCATCGACGGCACGGCTGCGTGCGCATGTCACCCAGGAGACAGATGATGCAAACCCTCGCCGAACTTCAGAACCGCCAGATCCGCCTCGCCTCGCGCCCCGTGGGCATGCCCACACGCGACAACTGGCGCTTCACCACCGAGCCGGTGGTCGAGCCCGCGGACGGCGGCGTGCTCGTGAAGACCCTCTTCCTCTCGCTCGACCCCGCGATGCGCGGCTGGATGAACGACGCCAAGAGCTACATCCCGCCCGTGGGCATCGACGAGGTGATGCGCGCCGGCGGCATCGGCGTGGTCGTCGCTTCGAAGAACCCCGCCTTCGCGGTCGGCGACCACGTGAGCGCCGGCCTGGGCGTGCAGGAGTACTGCCTCATCCCGCAAGAGCAGGCCAAGCGCAGCGGCCTGTTCAAGATCGACACCCGCCTGGGCAGCGCCACGCAGTGGCTCAACGTGCTGGGCATGCCGGGCATGACCGGCTACTTCGGCCTCATGGACGTGGGCCAGCCGAGAAGCGGCGAGACGGTCGTCGTGTCGGGCGCGGCCGGCGCCGTCGGGCAGACCGTCGGACAGCTCGCCAAGATCAAGGGCTGCCGCGTCGTGGGCATCGCCGGCGGTCCGGCCAAGTGCGACTGGGTGGTCAAGGAACTGGGCTTCGATGCCTGCATCGACTACAAATCCGGCAGCGTGCGAGACGGCCTCAAGACCCATTGCCCCGACGGCGTCGACATCTATTTCGACAACGTCGGCGGCGAGATCCTCGACCACGTGCTCGCGCGCATCAATCGCAAGGCGCGCATCGTCATCTGCGGAGCGATCAGCCAGTACAACAACACCGCGCCGGTGCAGGGGCCCAAGAACTATCTCTCGCTGCTGGTCAATCGCGCCAAGATGGAAGGCATCGTGGTGTTCGACTACGCGGACCGCTACCCCGTCGCGGTGGCCGAGATGGCGGGTTACCTGAAGGACGGCCGCATGAAGTCCAAGGAAGACATCGTGCGCGGGCTCGACACCTTTCCCGAGACGCTGCTCAAGCTGTTCAAGGGCGAGAACTTCGGCAAGCTGGTGCTGCAGGTGGCCGACTGAGCGCCGCGCCCGTCGCGGCGTCGCTGCAGCCGGGCAGTATCGTGTTTGGAATCGGGCAGCGGTGGCGCGGGCCGCGTGCATTGTTTGCACAAATGGGCCCGTTGCTGCCTCGGGTCGTGCCGCTGCCGCCACGAGGGCGTGTGATCCCCCTGGCGCTTCGGCGCAAGCGGAATCAGACTGGGCGTCTCGCACGCCCAACCCATGACAGCGGATCCGAAGCTTCCACCGGCGACGCCCGCGGACGCCGCCTGGCAGGCGTTCGCCACGCTCTCCTCCGACATGCTCGCCCTGCTCGACGGGCAAGGACGCATCCTGTGGGTCAACCCGGCATTCGAGCGCGTCGGTGGCTGCAGCGCCGCCCAGGCGCGCGGACTGCCGCTGGCCGCGCTGCTGGCCGCCGCCGACAGCGGCCCCTGGCCCGGCATCGCCCAGGCGCTGTCGCAGGGACGCGGCGTCGAGCCGGTCGAACTGGCGTGGCGCCACCCGTCGGGCGACACGCGCTGGGGGCGGCTGCAGGCCAGTGTGCTGCCCGGCGCTTCGGCCCCGCGGATCGCGCTGGCGCTGCAGGACCTGAGCGAACAGCACCGGCTGGCCGAGTTGCTCGACATCGCGCAGGAGTTCGGCCGCGTGGGCGTCTGGGAACGCAAGATCCCCTCCGGCGAAGGCCACTGGGACCGGCATGTGTTCCGCTTCTTCGGCATGGACCCGGCCGGCGGCACGCCCCACTTCGACGTGGCCGCGCTGCGCATCCATCCCGACGACCGCCTCATCGCCAACTATCCGGCGTCGACGCGGCGCGCCGGCAAGTACGAAGCGCGCTACCGCCTGCTGCTGCCCGACGGCAGCGTGCGCCGCATCCACTCGCAATGGGAGGTGAAGGAGTCGCCCGCCGGCACGCCCGAGCGCAGCATCGGGGTGATGGTCGACGACACCGAGACCTATGAGCTCGCACAGGCTTTCAACGACAGCAGCGAGCAGCTGCGCCTGGCGGTCGACCTCGGCAACATCGCGATCTGGCGCCAGGACCTGCGCACCAACCGCTTCCACTACAACGACCGCGCCTACCAGGTGCTCGACATCCCGCCGCGCCCCGAGGGGCTGACGCTGGACGACGTGCGCGCCCTCATCCACCCCGACGACCTGCCGCGCGTGGTGGCGACCGCATCCAGCGCATTGCACAGCGACAAGCCGGTGGACATGGAGGCGCGCTACCGTCGCGCGGACGGTACCTGGCGCTACGTGCTGACGCGCCGCGTGCTGCGTCGCGACGAGTCGGGCCAGCCGCTGGAGTTCGTGGGCGTCGCACTCGACGTGACCGAGCAGGTGGAGCGTTCGCGCCGCGCCAGCGAACTCGCCCATCGCCTCGAGATCGCCGCCGACACCGCCGGGCTGGGCATCTTCAGCCGCGATCTCGAGACCGGCGAAGGCGAGTGGAACGCCGAGATGTTTCGCGTGGTGGGCCGCTCGCGCGATCTCGGCGTGCCCACCCACGAGGAGTGGATCCGGCACCACGTGCACCCCGACGACCGCGCGACGATGGACGAGGCGCGCGAGACGCTGCTGTCGGGCCCCTCGCAGCGGCAGCGGCAGCAGTATCGCGTCGTCTGGCCCGACGGCGAGGTGCGCTGGCTGGAGCAGCGCGCGCGCCGCGTCCAGCGCAACGGCAAGCCGATGCTGTTCGGCATCGTCATCGACATCACCGAACGGGTGCGCACCGAAACCGCGCTGCGCAGTGCCAACGAGCGCGTCGCGCTGACGGCGCGCAGCGTCGGGCTGGGCACCTGGGAGTGGGACCCTCGCACCGACGAAACCGTCTGGGACGAGCAGATGTTCCGCCTGCGCGGCAAGCCGCCCCGCGCCCAGGCCCCCAACACTGCCGAGCGCCTCGCCATGGCGCACCCCGATGACCGCGCCCGCGTCCACGCCTTGCTGCGGGACGCCGTGCAACACCATCGCAGCGCGGCCTACGAGTTCCGCGTGGTCTGGCCGGACGGCTCGGTGCACTGGCTGGCCTCGCGCTCGACGCCGGTGGCCGAGCCCGGCGCTGCCGGCCCGCGCTACATCGGCGTCAACTGGGACGTCACCGACAGCGTCAACGCCGAGGCGGCGCGGCGCGAGAAGTTCATCGCGCAGCGCGAGAGCGAAGCCAAGTCGCAGTTCCTCGCGCGCATGAGCCACGAACTGCGCACGCCGCTCAACGCGGTGCTCGGATTCGCGCAGCTGCTGCAATTGGACGACGCCGCGCCGGCGCAGCGCGACCGCGTCGAGCACATCCTGTCGGCCGGCGAGCACCTGCTGTCGCTGATCAACGACGTGCTCGACCTGTCGAGCCTGGAAAGCGGGCAGCTGCGGCTGGACCTGCAGCCGGTCCCGCTGGCCGACCTGGTGGACGAGGCGCTGCCGCTGGTCGCCTCGCTGGCGCAGGCCACCGGCGTGGCGATGCGCACCGGCCGCATCGAGGGCATCGCCTGGGGCGACCGCATCCGCCTGCGCCAGGTGCTGATCAACCTGCTCACCAACGCCCTCAAGTACAACCGCGCGGGCGGAGAAGCGCATGTCGAGACCGAGATCGAGGGTGCCCGGGTCGTCCTGCAGGTGCGCGACACCGGCCGCGGCCTGAGCGCCGAGCAGCGCGCGCACCTGTTCGAGCCCTTCAACCGGCTGGGCATCGAGCACGAGGGCATCGAAGGCACGGGCATCGGGCTGGCCATCGTCAAGACACTCGTCACGCGCATGGGCGGCAGCATCGCGGTCGACAGCGAGCCCGGGCAAGGCTCGCTCTTCTCGGTGACGCTGCAGCGCGCCGACGTGGCGCCGCCGCCTGCCGAGGCGCCCGCTTCGCCGCCTCCCGAGCCGAGGGCCGAGCACCTGGCCGGCGCCCGGGTGCTCTACATCGAGGACAACGCGGTCAACGTGATGCTGATGGAAGAGCTCCTGGCCGGTCGCGAAGGCCTGAGCCTGGTGTGCGAGCCCAGCGGCGAGCGCGGCGTGGCGCGGGCGCGCACGCTGCGGCCGGACCTGGTCCTGGTGGACATGCAGTTGCCCGACTTCGACGGCTTCGAGGTGCTGCGCCGCCTGCGCGCCATGCCCGAGACGGCCACGATTCCGTGCATCGCCGTCTCTGCCAATGCCATGCCCGAAGACATCTCTCGCGCGCTCGGCGCCGGCTTCTGCGAATACTGGACCAAGCCGCTGAAGTTCGCAGCCTTCCTGCAGTCGCTCGACGCGCGGCTCGCCGAGGCACGCACGACGGCCGCGCCTGCCTCGGACTGAGCCGGATCAGGCCGGGACGGGCGCCGGGCCCAGCAGGCCCTTCTTGCGCAGCATCGGCTCGACCGTGGCCGCCCGGCCCCGGAACGCCCGGTAGGCCTGCGACGGCTCGAGCGAGTTGCCCGAGGAGTAGATGAATTGCCGCAGCTTGCGCGCCACCGCCAAGTCGAACGGATCACCCGCCTCGACGAAGGCATCGAAGCCGTCGGCGTCGAGCACCTCGGCCCAGAGGTAGACGTAGTAGCCGGCCGCGTAGCTGGAGCCCGCGAACAGATGCTGGAAATGCGGCAGCCGGTGGTTCATGCCGATGCCGGCCGGCATGCCGATGCGCTCCAGCTCGGCGGCCTCGAATGCGGTCACGTCGGGCGCCTCATGGGAGGTCTGCGAGTGGATCGCCATGTCCACCAGCGCCGAGGCGGTGTAGCGCGCGGTCTCGTAGCCCTGGTTGAAATTGCGCGCGGCGTGCAGCCGCTGCACCAGAGCGTCCGGAATGGGTTCGCCGCTCGCATGGTGCCGCGCATGCCGCTTGAGCACGGCCGGCTCGGCCAGCCAGTGCTCGAACAACTGCGATGGCAGCTCGACGAAATCGCGCAGGACGTTGGTCCCGGACAGCCGCTCGTAGTGCACGTCCGACAGCAGGCCATGCAGCCCGTGGCCGAACTCGTGGAACAGCGTGCGCGCGTCGTCGAAGCTCAGGAGCGTGGGCTGGCCCGGCGCACCCTTGGCGAAGTTGTTGTTGTTGACGACGATCGGCGTGACCTGGTCGCCGTTGTTCATCTGCAGGCGGTACGAGCTCATCCACGCGCCGCTGCGCTTGCTGGGCCGCGCGAAGTTGTCGTGCAGGAACACGCCGACCGGCGCATCGTGCTCGTCGCGCACTTCGTAGACCTTGACGTCCGGGTGGTAGGCCTTGATCTCGGGCTGCTCGACGAAGCGCACGCCGAACAGGCGCTGCGCGCAGTCGAACACCGCCTCGACCATGCGCTCGAGCGGGAAGTAGGCCTTGACCTCGGCTTCGTCCAGGTCGAAGCGCTCGCGCCGCAGCTTCTCGGCCACGTGCCGCCAGTCCCAGGCTTCGATGGTCGTCGTCTCGCCGCGCGCGGCCATCAGCGAGCGCAGCGCCGCGCGCTCCTGCTCGACCGCGGCCTTCGCGCGCACCCACACCTTGTCCAGCAGTTCGTTGACGGCCGACACCCGCCCCGCCATGGTGTCGGCCAGTGCGTACTCGGCGTAGCTCGCGTGGCCGTGCAGCCGCGCCTGCTCGTTGCGCAGCGTGAGGATCTCGCGCGCGACCGGGCGGTTGTCGTATTCGCCGGCATGCTCGCCGCGCGTGGTCCAGGCACGGTAGGCACGCTCGCGCAGGTCGCGCCGATCGCTGAACGTGAGGAAAGGCACCACGTGCGAACGCGACAGCGTGATGACCCAGGCGTCGGGCACGCCGCGCTCGATGGCCGCCTGGCGTGCCGCCGCGCGCACGAAGTCGGGCAGGCCGGCCAGTTCGGCTTCGCTGTGCAGCACCAGCGTGTGGCTGGCTTCGTCGTGCAGCACGTTCTGCGCGAAACGCGTGGTGAGCTCGGCCAGCCGCTCCATCACCTGCGCGTAGCGCGCCTGGGCCGCCGGGGCGAGCTTGGCGCCGGCGCGCACGAAATCGAGGTGGAAGCGCTCGAGCAGCCGGCGCTGCTCGCCGGTGAGCGCGAGCGTGTCGCGCCGCGCATGCAGCGCATCGATCCGCTCGAACAGGCCGGCGTGCATGTAGATCGCGTTGTTGTGCGCCGCCAGCGGCGCGGCGAGTTCGCGCTCCACTGCCTGCAGCGCCGGCGAAGTCTCGCTGGAAGTGAGGTTGTAGAAGGTCGCCTCCAGCCGCGCGAACAGCCGGCCGGCGCGGTCGAGCGCGGCCACGGTGTTGTCGAAGCTGGGCGGCTCGGGGTCGGCGGCGATCGCCTCGATGTCGGCCAGGTGCTGCGCCAGCGCGACGTCGAAGGCCGGCCTGAAATGCTCCGGACGGATCTCGGCGAAGGGCGGCAGGCCGAAGGGCGTGTCCCAGGGCTGCAGCAGCGGATTGCTCGTGGCAAGGGTCATGACGGCTCTCGTGGTGGGAGAGCGGCCATTCTAGGAAAGCGCCGGCTCGCGCGTGGGTGCCGCCCCTGGTGCCGGCAAGGTGCTACTTGCCGGCCTTGATGGCGCGTTCGTCGTCCTCGTCGAAGCGCTTGCTGGCGCAATCCTTCTGGTACGCCGCGCGCTGCGCCTGCAGCGCCTGCACCTTCTGGTCGTAGGCCTTGCCGCTGGTCTCCAGCGCATCGATGCGCCGCTCGCGATCGTTGTTCGCCTCGACGTATTTCTCGACAAGCTCCTTGTTGCCGCGATCCAGGGTCGCGAGCTGTTCCTTGAGCTCGCCGCCGAGCTTCACCAGTTCGTCCTTCTCGGCGGTGAGGCGGGCCTGCTCCTGCACCAGCTCGTCCTTCGTGCGGTCGATGTCGGCCTTGCTGTTCATGCAGGCGCGCAGTTCCTCGCGCGTGAGGAGCAGCTTGTGCCGCGCGGGCTCCTTGGCGGTCTTCTTGCCGGCATCGGCGGCTTGCAGCGGAGCGTGCGCCAGCAGCGCGATCACGCAGCAGGCGAGGCCCGCGCCGCGCATGGGGCCGAGAGATCGGGGGAAGTACGACATCGTCCGGGTCCTTGCAGTGCTCGGATCATGATGCCATCGTCGCAAAGCCCTGTTGCCCCGCGCGGCCTCAGCGGCCCACCGGCTCTCGCATGGTGACGAACTCCTCGGCCGCGGTCGGGTGGATGCCGATCGTGGCGTCGAAGTGCGCCTTGGTCGCGCCTGCCTTCATCGCGACGGCGAAGCCCTGCACCGTTTCGCCGGCGTCGGCGCCGACCATGTGCAGGCCCACCACCCGGTCGCTTTCGTCGTCGACCACCAGCTTCATCAACGTGCGCTCCGCGCTGCCCGACAGCGTGTGCTTGAGCGCGCGGAACTCGCTCTGGTAGGTGCGCACGGCACCGAAGCGCTCGCGCGCCTGGTCCTCGGTCCAGCCCACTGTCGCGATGCCGGGATGGGTGAACACCGCCGTGGGGATGAAGTCGTAGTCCATGCGTCGCTGCGCCTCGCCGAAGAGCTGGTCGACCACCACCATCGCTTCGGCCAGGGCCACCGGCGTGAGCTGCAGCCGATGGGTGACATCGCCGACCGCCAGGATCGACGGCACGCTGCTGCGGTACTGGGCATCCACCACGACCTCGCCGAGTTCGCCCAGCGCGACGCCGACCTCCTCCAGGCCGAGACCCTGCGTGTTGGGACCGCGCCCGGTGGCATGCAGCACGGTGTCGGCCGCCAGCGTCTGTCCGTCGTGCAAGGTGACGCGCAAGGCCTCGCCTGCGCGCTCGATGCGCTGCAGGTGCGTGCCGAGCCGGATGTCCACGCCCTTCTTGCCCATCTCCGACGCGAGGAAAGCCGCGATGTCGTGGTCGAAGCCGCGCAGCAGCCGCGACCCTCGCACCAGCTGGGTCACGTGAGCGCCCAGCCCGCGAAAGATCGAGGCCATCTCGCAGGCGATGTAGCCGCCGCCCACCACCACCAGCCGCTGCGGGAACACCGGCAGGTCGAACATCTCGTTGGAGCTCACCGCGAGATCGCCTCCGGGCACCTGCGGCATCAGCGGCCGCCCGCCGGTGGCCACGAGGATGTGGCGAGCGTCGAAGCGCTGGTCGCCCACCTGCACCTCGTGCGCCGACACCAGCTGCGCCCGGCCGCGCACGAGCGTCGCCCCGGCGCCCTCGAGCACCGCCTCGTACACGCCGTTCAGGCGCGCGATCTCCGCCGCGCGATTGGTCTTCAGCCGAGCCCAGTCGAAAACGGGTGCCGGCCCCGACCAGCCGAAGCCGTGCGACTCCTCGAAAGCCTCGCTGTAGTGCGCCGCCACGCTGTAGAGCTTCTTGGGGATGCAGCCGAGGTTGACGCAGGTGCCGCCGAGCGGCCCCATCTCGGCGACCGCGACCCGGGCGCCGCGCTGCGCCGCCATGCGCGCCGCGCGCACCCCGCCGCTGCCGGCGCCGATGACGAAGAGATCGAGTTCCGCGTCTGACATGCACGCTCCTTTGCCCGTGAGTCGGCCCGATGGCGATGACCTTACGCGATCTTGCGCCGGCGCGCCCACTGCACAATGGCCGCCATGAGCTCCTCGATCCGAGTCGGCGTCATCGGCTACGGCTACGCCACCAAGACCTTCCATGCGCCGCTGATCGCCGGCGTGCCCGGCCTCACGCTGCGCGCCATGTCGAGCAGCGACCCGGCCAAGGTGCTGGCCGACTGGCCTGGCCTCATCGTCGAAGCCGATCCGCAGGCGCTGATCGCGCGCGACGACATCGACCTCGTCGTCGTCCCCACGCCCAACGACACCCATTTCCCGCTCGCCAAGGCGGCCCTCGAGGCCGGCAAGCACGTGGTGGTCGACAAGCCCTTCACGCTGACCGGGGCCGAGGCGGTGGAACTCGCCGCGCTCGCGCGCCGGCACGAGCGGGTGCTCTCGGTCTTTCACAACCGGCGCTGGGATGGCGACTTCCTCAGCCTGCGCGATGTGCTCGCGGGCGGGCGCCTCGGGCGCATCGTGCAATTCGAATCGCACTTCGACCGCTTCCGGCCGGTGGTGCGCGCGCGCTGGCGCGAACAGGGCGGCCCGGGCAGCGGCCTGTGGGTCGATCTCGGCGCGCACCTGGTCGACCAGTGCCTGCAACTGTTCGGCGCACCGCAGGCGATCGCGCTGGACTTGTGCGCGCAGCGCGACGGCGCCGTCGCCAACGACCGCTTCCACGCGCAACTGCGTTATGCCGGCGGCCTGCGGGTGCTGCTGCACGCGAGCGCGCTGGCGGCCGCGCCGGGCGCGCGCTTCACCTTGCACGGCACCCGCGGCAGCTACGTCAAGCACGGGCTCGACCCGCAGGAAGATGCCCTCAAGGCCGGCCGCCGGCCCGCCGCCCCGGGCGTCGATTCCGATTGGCGACTCCCCGCCGAGCAGGCGACCCTGCTGCTGGCCGACTCGCCCGCGAGCGACGCGCTGCAGGCCACGTCCGAACCGGTGCAGGCCGGGCGCTACCTCGACTACTACGCGGCCCTGCGCGACGCCATCCTCGGTCGCGGCCCCAACCCGGTCCCGCCCGAAGAGGCCGCCGAGGTGATGCGCTGGCTCGACCTCGGCCTCGCCAGCCACGAGGCCCGCCGCGAACTCGCCCCGGCGTGAGGCCGCGGCCCGGCGATGGCAGACTCGCGGTCTGGAGGAGGGGCGATGAAAGTCCTGAAGTGGATCCTGATCGTCGTGCTCGCGCTGCTGGCGGTGCTGGTCATCGGCGGCTACCTGCTGTCGCCGAAGTTCACCGTCTCGCGCAGCATCACGATCAACGCACCTGCGGACAAGGTCTACGCGCTGGTGGCCGATCCGCGCGCGTGGCGCCGGTGGTCGGTGTGGACGCAGCGCGACCCCGCCATGCAGATCGACTACAGCGGCCCGGCCAGCGGCACCGGCGCGCGCTGGGCCTGGCGCAGCAAGAGCGAGGGCAACGGCAGCATGACCTTCACCGCCACCGAGCCGGCGCGCCGCGTCGCCTTCGAACTGGCCTTCGCCGACTTCGGCAGCGTCTCGACCGGCGAGCTCGAGTTCGTGCCCGACGGCAACGCGACCCGGGTCACATGGCGCATGGACGGCGACACGGGCGGCAACCCGCTGTTTCGCTGGATCGCCCTGAACGCCGACCGCATGGTGGGCAAGGACTTCGAAGCCGGCCTGGCTCGGCTCAAGGCCGTCGCCGAGAAGCCCGCAGCGTGAGGAGCCCTCCGACATGCGAGTGAACCGCCTGCGCATGGCGCTGGCCGTCGCGGCGATCCTGCTGCTGGCGTTCGGCGGGGCCGCGTATTGGCTGCTCGGCAACATCGACGCGCTGGCCAAGCGCGCGATCGAGCGCTACGGCAGCCAGATGACCGCCGCCAAGGTCAGCGTGGACGCGGTGCAGCTGCGCGGGGCCGACGGCATCGGCGTGGTGCGAGGGCTCGTGGTCGGCAATCCTGCGGGCTTTCGCAGCGAGCACGCGCTCAAGGTCGGCGTGATCGAGGTCCAACTCGACGTGCGCACGCTCGCCGACCCGGTGGTGGTCATCAAGCGCATCGTCATCGACTCGCCCGACCTCATCTACGAGAAGGGCGACCCGCACACCAACTTCGAGGCGATCCAGCGCAACATCGCGCGCTCGCTGGACGACGGCGCGGCCGCCAATTCGTCGAGCACCCGCCCCTCGCCCGCGTCGCCCGGGCGCAAGCTGATCGTCGACGAGCTGGTGATCCGCCACGCGCACGCCCGCGCCGTCGCGCCGGCCCTGCTGGGCCAGGGCGTGTCGGCCACACTGCCCGACGTGGTGCTGCGCCGTCTCGGGCGCGCCGAGGGCGGGCTGACGCCGGCCCAGCTGGGCCAGGTGGTGGCTCGCGCGATCAGCCAGCGCCTGGTCGCGAGCCTCGGCTTCGACCGGGCGGTCAAGTCGCTGGGCGACCGCGTGAAGGGCCTGTTCGGGCGCTGAGTGCGCTGTCGCGGCCGGCACAGCGCGGTTTCTGCGGCGTTCGCATAATCCGCGCTTTGCGTCCACCCTCCGCCGATGAATCTCACGCTCGTCTCCACCCTTCTCGCGCGCAGGCGCGTCGATGCGGACACCGTGCACTTCGACGTGCCCGCCGACTGGCTGCAGGGCCGCACCTCCTTCGGCGGCCTGGTCTCGGCCTTCGGCGTCCAGGCGATGCGCGACGTGGCCGCCGCCGCATGGCCGCGCGAGGTCGCCCTGCGCGCGCTGCAGACCAACTTCATCGCCCCCGTGGAGCAGGGCCCCGTCGCCGTCGCAGTGCAGGTGCTGCGCGAAGGCAAGAACGTGCGCCAGCTCGAGGCCCGCGTGCTGCAGGGCGGCGCGACGGTCGCGCTCATCGTGGGCGTCTTCGGCAGCGGCCGCGACACGCGGCTGCCGGCGCTGCGGCCGACCCGGCCGGCCCCGGCGCGGGCCGTCGACGACGTGCCGGCGATTCCGTTCGTCGAAGGACGCCGGCCCGCCTTCGTGGCTCACCTGGACATGCGCTGGGCCGACGGGGCCCCGCCTTTCACCGGCAGCCCCGACTGGGACGCCAGCATCCACCTGCGCCTGCTCGACCCCGATGCGGCGACGCTGCCGTCCGAGCTGATGGCGGTGCTGATGGCCGACGCCTCGCCCTCGCCCGTGCTGAGCCACTTGAACGCGCCGGCGCCGGCCAGTTCGGTGTCGTGGGCGCTGGAACTGCAGCCGCTGGCGCCCGACGAGCCGCTCGGCGGCTGGTGGCGCGCGGACAACCGCAGCATCGCGGCCAGCGCCGGCTACGTGAACCAGCAGTCCACCTTGTGGGCGCCCAGCGGCCAGCTGGCGGCGCTGGCCTACCAGGTGGTCACGGTCTACGCCTGACCGGCATCTGCCAGCGCGCGCTGCAGCAGCTGCGCCACCAGGGCGTTGAGGCCGCCCTCGTGCGAGGCCGCGCGCTCGTGAACCTGCTTGGCGAGATCGAGCGGCAGCTTGCAGGCAAAGGGCACCAGGCCGGCCGCGGCATCGCGGCGGCGCTGCTCCTTGCGGTCCATCATTTCGCCCGCGCCCTGCGCGAAGCGGCCCGGCACGCCGGCGGTCTTCATGCGCCCGCTGATCTTGAGCTCCAGCTGGCGGGCGAGGTCGGTCTTCTTCAGGCTCATCGGAACACTCCTTAGGCCGCATTGTCGCGTCTGGTCTAATCGCCGATCCCCCCAGACCGAGATTTCATGGCACTCAAGGCCACCATCTACAAAGCCACCGTGCAGCTCGCCGACATGGATCGCCAGGTCTACGGCGACCACGGCGTCACGATCGCGCGCCATCCCTCGGAGACCGACGAGCGCATGATGATCCGCCTGCTGGCCTTCGCGCTCAACGTGCCCGCCGGCGACGCGCACGGCACGCTCGACTTCGCCAAGGACCTGTGGGACACCGACGAGCCCGCGCTGTGGCAGAAGGACCTGACCGGTCAGATCGTGCACTGGATCGACGTCGGCCAGCCCGACGAGAAGCGCCTCATGCGCGCCAGCCCGCGCGCCCAGCGCGTGAGCGTCTACAGCTTCAGCGCCAGCACGCCGATCTGGTGGAGCGGCATCGCCACCAAGATCACGCGCGCCAGCAACCTCTCGGTGTGGCAGGTGCCGGCGGAGCAGAGCCAGGCGCTGGCGGCGCTGGCCCAGCGCACCATGCAGCTGCAGGTGAGCGTGCAGGACGGCCATGTCTGGGTGCACTCGGGCGAGCAGTCGGTCGAGATCGTGCCCGAGCGCCTGTACGGCCGCGAGTGAGCCCGGAACACTCCGCCCGGCAGGGCCATGGGTTTTGGGGACAATGCACCGCAGCGCTTCACCGGTTCGCCACATGTCCGTCACCGTCTCGCACAACCTCGGTCAAAGTCGCTTCGAAGCGATCGTCGAAGGCCATCGCTGCGTCGCCGACTACCAGCTTCGCGACGGCGTGATGGTGATGACGCACACCTACGTGCCGCCGGCGCTCGAAGGACGCGGCATCGCTGCCCGGCTGGTCGGCGCCGCCATGGACTATGCGAGGGCCCATGATCACAAGGTGGACCCGCTGTGCTCCTACGTGCGCACCTACATGCGACGCCATCCGGAAACCCAGTCGCTGCACGTTTGATCGCATCGACACCAACGAGCACGGAAGCCGATCCATGCCCCTGCGCCTTGCCCGCCGCGCCGCCTGGTGCGGCGCCCTCTTGCTGACCCTCTTCACCCAGGCCGCCATGTCGCAGACCGCCGCCACGACCGCCCCCGACGACCCCTATCTCTGGCTGGAAGACGTGCTCGGCGACAAGGCGCTCGCCTGGGTGCGCGAGCGCAACGCCGCCTCGCAGAAGGAGCTCACCGCGCGCCCCGAGTACGCGCCGATCCGCGCCCAGGTGCTGGAGGTGCTCAACGCCAAGGACCGCATTCCCTACTTCTCGCGGCGCGGCAACTGGCTCTACAACCTGTGGCAGGACGAGGCGCACAAGCGCGGCCTGTGGCGCCGCACCACGCTCGCCGAGTACCGCAAGGCCGAGCCGAAGTGGGAAACGGTGATCGACCTGGACGCGCTCGGAAAGGCCGAGGGCGAGAACTGGGTCTGGGGCGGCGCGAGCTGCTACGGCCCGGCCTATCGGCGGTGCCTCGTCTCGCTGTCGCGCGGGGGCGCCGACGCCAAGGTGGTGCGCGAGTTCGACACCGTCGACAAGCGCTTCGTGCCAGACGGCTTCGTGCTGCCCGAGGCCAAGTCCGATGTCGAGTGGCTGGACGAGGACACGCTCTTCGTCGGCACGGATTTCGGGCCGGGCTCCATGACCGAGTCCGGCTATCCGCGCATCGTCAAGCGCTGGAAGCGGGGCACGCCGCTGGCGCAGGCGGTGACGGTGTTCGAAGGCGACGTGAAGGACGTGGCCGCCGGCGTCTCGGTGGATCGCACGCCGGGCTTCGAGCGCATCCTCTTCACCCGCTCGCTGGACTTCTACCATCACGAGCATTGGCTGCAGCGCGGCGACAAGCTGGTCAAGCTGGACGTGCCCAGCGACGCCTCGCCCAGCTTCATGCGCGACACGCTGCTGCTGCGGCTGCGCAGCGACTGGACGATCGGCGACAAGACCTTCTCCGCCGGCTCGCTCCTGTACACCGACGCCGCGGCCTACCTGCAAGGCGAACGCAAGCTGCGGGCGCTCTTCACGCCCACGGCGACGCGCTCGCTGGAGGGCTACACCACCACCCGTGATCACGTGATCCTGGACGTGCTCGACAACGTCGCGAGCAAGCTGGAGCAGTGGCACAAGCGCGACGGCGACTTCTCGTTCAGCGACATCAAGGCGCCCTTTCCCGGCACGCTGGGCGTGTCCAGCCTGCACGACGAGCTGATCAAGGACGACCCGCTGGCCGACAACTACCTCGTCACCTACACCGACTTCCTCACGCCGGATTCGCTGTACCTGGCCACCGCGGGCGGCAGTTCGCGCGAACTGCTCAAGGCGCGCAAGCCGCTGTTCGACGCCCGCGGCATGCGCGTGGAGCAGCGCTTCGCCACCTCCAAGGACGGCACCCGCGTGCCCTATTTCGTGGTCTGGCCGCAAGGGGCCAAGGCCGACGGCGAAAACCCCACGCTGCTGTACGGCTACGGCGGCTTCGAGGTCTCGCTCAACCCGTGGTATTCGGGCAGCGTGGGACGCGCCTGGTACCAGCGCGGCGGCGTCTACGTGGTGGCCAACATCCGCGGCGGCGGCGAGTTCGGTCCGCCCTGGCACCAGAGCGCGATCAAGGCGCACAAGCAGCGGAGCTACGACGACTTCATCGCGGTGGCCGAGGACCTGATCGCGCACAAGATCACCTCGCCGCGCCACCTCGGGATCCAGGGCGGAAGCAACGGCGGCCTGCTGGTGGGCGCCGTGTTCACCCAGCGGCCGGAGCTGTTCAACGCCGTCGTTTGCCAAGTGCCGCTGCTGGACATGCGCCGCTTCAACAAGCTGCTGGCGGGCGCCTCGTGGATGGCCGAGTACGGCAACCCCGACGAACCGCGCGACTGGGCCACGATCTCGACCTACAGCCCGTACCAGAACGTGAAGGCGAGCGTGAAGTACCCGCGGGTGCTTTTCACGACCTCCACCCGAGACGACCGTGTGCACCCGGCGCACGCACGCAAGATGGTGGCGCGCATGCTGGCGCAGGGACACGACCCGCTCTACTACGAGAACATCGAGGGCGGGCACGGCGGCGCCGCCGACAACGAGCAGCGCGCGCACCTGCAGGCGCTGGAGTTCAGCTACCTGTGGCAGCAACTGGGACGCCGGTGAGGAGCGCATGAGCGAGCCGCACGCCGCCCCGTCTCAGGCGCGCGAGGTGCTGCGCTTCTGGTTCGCCGACGGCGGCCTGCGCGACGAGTGGTTCCGCAAGGACGAATCCTTCGACGCGCTGATCCGCGAGCGCTTCGGCACGCTGGTCGAGCGCGCGATCGAAGGCGGCCTGCTCGACTGGCAGGACGCCCCCGATGCGGCGCTCGCGCGCATCCTGCTGCTCGACCAGTTCACCCGCAACATCCATCGCGGCACGGCGCGCGCCTTTGCCGGCGATGCGCTGGCGCTGGCCGCGGCGCGAAGCATGGTGTCCACAGGACAGGATCTCGCCCTGCCGCCCGAACGACGCGCGTTCGTGTACCTGCCCTTCGAGCATGCCGAGGACCTGGTCGCCCAGGACGAGGCAGTGCGCCTGTTCACCGCCCTCGCCCACCAAGCCCCCGAGATGAACGGCATGCTGGACTACGCCCGGCGGCACCGCGCGGTCATCGCGCGCTTCGGCCGCTTCCCGCATCGCAACGCCGCACTCGGGCGCGCGTCGACGCCGGAGGAAGCCGCGTTCCTGCAGCAGCCGGGCTCGGGCTTCTGAGGACACGCCGTCCGGCGAATAAGCTTGCTGCCAAAGCGTCTTTGGCAAGCTCGCCGGGGGAGGCGAATAATCGCGGCCCCATCGACTCATTCGACCAGGAGCGAGCCATGTCACTACGCATCAACGACCTTGCACCGAACTTCACCGCCAAGACGACGCAGGGCACGATCGACTTCCACCAGTGGATCGGCGACAGC
>DATFAY010000090.1:0-2976 GCA_035254085.1 Piscinibacter sp.
ACCTCGGCGTCACGACCAGCACCGACCCCGCGAAGGTGGCCGAGGTGGAGCGCCACGCGCAGGAACTGCAGGCGAGCCAACGCGGCCTGAACACCAGCGGCACCCAGGCCGCCCAGCGCAGCACCAAGCACCATCGCCGCGCGAAGCATCACAAGCCGGCGGCGACGCAGGACCAGGGCCAGAGCGCGCCGTCTTCGGCGACGACGCCCAAGCAATAGCCGCTCTTCACGATGGCGCGCCGCGTGGATGCGTGGTGCGCCGTCAGTTCGTCGTAGCGAAGAATTGCGGGCGGATGGCGACCTGTTCGGTCCACACGTCGCGCTCCGACATGCCCGACAGCGCGAGAAGGATCTGCCCCTTGGAGGCCAGCACCGCGACGATGGACAGCGGCGCCACCGCACACAGTCGCTCCAGTTCGAGCGCACGCGATGGCCGGTCCATCGCGACGATCAGCCGCTGGCCGTCGAGCATGATCGGCAGCGCACGGTGCCGCACCGCCATGCGCAGCGGCAGCTTGCGCGCCGCGGCCGGGTCGACCGGAAAGCGCGTCAGGTCCACCACCGGATAGCCCATCTTGTGCGCGATCGCGGTCTGCAGGTCGGCGCGGGAGATGACGCCGTCCTCGACCAGGCGCTCGCCCAGCGGGGCGTCACCCGCCGGCTGCGCCAGCGCCTGCTCGAGTTGCTGGGCAGTCAAGAGGCCCAGTTCGATCAGCGATTGGCCGATCGGCAGCACCGGCGTGCGGCGCTGCCGATCGATGGCGGCCAGCAGCGCGGCCGGGGACGCCACCCAGCGTTCGGCAGCGACATCCTGCGCCGTCGGGCCGAGCTCGCAGCGACCGTAGGCCCAGCGCGGCACGAACACCCGCTGCAGCGCCTTGTCGCGCTCGGCTGCGATGAAAAGGAAGAGGCCTTCGTCGGGCTGCACCACGCCGACGCTGCGCCCGCTCGCGAGGAGGCTGCCGTCGGCGGCGAGCAAGCGGTATTCGCGCTCTTGCGCGGCGCGTGGAACCTGCTCCACCGGGCGGCCCGGCGGCGGATCGATCGCCCGCAGCGGCGTGCTGAGGGTGAGGCGCCGAAAGCGTGCGAAAGGCAGCGAAAGCGTGGCGCCTTGCGAGGCGCTGCGAAAGCCGATCGTCGCGGCCGCCGCATCCATGCCGTGCATGAACCCCTCGACTTCGGTGCCGCTCGAGGTCTCGATCACGCAGGGCTGCGCCACGTCCACACCGGGGGCGGGTACGTGGCGCCAATCGAAGGGCAAGGCCGGCCAGGCCCAGGTGTCGGCAGGCTCGTCGAGCAGGACGGGAAACGGCGGAAGTGGATCGAAACGGGACACGGAGGAGTCTCACCTGGCCACGGATCGCCGCGGTGGCGGCGCCACCGGGAACTTACACCGAGGCGGGGCGCGGCGGCTGTGAACAAAGACCGCGAACCGGGAGCGCGCTTCGGCGGCGGTGCCCGCAGCCGGGCAGTCCTTATCGCCGGGCCAGCGCCCGCTCCACTTCGTCGAGGGCCTGGGGGTGCGCCGTCAGCAGGAGACGCAGCGACGGCAGGCGCTGGCGAGCCGCATCGCGCAATTCCTTGGGGGTTTCCGCGGCGGTGGCCGACAGGCCCAGGTCATCGCGTTCCACGAGCACGGCCATCAGGGTTGCCGCTTGTCGCAAGTCCTTATCCGCCTTGGCGGAGTCATGTGTCCGGCGGGTGCTCGAGTACAGCTTGTGCCAGGCCAGGCGCTCGGGCGCCGGCAAGTTGACCGGCACGCAATGTCCGCCGGCCAGCATCGCGGCACGGCGCGGCGAGGCCAGCAGGTAATCGAAGTGAGGGACGGCCCGCGCGTGCCAGTCCAGCTCGGGCACCTGGACCACCTTGCCCAGCTCAGCCCCGGCGGTGAGCATGTCCACTCGCAGACCTTCTTTGCCGGGTCGCTTCACCGAGGTCGACGGCGCGCTGGCCGGCATGCCCGGGACCGCAAAGAAGCCCAGCCTGGTGGCCTTGACCGCCTCGAAGAAGGAGAGGGGCGCGGCCAGCTTGAGTTTCTGTCGCCGGGCGAGGTCGATGTCCTGGGTACGGGAGGCGACTGCCTTCACGCCGAGCTCGTTGAGCCAGGCCATGAACGCCATCGTCCCGACCAGCACCAGGCCGGCGCCGAAGAGTTCGCGGTTGTGCATCTCCACCAGCACGCGGGCGGTGTCCTTGTCCGCGACCTGCATGCCGAGCTGGCGCAGGGCGCGTACCTGCTGCTGGCTCCATTCAGCCGCTTCGATGCGCGCCCGCATGGCCTCGAAGGCCTCCACGTCGTCTTCCTTGCAGACGAAGTCCTCGACCTGCGGCGTGCCCGGCGAGTCATAGTGGCGCCTGTACCAGTACGAGCCGGATCCGGGTCTTTCGCGCAGCGCCAATGACCCAGGGGTTCCCGGCAGCAGGTGCGCCTCCGTTCGCGCGCGCTCCACCAGTTCGGCGTACAGCGTCACGACGGGTGCCTCGAAAGGACCGTAGAGACCGGTGCGGGCTGTCACGCGGGGCATGATGGATTGTACCTCAAAGTCTTGTTTTAAGGTACAAAACCAAGCCTTCAGCTCAGTGCTCCGCGCTGCGGCGCTCGCGCCTGAGGATCGTCACAGGAGCGACAGCACGCCCAGCGGCGTCTTGGTGATCGCCACCGAGACGATGTAGCCGAAGGTGAGCAGCGCGGCGACCCAGGCCGCTGCGCGCACCGGGGCCGGGCGCGAGGGCTTGAGCGCGACCATGCCGAGGGCGATGTAGACCAGCAGCCCGATGATCTTGGCCAGCAGCCAGGGCGTCGTCGCGGGATTGAGCCGCAGCATCCACGCCAGCACGATGGCAGAGGCCAGCAGCACGGTGTCGATGACGTGGGGCAGCGTCTTGGCCGCGCGGCTGGAGACCCACGAAGCGCCGGCGAGCGAGGCCGCGCCGCGGGTCAGGAAGCCGGCGAACGAGAGCGTGACGGCGCTTTGGT
>DATFAY010000091.1:0-16237 GCA_035254085.1 Piscinibacter sp.
CCCTTCTTCTGGACGCAGTTCCTGGGCGCGGGCAACGACAACCTGTTCAAGTTCGCCTTCACCGTGCTCGTGACCTACCAGCTGCAGGTCGACTGGCTGCCGCCGAAGATGGCGGGGCTGGTGATCGGCGCGCTGTTCATCCTGCCCTTCCTGCTGTTCTCGGCCACCAGCGGCCAGCTCACCGACAAGCACGACAAGACGCGCGTGATCCGCCTGGTGAAGTCGCTGGAGATCGCCATCATGCTGCTGGCCGCGTGGGGCTTTTGGGCCAGCAACGTGCCGGCGCTCCTGGCCTGTGTCTTCCTCATGGGCCTGCACTCGACGCTGTTCGGGCCCGTCAAGTACGCCTACTTGCCGCAGCACCTGGCCGAGCGCGAGCTGACCGGCGGCAACGGCATGGTGGAGATGGGCACCTTTGTCGCCATCCTGCTGGGCCAGGTCGCCGGCGGGCTGCTCGTGGCGGTGCCCGAAGTCGGCCGTCACTACGTCGCCTTCGCGTGCGTGGCCCTGGCGCTCCTGGGTCGGCTCACGGCGCAGTTCGTGCCGGCATCGCCGTCGACGGACTCGTCGCTGCGCATCAACTGGAACCCGGTGAGCGAGACCTGGCGCAACCTGATGCTCGCGCGCGAGAACGTGGCCGTGTTCCGTTCGCTGCTGGGCATCTCGTGGATGTGGTTCTTCGGCGCGGTGTTCCTGTCGCAGTTCCCGTCGTTCGCCAAGGAAGTCCTGCACGGCGACGAGCAGGTCGCCTCGCTGCTGCTCGTGGTGTTCTCGGTGGGTATCGGCACCGGCTCGCTGCTGTGCGAGGTGCTGTCGCGCCGGCACGTGGAGATCGGCCTGGTGCCGCTGGGCGCGATCGGCATGAGCGTGTTCGCGATCGACCTGTACTTCGCCTCGCGCAACCTGGCGCCGGCGGCGAGCCTCACGTTCGGGCAGTTCGTCGGCGAGGCCGCCCACTGGCGCGTGATGGCCGACCTG
Organism: Piscinibacter sp.; assembly: GCA_035254085.1. Taxonomy (GTDB): domain Bacteria; phylum Pseudomonadota; class Gammaproteobacteria; order Burkholderiales; family Burkholderiaceae_C; genus Albitalea. Next base: position 979 of record DATFAY010000091.1, read on the forward strand.
GCGCTGCTGTCGCTCTTCGCGGGGCTCTACAGCGTGCCGATGTACGCCCTCATCCAGCTGCGCTCGCAGCCGAGCCACCGCGCCCGCATCATCGCGGCCAACAACATCCTCAACGCCCTGTTCATGATCGTCAGCGCCATCGGCGTGGGCCTGCTGCTGTCGCTGGGGATGAGCATCCCGCAGGTGTTCCTCGTCACCGGGCTGCTCAACGCGGCGGTGGCCGCCTACATCTTCCTGCTGGTGCCGGAGTACCTGCTGCGATTCGTCGCGTTCTTCGCCACGCGACTGGTCTACCGCTTCAAGGTGCGCGGCGACGAGCACATCCCGTCCGCCGGCGCGGCGATCCTGGTGTGCAACCACGTCAGCTTCGTCGACGCGGTGCTGCTCATGGCCGCCAGCCCGCGGCCGATCCGCTTCATCATGGATCACCGCATCTTCCAGGTGCCGCTGCTGGGCTGGCTGTTCCGGCTCGCCAAGGCGATCCCGATCGCCTCGCAACGAGACGACCCCGCGGTTTACGAGCAGGCACTCGCGCAGGCCCGGCAAGTGCTCGACGAGGGGGAGCTCCTGTGCATCTTCCCCGAGGGCGGCATCACCCGCGACGGGCAGTTGGGCGAGTTCAAGGGCGGCATCATGAAGCTCTTGCAGACGCATCCCGTGCCCGTCGTGCCGCTGGCCCTGCAGAACCTGTGGGGTTCGTTCTTCTCGCGCGTCGACGGCACCGCGATGAAGCATCCGTTCCGTCGCGGCTGGTTCAGCCAGGTCGGCCTGGTCGCGGGGGCGGCGGTCGCTCCTGCCGTGGCGACACCCGCGTTGCTGCGCGAACGGGTGGCGCACCTGCTCGGGTCGGGCGCGGCCTGACGCCGATGCGGGCGACGCCCCGCGTCTGCGGGGTGTGCTGCGGCCATCCTCGGGCCGCGTCTCCCGGACAATCCGGGCCACAAGGAGAATCTTCGCAATGGCTTTGCCGCTGAGCCGTGCCGCGATCCTGCGCTGCGCCCCGTTCGTCCTGTTCATGCTGCTGCTCGCCCTTCGAGGCAGCCTGCCCAGCGGCCCGGACGCCGTCTTCGACCCGCGCTGGGTCTACTTGCTGAACCTGCTGCTGGTGGGCGGCCTGATGTGGTGGTTTCGCCGCGAATACGGCGAACTCGCCGCGCAGAACCTGCCGACGGCGCGCGAGGCGATGCTCGCCGTGGCGGTGGGCGTGGGGGTCTTCGTGCTGTGGATCCACCTCGACGCGCCCATCCTGCGCATCGGTGCACCGACCGCGGACTTCCGCCCGCTCGATGCCCAGGGCGGCCTGCAGTGGCCGCTGATCGCGATACGCTGGACCGGCGCGACGCTCCTGGTGCCGCTGATGGAGGAGCTGTTCTGGCGCTCGTTCCTGATGCGCTGGATCGACAAGCCGCAGTTCGAGACGGTGCTGCCGCGGCAGGTCAGCATGAAGGCGATCGTGCTCACGACCTTCCTGTTCATGCTCGCGCACACGCTGTGGCTGGCTGCGATCCTCGCCGGCCTGGCCTACGCGTGGCTCTTCGTGCGAACCGGCAAGCTGTGGGTGCCGGTGCTTGCGCACGCAGTGACCAACGGCGTGCTCGGGGCGTGGGTCGTGCTCACCGGCAACTGGACGTTCTGGTAGCGACTGCCCGGCTCACACGCCGCGGCTGCGGTCGGCCCGAAAACGTGCCGCGAAGGCGGCGAACTCGTGGCGCTCCAGCGCCGCGCGCACTTCCTCCATCAGGTTCACGTAGTAGTGCAGGTTGTGCAGGCTCGCGAGCATCGGCCCGAGCATCTCGCCGCAGCGGTCCAGGTGGTGCAGGTACGCGCGCGAAAAGCTCGTGCACGTGGTGCAGCCGCAGGTCTCGTCGATCGGCCGCTCGTCGGTCTTGTAGCGCGCGTTGCGCAGCCGCAGGTCGCCGAAACGCGTGAAGAGATGCCCGTTGCGGGCGTTGCGCGTGGGCATGACGCAGTCGAACATGTCGACCCCCGCGGCCACGCCCTCCACCAGGTCCTCGGGCGTGCCCACGCCCATCAGGTAGCGCGGCTTGCCCGGTGGCAGCCGGTGCGGGGTGTGCGCGACGATGCGCTGCATCTCGGGCTTGGGCTCGCCCACGCTGACGCCACCGATCGCATAGCCGGGCAGATCGAGCTCGACCAGCGACGCGAGCGACTCCTCGCGCAGGGACTCGAACATGCCGCCCTGCACGATGCCGAACAGCGCGTTGGGATTGCCCTGCCGCTCGAATTCGTCGCGGCAGCGGCGGGCCCAGCGCAGGCTGAGCTCCATCGAGGCACGCGCCTCGCGCTCGGTGGTGCGATGGCCCTGGGTCTCGTACGGCGTGCACTCGTCGAACTGCATGACGACGTCGCTGTCGAGCACGCGCTGGATCTGCATGCTCTTCTCGGGCGTGAGCAGCAGCTTGTCGCCGTTCACCGGCGAGGCGAACTTCACGCCGTCCTCGCTGATCTTGCGCATCTCGCCCAGGCTCCAGACCTGGAAGCCGCCGCTGTCGGTGAGGATGGGGCGCGACCAGGCCTCGAAACGGTGCAGGCCGCCGAACTGCGCGAGGATGTCCAGCCCGGGGCGCAGCCAGAGGTGGAAGGTGTTGCCCAGGATGATCTGCGCGCCCATGGCCTCGAGCGACTGCGGCATCACGCCCTTGACGGTGCCGTAGGTTCCCACCGGCATGAACACCGGCGTCTCGACGACGCCGTGGCGCAAGGTCAGGCGGCCGCGCCGGGCGAGGCCTTCGGTGGTGAGAACGTCGAACTGCAGCATGCGCGGATTGTCGCCGCACGCGCTCGTCGGCACGGCGCCGAGCGGCTACGATCGCCGCTCGTCACCCGGAGGGACCTTCGATGCTCAGTCGCCGCGCGTTCCAGTTCGCCATCCTCGCCACCGGCGTCGCGCTCGCCGCGTGCACGACCCCGCCCAGCGCTCCGCCCGCATCGAGCGCCGCGCTGCAGCGCATCCAGACGGTGGTGGTGATCTTTGCGGAGAACCACAGCTTCGACAACCTGTACGGCATGTTCCCCGGCGCCGAGGGCGTGGCGCAGGCCACCGCCGAGGAAACCACCCAGCTCGACCACGACGGCACGCCGCTCAAGGAGCTGATCGTCTTCGGCGCCGACGGCCGGCCCGACCCGCGATTCCCGCGCCTGCCCAACAAGCCGTTTCGCATCGATGCGCCGCCCGTCGCGCGCAGCATCGACCAGCTCGTGCCCAGCCCGATCCACGCCTTCTTCCACAACCAGGAGCAGATCAACGGCGGCAAGAACAATCTCTTCGCCGCGATGTCGACCGTGGGCGGCTGGACCATGGGCTACTACGACGGCTCGCAGTTCAAGCTGTGGCAGTGGGCCAGGGACTACACGCTGGCCGACCGCTTCTTCATGGGCGCGTTCGGCGGCTCCTACCTCAACCACCAGTACCTGATCTGCGCCTGCGCGCCGCGCCACGCGGACGCGCCGCCCTCGATGACCGCGGTGCTCGATGCCGGCGGCAAGCTCGTCAAGCGACCCGGCTCGCCCTCGGCCAACGTGGGCGCGGTGCAGGTGGTGAGCGCCGGCGGCGGCCAGGTCACGCCCGACGGCTGGTCCGTCAACACCTCGCAGCCGCCCTACCAGCCCAGCGGCATCCCGCCCGCGGCCGGCGGCTCGCCAGACCTCGCCGATCCGCAGGGCGCGCGCGGCGAGGTGCCGGTCCCGCCGCAGACGCAGCGCACCATCGGCGACACGCTGTCGGCGAAGAACGTGTCGTGGGCCTGGTACAGCGGCGGCTGGAATGCCGCCAGCGCCGAAGGCCGGCTGCCGGCCGGCGTCAAGCGCCACGTGATCTACGCGCGCGACGAAGGCAGCCCCATCTTCCAGCCGCACCACCAGCCCTTCAACTACCACGCGCGCTTCGCGCCCGGCACCCGCGATCGCGCCGAGCACCTGAAGGACGGCGACGACTTCCTGCGCGACGTCGCCGCGGGCACGCTGCCGGCCGTGGCCTTCTACAAGCCGGCCGGCCGCTACACGCAGCACCCGTCGTACACCGACGTGAAGAGCGGCGACGAGTACATGGCCGGCCTGCTCGAGAAGCTGCGCGCCAGCCCGCAATGGAAGAACATGCTGATCGTGCTGACCTACGACGAGAACGGTGGCTACTGGGACCATGTGCCGCCGCCCTCGGGCCCCGGCTGGGGCGACCGCTTCGGTCCCGGCACGCGCGTGCCGGCCCTGCTCATCGGGCCCACGGTCAAGCGCGGCTTCGTCGACCACACCAGCTACGACACGACCTCGATCCTGAAATTCATCACCCGGCGCTGGAGCCTCGACCCGCTGCCCGGCGTGCGCGAGAAGCCCGGCGACCTGAGCGACGCGCTCGAGCCCTGAGACGCGCCGCCCGCCCCCCATGTTTCGGGGAGGGAGCGGGCGCCGTCTCGGTAGTACAACGCGGTCACGGGGCGCCAGGTTCGCATACCTTGCCCGCATCCGGAGATGCAGCCGTGTCACACGAAGATCTTGCAAGAGACGAGACCTTGGAAGGGTCGTCCGACAGGACGTTCGGCCTGGTTTTCGCGGCCTTCTTCATCGTTGTCGCGCTGTTGCCTCTGCTGCGCCATGCGCCGGCACGCACCTGGGCGGTCCTGCTCGCCGTCGCATTCGCGGCCCTGGCGTTGATCAAGCCGGTGCTGCTCGCGCCGTTGAACCGCGCATGGATGCGGCTCGGGCTGCTGATCGGCAAGGTCGTCAGCCCGATCGCGTTGGGCATTGTCTTCTTCGGTGTCCTGACACCCACCGCCGCATTGATGCGCTGGCGTGGACAAGACCCGCTGCGGCTGCGACGCGCACCCGGTGACAAGAGCTACTGGCAGCCGCGCACGCCGCCGGGGCCGCCGCCACGTTCGATGACGAACCAATTCTGAGGAATCGAAGCATGGACATGCTGCGTGAACTGTGGACTTTCATGCTCACGCGAAAGAAGTACTGGTTGTGGCCGGCATTCGTGATGATGGTGCTGCTGGGCGTACTGATCGTCCTCGCACACGGCTCGGCCATCGCGCCGTTCATCTACACGCTGTTTTGAGCGCGAGCCCGGCGTGCGCGTTCTCGGACTCTCCGCCTACTACCACGACAGCGCCGCCGCCCTGATCGAGGACGGTCGCATCGTCGCCGCCGCGCAGGAGGAGCGCTTCACGCGCAAGAAACATGACGCGCGCTTCCCGGTCCACGCAGTCGGATCCTGCTTGGCGCATGCCGGCATCGACCTCGGGCAGGTCGATCGCGTCGTGTTCTACGACAAGCCCTTCTTGAAGTTCGAGCGGCTGATCGAGACCTACGCCGCCTTCGCGCCGCGGGGCTTCAAATCGTTTCGCATGTCGATCCCGGTCTGGCTGCGCGAAAAGTTGTTCCTCAAGAGCCTGCTGCGCAAGGAACTGCAGCGACTGGATCCGCGTGCCGCCTGGAACGGCGAGTTGCTCTTCAGCGAGCACCACCTGAGCCACGCCGCGAGCGCCTTCTTCCCGTCGCCCTTCGAGCGCGCGGCGGTGCTCACCATGGACGGCGTCGGCGAATGGGCGACGACATCCGTGGCGATCGGCAGCGGCAACACGCTGCAGGTGGAAAAGGAGATCCACTTCCCGCATTCGCTCGGGCTGCTGTACTCGGCGCTCACCTACTACACCGGCTTCAAGGTGAACTCTGGCGAGTACAAGGTGATGGGTCTCGCGCCCTACGGCGAGCCGGAGTTTGCGAAGACCATTCTCGATCACCTGATCGATGTCAAGCCCGACGGCTCGTTCAGAATGGACCTCAGCTATTTCGACTATTGCACCGGCCTGACGATGACGAACGCCAAGTTCGATCGACTGTTCGGTGGAACCGCGCGCACTTCCGATCAGCCGCTGACGCAGCGGCACATGAACCTCGCGGCGTCGATCCAAGCCGTCACCGAAGAGATCGTGCTGCGCCTGACCCGCGCCCTGCGCGACGAGACCGGCATCGACACACTCTGCCTCGCTGGCGGCGTGGCGCTCAACTGCGTCGCCAACGGCAAGGTGTTGCGCGACGGCCGATTCAAGTCGATCTACATCCAGCCGGCGGCCGGCGACGCCGGCGGCGCCCTCGGCGCGGCACTGGTGGGCTACCACATGCAGCTCGACCAGCCGCGTCTTGTGGCTGGGGATGCAATGCAGGGCGCCTACCTGGGTCCGGCGTTCGCACAGGACGACATCGAAATGCGCCTGCGCGCGTGCGGCGCCCGCTTCGAGACGCTGCCCGACGGCGCGCTCCTCGACACCTGCGCCCGCGATCTCGCGCAGGGCAAGGCAGCTGGCTGGTTTCAAGGACGCATGGAGTTCGGGCCGCGCGCCCTCGGCAATCGCTCGATCCTCGGCGACCCGCGCTCGCCGACCATGCAGAAGACGCTCAACCTGAAGGTCAAGTACCGCGAGTCGTTCCGCCCATTTGCACCGTCAGTGCTGCGCGAGCATGTGGCCGAGTGGTTCGAACTCGACGGTGACAGCCCCTACATGCTCCTGGTCGCCGACGTCGTGAAATCACGCCGCCGCACGATGAGCGCCGATGAGCAGCGCCTGTTCGGCATCGACAAGCTGAACGTGCTGCGCTCGGACATCCCTGCCGTGACGCACCTCGACTACTCCGCGCGCATTCAGACCGTCCACCGGGACACGAATCCGCGCTATCACGCGCTGCTGAGCGCCTTCCAGCGCGAGACCGGCTGCCCGGTGCTTGTCAACACGAGCTTCAACGTGCGCGGCGAGCCGATCGTCGGCACGCCCGAAGACGCCTTCCGTTGCTTCATGGGCACCGAGCTGGACGTGCTCGCCGTGGGCAACTGCTACCTGCGCAAGGAAGCACAGGACCCGGCGCTCAAGCGGAACTACGAAACGGCCTTCGAACTTGATTGATGGACAGGAAGCTCGCGACCGCCGCTCTGATTCTCGGTTCGACCGCGGTCTCGTTGCTGCTCGTCGAGTTCGCGTTGCGCCTGGCCGTGAATCCGGGCGACTTCCTGCAGATCGAGCCGGTGCCCGACCCGGTGCTCGGCCACCGCATCGAGCCACTGCAGGGCGGCCACGATGCGCTCGGATTTCGCAACGCCAGCGTACCCACCCGGGCCGACATCGTCGCGCTCGGTGATTCGCAGACCTATGGCGTCGGCGCCCCGCGCGACGGCAGCTGGCCGCAGCAGTTGGGCGTGCTGACGGGCAGATCGGTCTACAGCATGGCGCTGGGCGGCTATTCGCCGCCGGACTACCTCTACCTCGCGCAGCAGGTCGCGCCGCGCCTGAGGCCGCACCAACTCATCGTCGGCGTGTACCTTGGCAATGACCTCCTCGAAGCCTGCTGGGCCGTGCAGAAGCGCGCGTACTGGGCACGGTGGCGCAGCAGCGAAGCCGGTGACATGTGCGAGGACGGCGACGAGCGTGACATCCCCGAAGCGCCCAAGCGCTTCGGCGCGGCACGCGACTGGCTCTCGCGTCACAGCGTGGTTTACGGCGTGCTCAAGGCCGCCCTCCTTTCGACGGCCGGCAAGCACGAGCAAAGGCGAGCCGCGGCGCCGGGTTCGCCGGACCAGCACTTTCCATGGGTCGACCCCGCGCAGCCGACGGTGCGGACAGTCTTCACGCCCCAGGCCCGCCTGATGGCCATGGACGTGCGACGGCGTGGCGTGCGCGAAGGCCTGCGTATCGCCAAGCTGGTGCTGACCGAGGTGGCGACGCTCGCCAGACGCAACGACGAGTCGCTTCTGGTGGTGCTGATCCCCACCAAGGAGCGTGTCTACTGCGATCACTTGCGCAGGGCCGGCATATCGCTGCCCAGCGCGTTCGGCGCACTGTGCTCCGCCGAAGACCGCATCAAGTCCGATTTGCTCCAGCAACTGAGCGCCTCCGACATTGCGCACGTCGATGTACTCGTGCCGCTGCAACTTGAAGTGTCACGCCATGTGGTGCTTTATCCGACGGATTCCGACGGTCACCCGCGCGCCTCGGGCTACAGCGTGATCGCGCGGGCGGTGGCGGCGGCGCTTCCCGCCTCCGGCGCGCGCCGCAGCAGCATCGCGTCGCCGTAGCTGAAGAAGCGGTAGCGCTGCTCGATCGCGTGCGCGTAGAGGGTGCGGATGCGGTCGAAGCCGGCGAAGGCGCTGACCAGCATCATGAGCGTGCTCTTGGGCAAATGGAAATTGGTCAGCAGGCGGTCGACGACGCGAAACTCGAAGCCCGGCGTGATGAAGATGTCGGTGTCGCGCTGTCCGGCCTGCAAGTTGCCGGACAAGGCAGCCGATTCGAGCGCCCGCAGCGTGGTGGTGCCGACCGCGACGATGCGCCCGCCCGCGGCGCGCGTGGCGTGGATCGCCTGCACGGTCGGCTCGCTCACCTCGAACCACTCGCTGTGCATCTTGTGCTCGGCAAGGTTCTCGCTGCGCACCGGCTGGAAGGTGCCAGCGCCCACGTGCAGCGTGATGCGCGCACTGCGCACGCCGCGCCGGCGCAGCGCGTCCAGGACGCCGGCGTCGAAATGCAGCGCCGCGGTCGGCGCGGCCACCGCGCCGGGGCGCTCGGCAAAGACGGTCTGGTAGCGCCGCTCGTCCTCGGCGGTGTCGGCGTGCGTGATGTACGGCGGCAGCGGCACGTGGCCGAAGCGCTCGAGCAGGGCCAGCGGTTCATCCGGAAAGCGCAGGCGAAACAGCGCATCATCCGGGCCGCCGCGCCCGAGCACCTCGGCGGTGAAGCGGGCACTGCCGTCGGCCGCCGCGAAGTGCACGCGGGCACCGGGTCGCGGCGACTTGCTTGCGCGCAGATGAGCCCAGACCTCGTGGTCGGGCAGCACCCGTTCGACCAGCGCCTCGACCGCTCCGCCGCTGTCCTTGGCGCCGAGCAGGCGCGCCTTGATCACCTTGGTGTCGTTGAAGACGAGCAGGTCGCCGGCCTTGAGCAGCGAGGGCAACTCGCGAAAGACGCGATCGACCGGCTCCTCGCCGGTTGCGTCGAGCAGCCGCGACGCGCTGCGCTCGGCTGCGGGATGCTGCGCGATCAGCTCGGGCGGCAAGACGAAATCGAAGTCGGCCAGGGTGTAGGCGCGCGGGGAAGAAGACATGCCGTTGAGGGCCGGACGAGGCCCGTGCCAAGGGAGATGGAGGAAAGACAGCGAGCAGGCAGAATTGTCCCATGGCCCTGACGGAGCAACCGAGCGCAGACAAAGCCAGGGAGAAGTCCGCTCCGCAGAAGGCGCTGGAAAAACTCGGGCTCCTGCGCGACATCGACCTCGCGTTGCACCTGCCGCTGCGCTACGAGGACGAGACCCGGCTCACCCCCATCGGCGCGCTGCGCGACGGGGACACCGCGCAGGTCGAGGGCACCGTGCGCGACAGCCAGATCCAGTTCCGGCCACGCCGCCAGCTGGTGGTGCGGCTGGCCGACGACGCGGGCGACGAGCTCGTGCTGCGATTCCTGCACTTCTATCCGTCGCACCAGAAGGCGCTGGCCGCCGGACGGCGCGTGCGCGTGCGCGGCGAGGCGCGCGGCGGCTTCTTCGGGCTGGAGATGGTGCACCCCGCGTTCAAGGGCGTGGAGGCGGACACGCCGCTGGCCGGCGCGCTGACGCCCGTGTACCCGACCAGCGCCTCGCTGCCACAGGCCTACCTGCGCAAGGCAGTGGCCTCGGGCCTGCAGCGCGCGGATCTGTCGGAGATCGTGCCGGTCGAGCTGTTGGCGCCGGGCCTGCCCAGCCTGCGCGAATCGCTGCGCCTGCTGCACCACCCGGCGCCCGACGTGCCGCTGTCCGCGCTCGAGGACAAGAGCCATCCCGCGTGGCAGCGCCTCAAGTTCGAGGAGCTGCTGGCGCAACAGCTGTCGCAGCTGCAGTCGCGGCGCGAGCGCGAACGGCAGCGCTCGCCCGCCTTCGTGGTGCAACAAGGCGGCCTGCAGGAACGACTGCTGGCCGCCTTGCCCTTCGAGCTGACGCGCGCGCAGCGGCGCGTGGTGGAGGAAATCGCGCACGACCTGCAGCGCGCGACGCCCATGCACCGCCTGCTGCAGGGCGACGTCGGTTCCGGCAAGACGGTGGTGGCCGCGCTGGCGGCGGCGGTCGCGATCCAGGCCGGCTGGCAGTGCGCGCTGATGGCGCCCACCGAGATCCTCGCCGAGCAGCACTTTCGCAAGCTCATTGGCTGGCTCACGCCGCTGGGCGTGGGCGTGGCCTGGCTCACCGGCAGCCGCAAGGGCAAGGGCCGGCGCGAGATGCTGGCGCGCATCGCCTCGGGCGAGGCGGCGCTGGTGGTCGGCACCCACGCCGTGATCCAGGACGAGGTGGAATTCGCGCGGCTGGGCCTGGCCGTCATCGACGAGCAGCACCGCTTCGGCGTGCAGCAGCGGCTCGCGTTGCGCAGCAAGCTGGCCGCGCAGCAGCTGGAGCCGCACACGCTGATGATGAGCGCGACGCCGATCCCGCGCACGCTGGCGATGACGCTGTTCGCCGACCTCGACATCAGCACCATCGACGAGCTGCCGCCAGGTCGCACCCCGGTCGTCACCAAGGTGTTCGCCGACGGCAAGCGCGACGCGGTGATCGCGCGCATCCGCCAGGAGGTGGAACTGGGGCGCCAGGTCTACTGGGTCTGCCCGCTGATCGAGGAGAGCGAGCACCTCGACCTGCAGAACGCCACCGCGACTCACCAGCAGCTGTGCGCCGCACTGCCCGAGCGCATGGTCGGCCTGCTGCACGGGCGCATGCCCGCCGCGGAGAAGGCCGCGGTGATGTCGCTGTTCGCCGGCGGCCAGATGGCGGTGCTCGTCAGCACCACGGTGATCGAAGTCGGCGTGGACGTGCCCAACGCCAGCCTGATGGTGATCGAGCACGCCGAACGCTTCGGCCTGAGCCAGCTGCATCAGCTGCGCGGCCGCGTGGGGCGCGGCGCGGTGGCGAGCGTGTGCGTGTTGCTGTACACCGCGCCGCTGTCGGACACTGGCAAGGCGCGCCTCAAGGCCATGGCCGAGACCACCGACGGCTTCGAGATCGCGCGGCGCGACCTCGAAATCCGCGGCCCGGGCGAGTTCCTTGGCGCGCGCCAGTCGGGCGCGCCGCTGCTGCGCTTCGCCGACCTCGCGCTCGACGAGCCGCTCGTGGCCGCAGCGCGCCGCGCGGCCCAGCGCCTGCTGGACGAGCACCCGCAGGCGGCCGAGCGCCACGTCGAGCGCTGGCTGGGCGGGCGCTCCGAATACCTCAAGGCGTGATCGCCGAAGCGCTGACATACTTGACGCCAGTCCACCCCGCCGACCGATGACCCTCACCGAACTGCGCTACATCGTCGCCGTCGCCCGCGAGAGGCACTTCGGCCGGGCCGCCGAGGCTTGCTTCGTCTCGCAGCCCACGCTCAGCGTCGCCATCAAGAAGCTCGAGGAGGAGCTGGACGTGAAGCTCTTCGAGCGTGGCGCCAACGAGGTCAGCGTGACGCCGCTGGGCGAGGAGATCGTGCGCCAGGCGCAGTCGGTGATCGAGCAGGCCGCCGCCATCAAGGAGATCGCCAAGCGCGGCAAGGATCCGGTGTCCGGGCCGCTGCGGCTGGGCATCATCTACACGATCGGCCCCTACCTGCTGCCCGATCTCGTCAAGCAGGCGATCGAGCGGGTGCCGCAGATGCCGCTGGTGCTGCAGGAGAACTTCACCATCAAGCTGCTCGACATGCTGCGCACCGGCGAGCTCGACGCGGCGATCATGGCCGAGCCCTTTCCGGACACCGGCCTGGCGGTGGCGCCGCTGTACGACGAGCCCTTCATGGTCGCGGTGCCGAGGTCGCACCCGCTGGCCCGGCGCAAGCGCATCAGCGCCGAGGAGCTCAAGCAGGAGACCATGCTGCTGCTGGGCACCGGCCACTGCTTTCGCGACCATGTGCTGGAGGTCTGCCCCGAGTACGCGCGCTTTTCCAGCGATGCCGAGGGCATCCGCAAGAGCTTCGAGGGCTCGTCGCTGGAGACCATCAAGTACATGGTCGCCTCGGGCATGGGCGTGACGGTGGTGCCGCAGCTGAGCGTGCCCAGGGACGCATCCAGGGACACCCACTCGCACGTGGTCTACATCCCGTTCTCCGCACCCGTGCCCACGCGGCGGGTGGTGCTGGCGTGGCGGCGCACCTTCACGCGCTACGAGGCGATCGCGGCGCTGCGCAACGCCATCTACGCCTGCGAGCTGCCGGGCGTGAAGCGCCTGACCGCATAGCCGCGAAGGCTATCGCGGCCATCGCGGCAAGTCATTGGCGCCGGCGTGCGCCGGTCGATAGACTGCTTCGAAACGACAGGAGAAGCACATGCCCGAAAGACAAGGCAAGCCGCGCGGCGCGGTGGACATCCACATCGGCATCAGCGAGCAGGACCGCGCAGCGATCGCCGAAGGCTTGAGCCGGCTGCTCGCCGACACCTACACGCTGTATCTCACGACCCACAACTTCCACTGGAACGTCACCGGGCCGATGTTCAACACGCTGCACGCCATGTTCATGCAGCAGTACACGGAGCTCTGGAACGCGGTCGACCCGATCGCCGAGCGCATCCGCGCGCTGGGCCACCCTGCGCCGGGCTCGTATGCGCAGTTCGGCAAGCTGGCGTCGATCCAGGACGCGCCGGCCTCGCCGCCTCGCGCCCTCGACATGGTGCGCATCCTGGTCGAGGGCCACGAGGCGGTGGCGCGCACCGCGCGCGGCCTCTTCCCGCTCGCCGATCAGGCGCACGACGAGCCCACGGCCGACCTGCTGACGCAGCGCCTGGCCGTGCACGAGCAGACCGCCTGGATGCTGCGCAGCCTGCTCGAAGATTGACGGCGCGCTTCGGCTCGCGTACGGTGGATGCCCGCCGAGCGCCGCACGCCTCGCGCGGCCCCCACCGATGCGCATCGCCATCCTCACCTTCGACGGCTTCAACGAGCTCGATTCCTTCGTCCCCCTGGGCCTGTTGAACCGGCTGAAGGCCGACGGCTGGAAGGCCGAGATCACCAGCCCCAGCACCCAGGTGACGTCGATGAACGGCGTCGTCGTGCAGGCGCAGCAGCCGCTGGAATTCGCCAACGAGGCCGATGCGGTCATCTTCGGCAGTGGCATCTACACCCGCGCGATCGCCGAGAACAGCGCCCTGCTCGACCGCCTGCAGCTCGATCCGCTGCGCCAGCTCGTGGCCGGCCAGTGCTCGGGCACGCTGCTGATGGCGCGCCTGGGCTTGCTGGCCGACATGCCGGCCTGCACCGACCTCACCACCAAGCCCTGGGTGGTCCAGGCCGGCGTGCGGGTCGTCGACGCGCCCTTCCATGCCAAGGGCCCGATCGCCACCGCCGGCGGCTGCCTCGCCTCGCAGTACCTCTCGGCCTGGATGATGGCCAGCCGCGCCGGCATCGACGCCGCCACCCAGGCCCTGCTCTACGCGGCGCCCGTGGGCGAGAAGGAGGCCTATGTCGAGCGGCTGCTGAAGGTGGTTCGACCGTTCCTGCTCGAACCGCCGCTGGCCTGAAGCCGATCACTTTTCAATGTCGTCGATGTGCCTGGGCCAGCTTGCCTTGAGCAGCCGCGACAAGGCGCGGTCCGCGAGCAGCTTTCCGCCCGTCTGGCAGCGCGCGCAGTAGTTGGTCTCGTTGTCGGCGTGCACGATGCGCTGCACCGGCGAGGCGCACACCGGGCAGGGCTGGCCGAAGCGGCCGTGCACGGCCATCGCCGGATGGAAGGCCGTCACCTTGTCGGGCCAGTCGCCCGCTTCTTGGCGCAGGCGTTCCGTCCACTCGTGCATCACGTGGCGGGTCGCCTCGAACAGCCGCTGCACCTCGCCGTCGTCGAGCGCGCGGGTGAGCGTCACCGGTGACAGCCGTGCGCGGTGCAGGATCTCGTCGGAGTACGCGTTGCCGATGCCGCTGAACAGCCGCGGGTTGGTGAGCGAACGCTTGAGCGTGTGGTTCTCGGCGCGCAGGCGCTCGGAAAAGGCCGCTGCCTCGGCCGTCAGCACATCGATGCCGCCGGGGTCCATGGCCGCGAGCGCGGCGCGGTCCGGCAGAAGGTGCAGCGACGCGCGACGTTGCGTGCCGGCCTCGGTGAGCACCAGGCTGCCGGCGTCGAACTCGAACACGGCGAGCGCGCTCTTGCCCGGCGGCTTGGCGCCCGCCGCCAGCCAGCGCAGGCGCCCGGCGATCATCAGGTGGATGACGACGAAGAGCCCGCCTTCGAGCCCCAGCACGATGCGCTTGCCCAGGCGTTCGACGCCGACCACCGCTTTGCCTTCGGCCTGCGAAATCGGCGGCAGCGCCGTGCGCAGCAGGAAGGGGTTGAGCAAGCGCACGCGCCGCAGCGTGTCGCCGCGCAGCTTGGCCTGCAGCCGCTCGACGTAGACGGTGATGTCGGGCAATTCGGGCATCGCGCCAGTGTGCACGAGCGTCCACCGATAATCAGCGGTTTTCACCCGGCAGCCGGCAGTCCAGGCTGCATCCCCATGTCCGAGCTCACGCCCCAGGTGCGCCGCCGCCGCACCTTCGCCATCATCTCCCACCCCGACGCGGGCAAGACCACGCTGACGGAGAAGCTGCTGCTGTTCTCCGGTGCGATCCAGATCGCCGGCAGCGTCAAGGCGCGCAAGGCCTCGCGCCACGCCACGTCCGACTGGATGGAAATCGAGAAGCAGCGCGGCATCTCCGTGGCCAGCTCGGTGATGCAGATGCTGTACCGCGACCACGTCATCAACCTGCTGGACACGCCGGGCCACAAGGACTTCTCGGAAGACACCTACCGGGTGCTGACGGCGGTGGACTCGGCGCTGATGGTGATCGACGCGGCCAACGGCGTGGAAGCGCAGACGCGCCGCCTGATCGAGGTCTGCCGCCAGCGCGACACGCCCATCATCACCTTCGTCAACAAGATGGACCGCGAGGTGCGCGAGCCGCTCGACATCCTGGACGAGGTGGAACGCGAGCTGGGCATGCCGTGCGTGCCGATGACCTGGCCGGTCGGCCAGGGCAAGACCTTCGGCGGCATCATGAACCTGCGCACGAAGGCCATGACCGTGTTCGAAGCCGGCTCAGAGCGCCGCCCGCAGGATTTCGAGACCATCCCGCTGTCGGATCGCGCCACGCTCCTCAAGCGCTTCGGCCACGAATACGAGAGCGCCGAGCAGAGCATGGAACTGGCGGTGGGCGCCTCGCCCGAATGGAACCACCAGGCGTTCCTGGCCGGCAAGCAGACGCCGGTGTTTTTCGGCTCCGGCGTCAACAACTTCGGCGTGATGGA
>DATFAY010000092.1:0-3098 GCA_035254085.1 Piscinibacter sp.
CTGGCGCAGCGCGAAGCCCTGGTGGTCCCAGAACTGCTCGATGTACTTGGTGCCGCCGATGCGGATCAGCTGCAGGCTCTCCAGGTCGGTGGCGTCGGGCAGCAGCACGTCGGCCATGTGGTTGGTCTCGTCGCGCGTGTACGCGAACGCGACCACGAAGGGCATGCGCGCCATCTGCGCACCCACCGCCGCCGTGTCCCAGAACGAGATCGCCGGGTTGGTTCGGTACACGAACCAGACCTCGGGCAGCGTCACCCGCGGCAGGCCGGCCGGCGTGTCCTTCAGGAACATCCACGAGAAGTGCGTCGGCCCCAGCGCCTGGCTCCACGGCCCGTCGGCCGCCAGCGGCACCATGGTGCGGTAGGCGTTGCGGATGTTCGGCTTGGCCGACCAGTGCGCCTTGTCGGTCGGGTTCAGCGGGTAGTGCATGAAGCCGTCGGGGCCGGCGGTGACGCTTTGCAGCCGCTCGGACATCGGCCGGTTCAGCCGCACCGTCGTGCCGATGGTGCCGCCCGGCACTTCGAGCGCGCCCACCAGCGCGGCCAGCAGCGTGCGGGCCCAGCAGCATTCGTAGCCGCCCCAGCCGTTGTTGACCGTCTTGCCCAGCGAGACCGCCACCGGCCGGTAGGGCAGCGTCTTGCCGTCGATCTCGATCGTCTCGCCGATGCACGCGTGCGCCGCGTAGTCGAGCGCGATCTGGCGGATCACCGAGGCCTTCACGTCGCACACGCCCTCGGCCCACTCGGGCGAGTAGGGCTGCATGTGGTCGATCAACTTGGTGAACGAGGTCTCGCCGGCCAGCACGCCATCGGCCAGCACGTCGCCGTCGGCGCCGATCTCCACCGCATCGACCTCGAAGCGGCCTTCGAGCGCCTCGGCGAGCGCCGGCGCGTCATGCGGCTGCGCGCGTGCGCTGGCGGTGTCCCACACCAGCGGCTTGTGCGTAGCGCGATCGCGCAGGTAGGTGCCCTGCGGGCCGACGAGGTAGGGCGAGGCGGTGCGCCGCGCTAGGAACTCGCGGTCGAGCTTGTCGCGCGGCAGCTCGTGCAGCAGCACGTGGATCAGCGCGTAGAGGAAGGCCGCGTCGGTCTTGGGCTTGATCGGCACCCACTGCGCCGAGCAGGCGCCGGTGACCGACAGGTGCGGCTCGACCTGCACCCGCTTCATGCCGCGCACCCGCGCCTTGGCATGGCGCCACACGCCGACCACGCCACCCGAGGCCTCGACGTTGGCGCCGCAGGAGATGAGGTAGTTGCACAGCGGTGTGTCGGGCGCCACGATGAACGCGCGGTGCCAGAACTCGCCGTACAGGTGCTCCGAGTGGTAGCACTTCACGCCCTGCCCCGAGCCGAAGCCCATGTCCACCGGCCCCCAGGCCGCGAGGAAGGCCGGGAAGGTGCCCATGTACGACTGCGGCGTGCCGCCGCCGCCGAAGCTCGCGGCCACGCGCGGGTAGCCGCAGTCGTCGGTGAGGCCGGCGGCGCGCACCGCATTGAGCTTGTCGGCGATCAGCGAGAGCGCCTCTTCCCACGAGATCGGAACGAAGCCGGGGTCCTCGCCGCGGCCCTTCTTGGGGTTGCTGCGCTTCATCGGCGTCAGCACGCGATGCGGGTTGTAGGTCTTCTGGACCAGGCCGTAGGCCTTCACGCAGACCTTGCCGCCGCCCGGGTGCACCGCGGCCGCGCAGAAGTTGGGCTCGACCTCGGTGGCCACGCCGCCCTCGACCTTCACGGTCAGCAGGTCGGGGCCTGCGACGCACTGGTAGCAGTACGTCGGCACGCGCCGGGCGTCGGCCGCGGTCTTCACGCCATCCCCGCCTTGCGCGCCTTGGCGGCCAGCCGCTCGGCCGTCTTGGCCACGTCGACGATGAAGCGCGAATGCTGGCCGCGCACGATCGGCTCGACACTGTCGCTGCCCTCGACGTCGAACACCACCGCACGCCCCTGCACCGAGGCGATGCGCACCGTGATCGTCACCGGCATGCCCAGCAGGCTGGCGCCGATGTGGTCGATCGCCACGCGGGTGCCGACCGAGTCCTCGCCGGCGTCCAGGTGCTGCAGCAGCAGATCGCGGCACGCGACCTCGATGTCGCGCACGAGCATCGGCGTGGCGTAGACACGCGCGGCCTCGCCCATGAAGTCGATGGTGCGGTCGCGGCTCACCTCGAACTGGACGGTGCTCGCGAGACCGGCTTGCAGACTGGCTTTCATCGGGGTCCTTTCAAGAATCTCTTTCAGCCGCCGAGATAGGCCTGCTGCACCTGCGGGTCGTGCAGCAGTTCGCCGGCGGAGCCGCTGAGCACGATGCGGCCGGTTTCCATGACGTAGCCGCGATCCGCGATGCCCAGCGCCGCGCGCGCGTTCTGGTCCACCAGCAGGATCGTCGTGCCCAGTGCCTTGAGCGCGGCGATGCGCGAGAAGATCTCCGCCACCAGTCGCGGCGCGAGGCCCATGCTGGGTTCGTCCAGCAGCAACAGGCGCGGCTCGGCCATCAGCGCGCGCCCGATCGCCAGCATCTGCTGCTGGCCGCCGGAGAGGTTGCCCGCCGGCTCGCGGCGCTTGGCCTGCAGCGCCGGAAAGAGCGCGAAGATGCGCGCCAGCCCGTCGCGCGCGCCGCGCGCGAACGCGCCCAGGCGCAAGTTGTCCTCGACGCTCAACGGCGCGAACACGTGGCGCCCCTCGGGCACCTGCACGATGCCGCGCTGCACTCGCCGCTGCGCATGAACGTCCTTGAGGTCGCGGCCGTCGAAGCTCACGGCGCCGCCGCAGATCGGCTGCACGCCGGAGATCGCGCGCAGCAGCGTGGTCTTGCCGGCGCCGTTGGCCCCCACCAGCGCGACCAGTTCGCCCGCGCCCACGCGCAGGCTCACGCCGTCCAGCGCGGGGATGCGGCCGTAGCGGCTGGCGACGCGGTCAACCTCGAGCATCGACCGCTCCTTGCGGCGAAGGCGCCGGGGCCTGCTCGGTGCCCAGGTAGGCGTCGATCACGCGCGCATCGCGCGCCACCTCGTCGGGCGTGCCCTCGGTGAGCTTGCGGCCCTGGTCGAGCACGAACACCCGGTCCGACACGCCCATCACGAGGCGCATGTTGTGCTCCAC
>DATFAY010000093.1:0-41095 GCA_035254085.1 Piscinibacter sp.
GCCTTCCTCGAGGATGAAGCTGGCCGCGAGGTACAGCGGGCGCGCGCCCATCATCGCCACGTCGTTGACCGTGCCGTGCACCGCCAGGCAGCCCAGGTCGCCGCCGGCGAAGAACAGCGGCGACACCACATGGCCGTCGGTCGACATCACCAGCCGGCCGCCGTCGCACAGCTCGGGCGGCACCGGCAGCGCGGCGCCGTCGTTGCCTTGGCGCAGGAACTCGTTGTCGAAGGCGCGCGCGAACACCTCCTCGATCAGCTGCATCGAGGCGCGACCGCCCGCGCCGTGGTTCATGTCGACGCGGCCCTGGTGCAGGTCCAGCGGGCGAACGTAGTCCTTCTTCACCGTCATGCCGCGTCCTCGATGGGGTTGTTCATGTCCCGATAGCGGCCATACGAGTAATGCGCTGCGCAGGCACCTTCCGTGGAGACCATGCACGAGCCCATCGGGCTTTCGGGCGTGCACACCGTGCCGAACAGCGTGCAGTCGACCGGGCGCTTCACGCCGCGCAGGATCGCGCCGCACTCGCAGCGCTTGTGGTCGGACACGGGCCGGTAGCCGAGGCTGAAGCGGCGCTCGGCATCGAACGCGGCGAAGGGCGCGCGGATCTTGAGGGCGCTGTAGGGCACCTCGCCCAGGCCGCGCCACTCGAAGCGCTCGCGCAGCTCGAACACCTGCGACACCGCCTGCTGCGCCGCGCGGTTGCCCTCGCGCGTGACCGCCCGCGCGAACTCGTTCTCCACCTCGGCGCGGCCTTCGTTGACCTGGCGCACGAGCATCAGGATGGACTGCATCACGTCCAGCGGCTCGAAACCGGCGATCACCACCGGCTTGCGGTATTCCTCGGCGAAATGTTCGTAGGGCTGCGAGCCGATCACGATGCTCACGTGCGCCGGGCCGATGAAGCCGTCGATCGGCACCGTGCCGTACTGGCGCACCTCCGCCGATTCGAGGATGTGGGTGATCGCGCTGGGCGTGAGCACGTGGCAGCTGAGCACGCTGAAGTTGGCGAGGGACTCGCGCGCCGCCTGCAGGATGGCCAGCGCCGTGGGCGGCGTGGTGGTCTCGAAGCCGATGGCGAAGAGCACGACCTCGCGCGCCGGGTTCTCGCGCGCCACCTTGAGGGCATCGGCCGCCGAATAGACCATGCGGATGTCGCCGCCGCGCGCCTTGGCCTTCATCAGCGAGAGGCTGTCGGAGGCGGGCACGCGCATCGTGTCGCCGTAGCTGCAGACGATGGCGCCGTGCTCCAGCGCCACGCCGATCGCCTGGTCGATGCGTCCGATCGGCAGCACGCACACCGGGCAGCCGGGGCCGTGGATCATGCGCACCTGCGCGGGCAGCAGCTCGGTGATCCCGTAGCGCGAGATCGCGTGGGTGTGGCCGCCGCAGAACTCCATGAAGCTGTAGCGGCGCCCCGGCTGCACCTCTGCCGCGATGCGCTCGCCGAGGCCGCGTGCCAGCGCGCCGTCGCGGAATTCGTCGATGTACTTCACGCCGCCTCCGGCGCGGGGGCATCGTCCGCCGCGGACATTTCTGCGAACAGCGCCAACGTGCGCGCCGCCTCCTCGGGGTCGATCTGGCCGATCGCGTGGCCGACGTGCACGATCACGTAGTCGCCGACGCGCGCGTCGGGCGTGAGCGCCACCGACACCTCCTTGCGCACGCCGCCCAGCTCGACCATCGCCTGCCCGGCGCCATCGAGGCAGACCACGCGCGCGGGCAGGGCTAGGCACATGGCAGCACCTGGTCGTCGACGTCCACCATCTCGACCACCGTCATCGGCGCGGTGACGGTGTGCGCCGCGATCCATGCCTGGCCGAGCGCGAGGCCGGCGTCGCCCGGGCCCACCCGGCGCGGCGCATGCACCGTGAGCCCGGCCGCCTGCAGCGCGTCGGCGAGGCGCTGGCCGAGCAGCCGATTGAGGAAGCAGCCGCCGCCCAGCGCGACGCTGCCGATGCCGTCGTGCCGCGCCGCCGCGATCGCGGCCGCGGCCAGCGCGCGCGCGAGCGCGAGGTGGAACTGCGCCGCGCCTTCGTCGGCGCGGCCGGCGTCCGCCAGCGCGACGAGCGCCGTCGCCAGCGGTCGCAGGTCGAGGCCGTCCAGCGGCTCGATGGTCGGGTCGGCGTGCGTGGCGAGCCAGGCGGTGGCGGCCTTCTCCAGCGCGATCGCGGCCTCGGCCTCGAAGCTTTGCTTCACGCTCAGGCCGAGCAGGCCGGCCGCCGCGTCGAACCAGCGGCCGGCGCTGGTGGTCATGGGGCAGTTGAGGCCGCGCTGCAGCATCTTGTGCACGCCCGCGGTCATCGTCTTGCCGACGATGTGGCCGTAGCGCGGCACGATCTCGTCGCCGCGGCCCAGCGTGTACAGCGCCGAGGCGGCCATGCGCCAGGTGTCGCGCGCAGCCGCGTCGCCGCCGGGCAGCGCGAGCGGCGTGAGGTGGTCGAGCCTGCGCCAGTCGGCGCCGGCCACGCGCAGCAGCTCGCCGCCCCAGGCGTTGCCGTCCGCGCCCAGGCCGACGCCGTCGAGCGCGATGCCGATCACCGGCGTGTTGCGGCCGAGCTCGGCCTGCACCACGCCGATGTGCGCATGGTGGTGCTGCACCGGCACGGCGGGGACCTGCAGGCGCGCCGCCAGCGCGATGGCGAGCTGCGTGCTCGGGAAGTCGGGATGCAGGTCGTGCGCGATCGCGTCGAGCGGTCCGTCGGCCGCGGCGAGCAGCGCCTCGACCGAGGCTTCGAGCGCGCGGCAGGCGTCGGGCGTGCCGAGGTCGCCGTGCAGCGCCGACCAGTGCACGCGCCGCCCGTCGAGCAGGCAGGCGGTGTTCTTGAGCCAGGCGCCGACCGCGAGAACGCGCGCCGGCGCGGCACTGGGCAGGGTGACGACGTTGCTCATGGCGCGCTCGCTGCAAGGGCGGCGGTCCGCGGTGCGGCGCCGGCTTCGGCGCCCGCGTCGAGCAGCCAGTCGAGCCACGCGTCCATGCCCTGGCCGGTGCGCGCCGATACCAGCAGCACCTCGATGGCCGGGTTCACGCGCAGCGCGTACTCGATGCAGCGCGGCACGTCGAAGTCCAGGTGCGGCAGCAGGTCGACCTTGTTGATCACCATCAGGCGCGAGGCGGCGAACAGGTCGGGGTACTTGAGCGGCTTGTCCTCGCCCTCGGTGACCGAGAGGATCGCGACCTTGCCGCGCTCGCCCAGGTCCCACATCGCGGGGCACACCAGGTTGCCCACGTTCTCGATGAAGAGCAGGGCGCCGTCGTCGCCCGCGTGCGCGTGGGCATGCGAATGATCGTGCCCGTGACGATGATCGTGCCCGTGCCCATGCAGCGGCAGCCGCGCGAAAGCCGCCGCCACCATCGGCGCGTCGAGGTGGCAGCCCTTGCCGGTGTTGACCTGGATGGCCGGCGCGCCGGTGGCGCGGATGCGGTCGGCGTCGTGGCTGGTTTGCTGGTCGCCTTCGATGACGGCCAGCGCCAGGCCGGGGGCGCGGCGCTTGAGCGCCTCGATCGTCGCCACCAGCAGGGTCGTCTTGCCCGAGCCGGGGCTGGACACCAGGTTCCACGCCACCACGCCGTGCGCTTCGAAGTGGGCGCGGTTCTCACGTGCGACGCGGTCGTTCTCGCCCAGCACGTCGGCTTCGAGGCGGATGGCGCGCGCCGCGCTCATGCCCGGCACCGACACGCGCGCCGCGCCCGCGCCGAAGTCCAGGTCGCCGATCGCGCTCACCGCCGGCGCACCGGCGGGCTTGCCGGTGTCGCCGCATCCACAGACCACGCACATGATGTCGTCCTCAATCGTCGTGCACGAGCAGCTCGCGCACCTTCAGTTCGGTCCCGCCCGTGGGCGTGAGCTGCCAGCCGCCGCAGCGCGGGCAGGGGTCGCCGCGTGCCGCCAAGGGCACGCTCACGCCGCAGGCCATGCACCATGCGCTGCCCGGCGGCTCCTCGATCTCGATCGCTGCGCCTTCGAGCGGCGTGCCGGGCGCGATCGCCTGCAGCGCGAAGCGCAGCGCGCCGACCTCCACGCCGGCCAGCGCGCCGGCCTGCAAGGTGAGGCGCTCGACGCGCCTGAAGTGCTCGCGCGCGGCCGCCTCCTCGACCAGGCGCAGCACGCCGCCGGCCAGGCTCATCTCATGCATGGCCGGCCTCCGTCTCGATGTGGAAGGCGACGCAGGGGTCGAGCACGGCCGTGGCCAGCCGGGCACCGGCCGCGTCGATGCGTCCGCTGGCCAAGGCGCGGCCCAGCGCGCCGTCGGGATGGAAATTCCATTCGGTCGGCGCGAGGACCTGGTAGCGCTCGGCGTGCGTGCCGCCGGCTGAGCGTGCGCCCGGCGCCAGCTTCACCCAGTGCACCAGCAGGCCGCGCGACATTTCGCTCCAAGCGACGCCTTCGCCGGGAGCGAGCGCGAGCGCCCCGCAAGCCAGGCGCTCGCCGCAGGCGATGCGCAGCAGGTCGGCGAGCCGCGCGCCCAGCCGATCCCACAGCGTGTGCACCGCCTCGACATGGCCGGCGCGCGTCCACGGCCCGGTCTCGGCCGGCGCGCCGCGCCACAGCGGCCGCTCGGCAAAGGCGGGCGATTCGGCCAGCGACGCCGCGAGCGCGGCCATCCCCGCCTGAGCATCGTCGAGCGCGTCCAGGCGCCGGCATTCGATCGTGAGGGCACGTGCTTGATCGCGCACCGCCGTGAGCCAGCGCGCGACCGGATGGGCCTGGCGCTCGGCCCATGCGGCGAGCCAGGTCGGCGCGTCCTGCTGCCAGCCGTTCAGCCAGCGTTCGGGCGCCATGCCCAGCAGATGCTGCTGCAGCCACGGTCCGAGCGCGCCCACGGCCTGCGTCAGCGCGAGCTTGTCGGGCTGCGACGGCAGCCGGAACACCGGCGCGTCGCGCACGCCGGCCGCATCGATCGGCACGCCGTCGCGCGGCACCATCAGCGGCAGCTCGAGCGCGAGGCGCTGCAGGTGCTCGCGCGCCGTGAAGACCGACAGGGCGAGCCGATCCAATGCGCGCGCGTCGTCGTCGCGATCGACGTCGCCGCGGGCGGCACGCAGCGCGCGCTGCGCCGTCTGCCGCTGCGTGCTGGCGCACAGGGTGAAGAGGGCGGCGATGGCGTCGGGCAGCGCGCTGGCGGGACGCCCGTCGATCAGGCGGCGCATCAGCGTGGCGCCGACCATCGGCCGCTCGCAGCGGATGGCGGGTGTCGCGCCCGGCCTGATGAGCAGCGAGCCGACGATGTGGCGGACGTCTGCGCTCATGACGAGCCGCGGCGCGCGCTCACGCGGGGCAGGAAGACCCGCGGCTTGTCTCCAAGATCGTTATGGCGCATCCGGTGTCCTGCCGACGCGCGTCACCAAGACGCTGCTGGTGACTGTTTCTATTCGGCCGCCGTCCGGCGTGAATTGAGCCAGGTCAATCGGCTCGCACATCCGCTTGCGGCGTCGCAAGCGCGCCCCCCGCGCACGACCTCTAGTGCACGAACGCGGCGTCTTGTGCTAGATGGAGCAGGCGCGGCCCTCGGCGTCGAACAGAACGCAGTGCGCGGGATCGGGCCGCAGGCCGACGCGCATACCGACCTGCAGTGCCGCCGCCCGGCGGACGTCGAGCTTGGCCGCCAGCAGCAGCTCGCTGTCGGGCACGCGGAAGTGGCCGATCGTCACGTCGCCCAGGTGTTCGAGCAGTTCCACGCTCGCCGGCAGGCCGTCTTCCATCGGCACGACTTCGAGGTGCTCGGGGCGCACGCCCAGCGTGGCGGGCCGCGCGTCGGCGCGCGCTCGATCCAGCACCAGCTCGAAGCGCTGCAGCAGGTCGAGCGTGAGGCGGTGCGCGTCGGCGCTCACCACATCGCAGGGCAGGAAATTCATGCGGGGCGAGCCGAGGAAGCCGGCGACGAAGCGATTGGCCGGCTGCTCGTAGAGATGCAGCGGCGGGCCCACCTGCTCGATGCGGCCGGCGTTGAACACGGCGATGCGGTCGCCCATGGTCATCGCCTCGACCTGGTCGTGCGTCACGTAGATCATCGTCGTGCCCAGCTCGCGGTGCAGGGCCGACAGCTCCAGGCGCATCTGCACCCGCAGCGCGGCGTCCAGGTTCGACAGCGGCTCGTCGAACAGGAACACCTTGGGCTTGCGCACGATGGCGCGGCCGATCGCCACCCGCTGGCGCTCGCCGCCGGAAAGGGCCTTGGGCTTGCGTTCGAGCAGGTGGGAGATGCGCAGGATCTCGGCCGCGCGGCCGACCGCGGCCTGCGCCGCCTGTCGCGGCGCACCGGACAGCTTGAGCGCGAAGCCCATGTTCTCGGCGACGGTCATGTGCGGATACAGCGCGTAGTTCTGGAACACCATCGCGGTGCCGCGCTGCGCGGGCGGCACGTCGTTGACGGTCTCGCCGTCGATCGCCAGCCGGCCGCCGCTGATGTCCTCGAGGCCCGCGATCATGCGCAGGATGGTGGACTTGCCGCAGCCCGACGGGCCGACGAAGACGAGGAACTCGCCCTGGCGGACCTGCAGGTCCACGCCGTGCACGACCTGGGTCGCGCCGTAGAACTTCTCGATGCCTTGGAGGCTGACGGTGCCCATGGCGGACCTCGTGATTCAGGAAGCAAGGGCCGCGGTCCGTGCGCCGTGGGCGGCGACGAAATCGCGGTACCAGAAGGCGCTGTCCTTGGGGATGCGCCGCTGCGTGGCGTAGTCGACGTAGACCAGGCCGAAGCGCTTGCCCAAGCCGAAGGCCCACTCGAAGTTGTCGAACAGGCTCCACACGAAATAGCCGCGCACGTCGACGTCGGCGGCGATCGCGTCGGCGACCGCCGCGATGTGGCGGCGCAGGTACTCGCGGCGCAGCGGATCGTGCACCCGGTCCCCCTCGGGCGTGTCGGCATAGGCCGCGCCGTTCTCGGTGATGTACAGCGGCGGCAGCGGATAGTCGCGCTTGAGCCGCACCAGCAGTTCGGTGAGGCCTTGCGGGTACACCTCCCAGCCCATGTCCGTGAGATCGGCGCCGGACGGTGGCGCGCTCGACGCGCTGCCGACGACGCCGCGGGTGTAGTAGTTGAGCCCGAGGAAGTCGAGCGGCGTGCGGATGTTGCGCAGGTCGCCCTCCTCAACCCGCGGCGCGTCGCCGCCCAGGTGCTGCAACACGTCGCTCGGGTAGCGGCCGCGAAAAAGCGCGTCCATGTACCAGCGGATCAGCCGGCCGTCTTCCAGCCGCGCTTGATCGCGGTCGCGCTCGGTGTCGCTGGCCGCGACCAGCGGTGCCTGGTTGAGCACGATGCCCAGCGGCGCCTTCACGCCGTCCGCGCGTATCGCCTGCACCGCGAGGCCGTGCGACAGCAGCAGGTGGTGCGACACCTGCGCGGCGGTGCGCCGGCTCTTGACGCCGGGCGCGAAGATGCCCTGCTCGTGGCCGAGCGTGGCGATGACCCAGGGTTCGTTGTGGGTGGCGATCGATGCGACGCGGTCGCCGAAGCGCGCCGCCAGCGTGCGCGCGTAGTCGACGAAGCGCAGCGCCACCTCGCGCTCGGCCCAGCCGCCGCGCTCCTGCAGCGCCTGCGGCAGGTCCCAGTGGTGCAGCGTGAGGTAGGGCGCGATGCCGCGCTCGAGCAGGCCGTCCACCAGTCGCTCGTAGAAATCCAGCCCCTTGGGATTCCAGGCACCGGCCCCCTGCGGCTGCACGCGCGGCCACGAGACCGAGAAGCGGTAGGCCGGCAAGCCGAGTTCGCGCATCAGGTCGAGGTCGGCGTCCAGGCGGTGATAGTGGTCGCAGGCGGTGTCGCCGCTGCTGGCGTCGACGATTGCGCCGCTGCGGCGGCAAAAGGTGTCCCAGATCGACGGGGCGCGCCCGTCGGCGGATGCGGCGCCCTCGATCTGGTAGGCGCTGGTCGCGGCGCCCCAGACGAAGGCCTTCGGAAACTCGCTCGTGCTTGGCATGACGGAGGTAGGGGTCGTTGTCGTTGTCGTTGTCGCGTGGAAGCGGGCCGGCTCAGCTCTTGACGGCGCCGGCGGTGAGGCCGTCGATCAGGCGGCGCGAGGAAAGGA
Source organism: Piscinibacter sp. (assembly GCA_035254085.1). Classification (GTDB taxonomy): domain Bacteria; phylum Pseudomonadota; class Gammaproteobacteria; order Burkholderiales; family Burkholderiaceae_C; genus Albitalea. The sequence goes on from DATFAY010000093.1 coordinate 8,030, forward strand.
CGAACAGCACCAGCAGCGGCAGCACCGCCACCGCCGACCCGGCCATCACCGCACCCCATTCGGTGTTGACCGGGCTTTGCATGGCGCGCAGGGCGAGCGGCAGCGTGTACGACTCCATCTCGCGCATGACGATGAGCGGGCCGAGGAAGTTGTTCCATGACGCGATGAAGGCGATCAGCCCGAGCGTGCCCAGTGCCGGCGTGCACAGCGGCAGCACGATGTTCCAGTAGATGCGGAACTCGCCGCAGCCGTCCATGCGCGCAGCCTCCACCAGTTCCTTGGGGATGGCCGAGCCGATGTACTGGCGCATGAGGAAGATGCCGAAGGCGCCGGCGGCGCCGGGCAGGTACAGCGCGCGCGGCTGGTTGAGCCAGCCCAGCGCGTCCATCACGATGAAGGTCGGGATCATCCCCAGGAACGGCGGCAGCAGCATGGTCGCCATGACGATCGCGAAGGCGGCCTTCTTGAAGCGGAACTCGTACATCGCGAAGGCGTAGCCGGCGAGCGAGCAGAAGAACAGCGACAGGGCCGTGCCCATCAGGCCCACGTACACGCTGACGCCGAAGTTGCGCCAGAAGAGGGGCACGTTCTCCTGCAGCAGGCGCAGGTTGGTGAGCAGGTCTGCGCCGAACCAGGTCGGGGGCGGCAGGCTGAAGATGTCGCTGCGGCTGTGCGTCGCGAAGACGAACATGAAATAGAAGGGCGCGAGCATCAGCAGCGCGCCCGCGCCGACGAAGAGGTAGGCGACCGCGCTCTGCGGGTCCAGGGATTGGCGGCGTGCGTCCATCACGACTCCATGCTGCCGCGGGCGAAGGCCTTGTTCGTGAGCCACGTGAGCACTGCAATGCAGATGAACAGCAGCCACGAGATCGCGCTGGCGGTGCCCCATTCGTTGAACTCGAACGCGGTGCGGAACATGTACATGGCGGTCGTCATCGCGGCCTGGTCGGTGCCGCCGCGCGCGCCGGCGAGCACGAAGGGCTCCTCGAACAGCTGCAGCCCGCCGATCACCGACAGCGTCACGCCGAAGAACATCATCGGCTTGAGCAGCGGCAGCGTGATGTGGCGGAACTGCTGCCAGCGGGTCGCGCCGTCCATGGTCGCGGCCTCGTACAGGTCCTTGGGGATGGTCTGCAGCGCGGCGAGGTACAGCACCGTGTTGAAGCCCACGTAGCGCCAGAACACCACCAGCGCGACGGCGGGCTTGATGTACTCGCGCCGGCCCAGCCAGTTGACGTTCTCCGCCGGGAACAGCGCGCCCACGAGCGGCAGCCTGTGCAACTGCGCGAAGCCCTGGTTGATCACGCCGAAGTCGGTGGACAAGAGCGTGGTGAAGATGAGCGCGATGGCCACCGTGGAGGTGATGTAGGGAAGGAAGTACGCGCCCAGCACCGCGTTGCGCCAGCGCTTGAACGAGGTGTGGATGAAGTACGCGAGCGGGATCGCCACCAGGTGCTGCGGCGCGCCCGAGACCACGCCCAGCCACAGCGTGTTCCACAGCGATTTCCAGAACCATTCGTCGCCCAGGGCGAACCGGAAGTTCTCGACGCCGACGGATTTCATCGAATCGAGGCCCGCGTTGGGATCGAAGGTGGTGAACGCGGTGATCAGCGAGAACAGCAGCGGGAAGAGGCCGAACACCGCGAACAGCACGAAGAACGGGCTGATGAACAGGTACGGCGCCCAGTGCCGAGGCTGGAGGCGGCGGCGCTGGCGCGACGCCGCCGGCAGCGCCGCGGCGGGCAGCGCCACCGTGTCGGGGCCGCGGTGCGGTGGCCGAAGCGATGTCATGCGTCGGTCAGCGGCGGGCGCGCCGCTCGATCAGCGCCTTGGCGTCGGCCAGCGCGGACTTGATGTCCTTGCCTTGCTCCAGCACCTTGTCCAGCTCGGTGGCGATCACCTCCTCGGCCACCGGGTCGTGCTTGCCGACTTCCAGCGCAGGGATGTGGGGCACCGCGTCGCGCCAGATCAGGCGCGCCTTCTGGCCGCCGAAGAAGTCCACCGGCTGCTCGTAGAACGGATCGTTCTGCGCGTCGACGAGGGCGGGGAAGGCATCCTCGGTCTTGAAGGCGTTGAGCTGGACGTCCCGGTCGAGCGTCATGTACTTGATGAACTCCCAGGCGACGTCCTTGTGCTGGGCCTTCTTCGGGATCGCGTAGAAGGTGCCGCCCCAGGAGCCGTAGGCGCCGCCGGGCAGGTCGGCCACGCGCCACAGCCCCCGCGTGTTGGGCGCGAGCCAGTTCTGCAGGTGGCCGCCCAGCCACGCGCCCATCATCTGCGTGGCGACGGTGCCGCGCTTGAAGGCCTCGGACCACTCGTTGCTCCATGCGCCGATCTTGGCGTCGAGCTTGGCGTCGCGCACCTGCTTGGCCAGTTCGAAGGAGCGCACGAAGCGCGGGCTGTCGACCAGGGTCTTGTTGTTCTTGTCGAAGAACACGCCCTCGCCGTCCTTCAGGCCGGTGCGGATGACGATGCGCTGGAGATCGTTGGCGGTGGCCAGCAGATAGGCGCCGGTGGCCGCCTTGATCTTCTTGCCGGCCTCGATGTAGGACTCCCACGAGCGGGTCAGGTCCTTCTCCGTGACGCCGGCCTTCTTCAGCAGGTCTTCGCGGTAGAAGAGCGTGCCGGGCCCGATGTCGGTCGGGATGGCCGACAGCTCGCCCGCGCTGTTGGTGGCCAGCGGAATGGTGAAGGCGACGAACTTCTTGGTGTACTGGCCGCCGTTGTAGGGCGGCTTGGCCAGGTCTTCGAGCGTCTTGCCCTCGGCGAAGCGGCCGAGGAAGCCGAGCTCGACGGCCATCACGTCGGGCAGGCCGGTGCCGGTGGCCAGCGAAGTGACCATCGCGTTGTGGTGATCGGCGTACTCGCGCCCGATCACCTTGACCTCGACGTTCGGGTGCAGCTTCTTGAAGCCGGGGATCGCCGACTTGACGATCTTGTCGACCGACGGGAAGGCGGCCACGGTCAGCGTGGTCTGCGCGTGCACGCCGAGCGACATCACGGCGGCGCCGAGCGCAACGGCGAGGAGAGCGGGTTTCGTCATGGGAGCGGCCTTCTCAGAAGTTGATCAACCAGCCACCCTCGAGCTTCGTCGAACGCATGGTGGCGGAGAAGGCGGCCAGGTCGGCCGACGTGAACTTCTTCTCGATGGTGTTGAAGCGCAGGTAGGTCTTCACGTCCTTGCCCATGTCGTACAGCGCCCACAGGTCGACGTTGGTGCGGTTGATCTTGATCTGGCCGAAGGTCTGGCCGGTGAGCGGGCCCTCGACGATGTGGTACAGCCCGCCCCACTGGCCGGTGCTGGCGCCGAAGTATTCGCGGCTCAGGAACCCCTGGAATTGCCATGAGCCCATGTCGTAGCTCAGCTTGAAGGTGTTGTCGTACTCCTTGATGAAATCCTGCCCGTAGGTGGCGGCGAAGTCCGACGTCGGCTTGTTCTTGCCGCCGGTGTAGGTCCAGCCGACGTTGATCGGCCCCAGCCGCGTCTTGGCCGACACGCCGACGGCGGTGTGCTTGTTGGGCGAGGCGGCCGTGACGTACTTGTTGGCGGTGTCGCCGCTCAGGTCCATGATGCCGGCGCCGAACACCGTGCCGCTCACCGGCTCGTAGGTGGCGACCACGGTGTAGGCCTTGTCGTGCCCGCTGGCGGGCGAGGCGGCCTTGGCGTCGCTGGCGGTGTTGAGCTGCAGCTCGAGGTTCACCGGCCCCCACGAGTTGCTGTAGCGCAGCGCGTTGCCGCGGATGTCGGCCACCGTGTAGTACCCGCGCTGGTTGGCCCACACCGGGTTGACGGTGAAGCCGTCGTACAGCAGGCGCATGGGGTTCATGATGTGGCCGGCGCTGAACTTGCCGAACGGCGTCTGCAGGTAGCCGCTGACCTCGTCGTTGCACATCGGGCCGTTGCTGTCGCCCAGCGAATTGCCGTACGAGGAGAAGCCGCCCTGGCTTTGCGAGTAGTTGTCCTTGCCCGCGAAGAACTGGTCCCAGTCGTGATGCACCGGCAGCGCCTCGCCGCTGAAGCCGGCGTTGGCGCCGTCGACCGTGGTCGCCACGGTGTTGCAGCTGAAGCCGGCGTTGTAGCCGCCCTTGAGGTCCTTGGTGGCGTTGAAGAACAGGAACCACAGCCCGTCCACCGACTGGGTGGAGTTGTCGTAGCCCGGCGCCGTGTCGCCGCTGCGCTTGAGCACCCCCAGGCGGGCCTGCACCCCGCCGTTGATGGAAACCTGCGCCGCGGCTGGCGCAACCATGACGCTCCCGATGGCGATGGCCGCGGCCGCGGACAAGGCGTGTTTGCTCAGCATTCGTGTATCTCCTCGATGGTGTCCCGTGGCGGATCGACACTCGTGACGGCGCGGACCCGCCGTCTTGGTGTTTGCTCTGAAACCGCATTCTGAAAGCGATTTCAGAACCGCGATGATAGTGGTGTCGGCGGCCTCGCGGCCTCGGTGAAACCCTAGGGCCTCAGGCCTCGCGCGGCAGCCGGATCGTCAGGCGGGTGCCTGCGCCGTCGCCCTGCGCCCCGGCGGACACGGCGAGCTCGCCGCCGTGGAGGTCGACGATGGTCTTCATGATCACCGAGCCCAGGCCGAGCGACAGGCTGGGGCGCGCGGCGTCGCTGTGCAGGCGCTGCGTGCGCCGCCGGCCGAAGCTCGCGATCTGCGATGCATCGATGCCAGGGCGATCGTCCTCGATGCGCAACTCGATCGCGTGCGGCTCCGCCTGCACCGCCACATGCACCCGCCGCCGCGCATGCTTGGTGGCGTTGTCCAGCCCATTGCGCAGCAGGCGCGACAGCAGCATGCGGTCGCCCACCACCTCGCACCCACCCTGGTGCGCCGGCGCCGAGAGCGTGTACTCGAGCGCCGGGCCCGGCGCGTCGCCCGGCCGGCGGCTTTGCGCCGCGCGCAGCTCGGCACCCAGCAGCCCGGCCACATCGACGCGCTCGGCGGAGCGCCGATAGCGCGGCTCGGCGATGTCGGCGATGAAGAAGAGGTCGTCGATCAGCCGGACGAAGTAGTCGAGCTCGCTGCGGATGATGGCGAAGAACTCGGCGCGCTCCGCCTCGGGCATGGCCGCGCCGTGCGTGGTGACGGTGTCGATGGAGGTGCGCAGGCTCGTCAGCGGCGTGCGCAGGTCGTGGCCGAGGTCTTGCAGCAGCGCGCGCCGCGCGTCCTCGGCGGTCTGCAGCCGCTGCACCAGGCGCGCGATCTCGTCGGCCATGCGGTTGAAATCGAGCATCAGCGCGCCGATCGCGTCGAGCCGGTCGGCCCGGAAACGCGCCTGCAGGTCGCCGGCCTCGAGGCGCGCGATCACCTGCCGCGCTTCATGCGAGCGTCCGCGCAGGTACAGCGTCACCAGCGACAGCCCGAGGAACATGGCCACCACCAGCGAGCCCACGAAGAAAATGCTCTGGAAGCGCAGGATGGGGCGTCCGACCACGCCGCTGTTGCGCGACAGCACGAAGCGCGGCTCGGGCGTGTCAAGGCGCGCCACCGAGAGCTGCTGCCCGCTCAGCCAGCCGCGCGGCGTCGTGCGCACCTCATGGCGCGCGAGCGCGGCATCCAGCAGTCCCTCCAGCGGCGGCAGGGGCGTGCCGGTGCGGCTCGCCAGCAGGCGGCCGTGCGCATCGAGGATCCACAGCTCGCGCGGCATCTCCGGCGACTCGGCCAGCAGCGCGTCGAGGCGGCCCATGGCCTCGGCGGGCGGCGCGCCTTCGAGCGAGCGCGCGATGAACAGCATGATGCTGCGCTGGATGGCCGCGCGCGCGGTGTGCGTGGTCTCGCGCACCAGCAGGACGTACAAGAGGCTCAGCAGCAGCGAGAAGACGACGCTCAGCGCCAGGAAGCGCCACCACAGCGAGCGGTTCACGCGTCGCTTTCCAGCCGGTAGCCCACGCCGTAGATGGCGCAGATGCGCACGTCGGCGCCCGCCTCCTTGAGCTTGCGCCGCAGGTGGCTCAGGTGCGAGTCGATGGTGCGGTCGTAGATGGCGCCGTCGCAGTGCAGCGCGTCGAGCATCTGCTCGCGCGTGACCACGTCGCCCGCGGCCTGCAGCAGCAGTCGCAGGATGTCGAACTCGCGCTTGCCCAGGCGCAGCGCGCGGCCGTCGACCGCCACCGCATGGCGCTGCAGGTCCATGGCGACCGTGCCGAAGGCCGCCCGCGCACGCGGGGCCACCGCGCTGCGCTCGATCAGGCGGCGCATGCGAGCGGCGAGTTCCTGCAGCCCGTACGGCTTGCGCACGTAGTCGTCGGCGCCGCCTTCGATGCTCGCCACCGCGCTCGACTCGTCGGTGCGCGCGGTGAGCACGAGGATGGGCATGTCGGCGTCGTGTTCACGCACCTGCCGGCACAGCGACAGGCCGTTGCCGTCGGGCAGCCCGAGGTCGAGCATCAGCAGGCCGAAGCGGCGCGACGCGAGGCATTGCGTCGCCTCGCGCAGCGAGCCGGCGACGGTCAGCTCGAAGCCCTGGTAGCGCAGGCTGAGTGCCAGGGTCCTCGCGATCATCGGGTCGTCTTCGACCAGCAGCACGGGATGCGCGGCGGTGGTGGGCAAGGGCACTCGTGGAGAAGCGGCTCGGTGGCGCAATTGTGCCGCCCGCGCCGACGCCGTCGGGCGCTTCCACAGAATTTACAGAAAGCTTTCCTACAGTGGGCCGACCGTCCAGGGGCGCAACCGACCGCAGCAGGAGGAACAGCATGAAGAAGACTCGCACGAACGCGGCGGCCGCCGCCGTTTGCATCGCCCTCGCCGGATGCGGCGGGGGCGGTGCCGACACGCCCGCGTCGCCGGGCTCCGGCGCGCAGGACGTGGGAACGCCCACGCCGACCCTGTCGGCGCGCATCGCCGCCGCCACCGCGACCGCCGAGAGCAGCACCAACCTGTGCGCCGGCATCGGCCCCTTCTACTGGGAGATCGGCAACGGCTCGCAGCAGCTCGCCGGCGGCTCCGTGACGCGCCCATCGGATCCGACGCTCTACACCGCATCGACCCCGATGAGCATCGCCTCGGCCTCGAAGTGGATGTACAGCGCCTACGTGGTGCAGCGCCAGCCGGTGCTGACCCAGGCCGCCATCAAGTTCCTCACCTTCCGCAGCGGCTACACCCACTTCTCGGCCTGCCTGCCCGGGCAGACGGTGCAGGATTGCGAGGACACGCTGCGCAACGGCGAGCACGACGAGCTGACCGACGGCAAGTTCTATTACGGCGGCGGCCACATGCAGAAGCACGCGACGCTGACCGGCCTCGGCCCGCTGGACGATGCGGCCCTCGCGAGCGAGATGCGCTCGCAGCTGGGCATCGACCTGGGCATCGGCTACGCGCAGCCGCAGCTGGCCGGCGGCGTCGTGACCACGCCCGGCGACTACGCGCGCTTCCTGCGCAAGCTCATGGATGGCACGCTCGAGCTGGGCCGCCAGCTCGGAACGAACGCGGTGTGCACCAACCCCGACACCTGCGCCGACGCGCTGTACACGCCGCTGCCGGCGGGCGTGAACTGGCACTACTCGCTCGGCCACTGGGTGGAGGACGACGGGGCCCGTGGCGACGACGGCAGCTTCAGCAGCGCGGGCGCCTTCGGCTTCTATCCGTGGATCGACGCCACGCGCAGCACCTACGGCATCGTGGCGCGCCAGGTCGAGCAGGGTGCGGGCTGGGACTCGGCGCAATGCGGCCGCCAGATCCGCCGCGCCTGGATGACCGGCACCGCGCAGTAGCCGGCGCGCTGCGCGTCAGGGCTGGTACACCCGCACGTAGTCGACCTCCATCGTCACCGGAAAGAGGCTGTCGTCGGGGGTGCCGCCGAGGGTGCCGCCGACCGCGAGGTTGAGCAGCAGGTACTGCGGGAAATCGAAGGGCCAGCTGCCGTACGTGCTGCCGGGCAGCTTGGCGTACTCGTAGTAGGTCACGTCGTCCACGCCCCAGACGATCGCGTTGGCGGTCCACTTCACCTGGTAGCGGTGGAAGCTGCCGCAGGTATCCGCCACCTGCGTCGAGCCGCCCTTGCCGTTGCCGCCGTTGAAGTCCTTCATGTGGGCGGTGCCGAGGATCTTGCCCGGCGCCCAGCCCATCTGCTCCATGATGTCGATCTCGCCGTCGTCCGGCCAGGCGCCGCGCGAGCCGAGCATCCAGATCGCCGGCCAGGTCCCCATGCCGCAGGGCAGCTTGGCGCGGACCTCGAAGAAGCCGTAGGTCCAGTCGACCTTGCCGCGCGTGAGCAGGCGCGCCGAGGTGTAGCGCTGCCCGCCGAAGTCGGGGGCCGACGACAGCGTTTCCTTGCGCGCGGTGATGACCAGGCGGCCGCCTTCGACCCTGGCGTTTTCCGGCCGGGCGGCCGCGTAGTACTGCAGCTCGTCGTTGTACCAGCCCGCCTGGTTGCGCGAAGTGTCGTAGTTCCACTTGGCCGCGTCGGGCAGGCCGTCGACGTCGAACTCGTCGGCCCACACGAGGCGCCACCCGCTGGGCACGCCACCGGCGGGCAAGCCGGTGGGCGCAGCGGCGGCGCCCGCGCTGCCGCCGCCGCCGCAAGCGGCCAGCAGCAGCGCACAGCCCGTGCATCGCAAGAAGGAAAGAGGTGTCATGGCGTGGGTCGTGTGATGGACGCGGGTGTGGAGCGCATGCCGAGGGTGCGCGGCGCCACGCGCAGCTCGGTGCCGTCGCTGAAGCGCACCTTCCTCGGCGCGGCGGCGGCGTTGTAGGCCAGATAGGTCTTGCGCCCGTCCTCGCGCGCGAACACCGCGTACAGCGGCGTGTCGGCGCCGATGTCCAGGCGCGGGCGGCCGAAGCGCAGCAGGCTGTGCAGCCAGTGGAAGGTGTGGGTGCGGCTCTCGCCGTCCTCCACCGACCCGTCGGGGTCCCACTGCGCCAGCGCCTTCTTCGGGTCGGCCAGCGCGAGCGTCTGCACCAGCACGTCCTGCCAGATGTCCTTGGGCGCCTTGCCGCCGCGCTCGAGGAAACGCTGGAAGTCCTCGTCCATCGAGGCGAGGTTGCGCGCCAGCGCCGCGGGGTCGGCGCCGAGGTAGAGCGAGGCGGCGGTCAGCGGCAGGAAGTTGATGCCGTGCACTTCGCGCGGGTCGGCCGTCCACCAGGTGTCGTGCACGAACTTGTCGCTCCACACGATGCCCGCCGCGCGGTGGCCGTACTCGGGCGGGAAGACGAGGCCGGCGAGATCGAACCAGTACATGCGCGCCGCCTCGACCTCCTGGGTGTACAGGCACACGCCGGTGTCGCGCAGCGCCTTGTTGCCGGTCGCCTCGCCCCAGAGGATGAGCGCCGCCCAGGCGTTGATCGCCTCCGAGCTCGACTCCTGGTTGTTGCCGTCGTAGAACTGCCCGAGGCCGTTGGCCCAGGAGTGGCCTTCGTAGACGTCGAAGTGGCGCAGCCGCGGGAACATCGGGTCGTCGCGCGAGAGGGTGGCGATGTCGGCGGCCAGCATCTCGACCATGCCGCCCCAGCGGTCGCGCCGCGCCCAGGCTGGGTCGCGCAGCGCGACCTGCGCGGCCGCCTGGATCCAGTAGCCGTAGTGGAAATGGTGGTCGTTGACCTCGAGTGCCGAGCCGAACTCGTCGGGGTAGCCGATCAAGGTGCCGACCGCGGCGTCATGGTGGAAGTAGCGCTCCGCGTTGTCCTCGGGCGCGAACCATTCCTCGAGCCGGCGCTTGATCGCGGCCAGCAGCGCGTCGCGCCGGGCCAGGTCGCCTTGCTGCTCGGCGATGTTCATCACCTGCAGCGCGCGGTTGAAGCCCTTGCCTTCCCAATAGGTGCCGCGGTTGCCGAGCAGCGCGTCGGGCCCGGCGCGCAGATCGTCGGCCAGGAAGCGCGCGAGCTGCGCGGCCTGCGCGGGCTCGCCCAGCCCAGGCCAGAAGGGCATCACGCCGCCGTAGCGGTAGCGCGTCTGGAAGCGCTGTCCGGCGATCAGCTTGAGCGGCCCGCGGATGGTGTCGTAGCCGTAGGGCAGCGTGGCGGGCAGCAGCGGGTTGTGATGCCATTGATGCGGATACAAGCCGATGAGCGTGCCGCGCTCAGGGCCTTCCATCGGCGTGGTCGTGACGCTGAAGGTGGTGGTGACGTCGCTGCGCTTCTCGTCGTAGCTGAACTCGGCGCGGGTGTCGGTGATGAAGGCGTAGGCGTGCCGGTGAAAGCGTGCCAGCACGCCGGCGTCGCGGCTGGGCAGCACGGCGACGCTGAAGAAGCGCCGGCCCTCGGGCAGCACGAGCCGGATCCGCCCGCCCGGCAGCGTCTCCCAGCCACAGCCGGCCGGCCCGAACAGGCCGAAGGGCTTGCCGCTCGCGATCACGCCGAGGGCGCGGCCGTCGGGGGAGCGTTCGAACACCTCGATCGGCTGCTCGGCGCGGAAGGTGGCATCGCCGCGGCTGAGCCGGTGGAAGCTGTAGGGGCTGCCATGCGCGATCGTCACGCTCATGCTGCCGGTGGCGTCGCCGCTGACGATCTCGACCGCCCAGTCGGACGTCTTGCCGGGCTGTACCCGGTCGATCGCGAAATCGGGGACGACGGTGAGCGCCGCGTGGTGCATCGCGACGATGTCGTTCTCGTCGCGCTGCGCCGCGGCCACCGCCTGCTTGATCGGGCGGTCGATGGCAAAGCCCTCGGCGGTCGGGCGGTACGAGCCCGGCTGCGCGTACAGCGGCTGCGGCCAGCGCTCGAAGAAGAGCGACGAATACCACTGGTTGGTCGGCACCGGCGCCTGGTGCCCATCGGCGCGCGCGATCGGCGCGGGCGGCTCGTGCTCCCCGCCGGCGCGCAGGTGAGTCGTGTAGTGCCCGAGCCCGACCGGCACGTCGGCGGCCGTCGCGGCCGCTGCGGCGAGGCTCAGCATGGCGGCGGCGACCCGACCGACAAGACCATGGCGCATCGTGCTCAGGGCGTGCACTTCATGGCGTCGGCATCCTTGGCCGCGCCGGGCACGTAGCGCACGTTGGCCACCGACAGGCCGAAGGGCTTGGTGGTGAACACCACCAGCGGGGTGTTCACCGCGGTGAACTTGGTGCCCGTCGCCTCGAAGCAGGCCAGCGGCATCTTCACCTGCACCTTCTGGTTCAGCGGCGCCTGCTTGAAGTAGTGGGTCATGTCGACCACCCCCAGGCACGGATAGCGGCAGTCGACGCGCATGGTGACCTGGTCCTGCGGCGCCATGTTCACCACGGCGTCGAAGACCAGCGCGCTGTTGGCGTCGACGTAGTCGAGCATGTCGTTGGCCAGCTTGGACTGGATGTGGAACTGGCCGAGCCCGCCGGTCCAGGTGAACTTGGCGCCGGGGGCGTCGCCTACGCGCGTCGGCTCGACCTTGATCGCGCCGGCGTCGAGTGCGCCCATGCCGTTTTGCGGAACCGTGGTCGAGAAGTTGGCGGGCGTGCCGAGAAAGAGCGTGAACGGCGCGACCGCGCCCTGTGCATTGAAGAACTCCGCTACCGGCGGCTTCGGGTCGGCCGCCGCAGCGGCCGCGGCCGCGCCGGCCGCAGTGGTCAGCGCCAGCGCGAGGCAGGCCAGGCTTGCCGCGCGCGCGGGCAAATGGATTCGAATCATGTCTTTCTCCTCGATGAATGAAGGCGGCGCCCGACGCGCAGGGTGGAGCGCCACGTGCGATACGCAGAATATTGAAACCGCTTTCACGCCACCATTAGGGAGAACACGCATGGCCTCGCCGCGCCACGAGGGGGATTCGCGATTCGATTTGCGGCTAAGCTCGCGGCTTGGCGAATGCGCTTTCGCAGTACCGTTCGTGTCGCCCGCAACCGATGAAACCGCAGCTTCTGTCCCGCAAGAAACGGCATGGCACGCAACCCTGATTCCGGCGCCGCACAGCAGATCGTGACGCTCGCGATGGTGGCCGAGGAAGCCGGCGTGTCGCCGAGCACGGTGTCGCGCATCCTGACCGGCAACGCCCGCGTGAGCGACGACAAGCGCAAGGCGGTGGAGGACGCGATCGCCAAGCTGCATTACGAGCCCAACGTGCTGGCGCGCGGGCTGGCGCAGGGCCGCACACTCAGCGTGGGCGTGCTCACGCAGGACATCGTCAGTCCCTTCTACGGCGAGGCCATGCGCGGCATCGAGGACGAGCTGATGGGCACCGGCATCGTGCCCCTCTTCGTCAGCGGCCACTGGAACCTGCATGACGAAGTCGAGCGCATGGCGCACCTGCTGAGCCGGCGCGTCGACGGCGTGATCGTGCTCACCGGCCGCCTCGCCGACGAGCAGCTGCGCGAGTACGCGCGGCGCCTGCCGATCGTCGTCACCGGGCGCAGCCTCAAGGGCCACAACATCGCGAGCCTGCGCGTGGACGACTTCAAGGGCGCCCACCGCGCGACGCAACACCTGATCGAGCTCGGCCACCGCCGCATCGCTCACATCGCCGGCCCGCAGGACCATGCCGACTCGGTGGAACGCCTCAAGGGCTATCGCAAGGCGCTGGAGGAGGCGGGCATCGCCTTCGATCCCAAGCTCGTCGCCTACGCCGACTTCCACGAGCCCAGCGGCGTGCTGGCCATCAACCAGCTGATGGAGGCGCGCCTGAGCTTCAGCGCGGTGTTCGCGTCCAACGACCAGACGGCCTACGGCGCGCGCCTCGCGCTGTACCAGCGCAACATCCGCGTGCCCGAGGACATCTCGCTGATCGGCTTCGACGACCTGCCGGTCTCGCGCTACGTGATCCCGCCGCTGTCGACCATCCACCAGCCGGTCTACGAGCTGGGCCAGGCGGCGGCGCGGGTGCTGCTCGGTCTCATCGACGGCGCGCGCAGCCGCGTCACGCTGCCCGAACCGCAGCTGGTGGTGCGCGAGTCGACGCGCCGCCTGCACGGCTGAACGCCATGGCCGCCGATCCATCGCTCGAGGACAAGCCCGAAGGCTTTCGCAAGGTCGCGGGCGTGTTGCGCGAGCGCGGCCACCCGCATGCGCCGCTCTTCCTGGAGGTCGCCGCGCGCACTTCGCAGGAGGCGGCCGACGTGCTGGGGATCGCCGTCGGCCAGATCGCCAAGAGCGTCATCTTCCGCCGCAAGAGCGACGATGCCGCGGTGCTGGTCATCGCCTCGGGCGACCGGCGCGTGGACGAGAAGAAGGTGGCCGCGCTTGTCGGTCCGATCGGCCGCGCGGATGCCGAGTTCGTCAAGCGCAAGACTGGTTTTTCCATCGGCGGCGTGGCGCCGGTCGGCCATGCCAGCGCGCCGGTCGCCCTGATCGACCGCGAGCTGCTGCGCTTCGATGAAGTGTGGGCGGCTGCCGGCCACCCGAACGGCGTCTTCATGCTCAGCCCCGCGCAGCTGCAGGCGCTGACCGGCGCGCCCGTGGTCGACGTGGTCCAGGACTGACGCGCTGCAGCGCGTCGGGCGCGCGGCGACAATGCCGCCATGCACGAGCCGGCCGCTCCCGTTCCCAGCCCCTGCACCAGCGTGTGCCGCATGAGTGCCGCCACCGGCCTGTGCGAGGGCTGCTTTCGCACGATCGACGAAATCGCCGCCTGGTCGCGCATGGACGACGAGGACAAGCGCGCGGTGTGGCGGCTGCTCGACGAGCGGCGGTTGCGCGCGCGTGCGCAGGGAGCCCGCGAATGAAGCAACTCACGTTCTACTTCGACCCGATCTCGCCTTTCGCCTATCTCGCGTTCGAGCAGCTGCCGCGCGCCCTCGAGGGGCTGTCGGTCAGCGTCGACTACCAGCCGGTGCTGTTCGCCGCGATGCTCGCGCGCTGGGGGCAGAAGGGCCCCGCCGAGGTCGAACCCAAGCGGGCCTGGACCTTTCGCCACGTGCACTGGATGGCGCATCACGCGGGCATCCCGATGGCCACGCCGGCGCAGCATCCGTTCAACCCGCTTGCCTTGCTGCGCCTTGCGCTGGCCTGCGCGCCCGAAGGCATGACGCCCAGCCGCTATGTGTGCGAGCAGGTGTTCCATCACGTGTGGCGTGGCGGCGCCGACGCCAACGACCCGGCGCGCCTGGCCGCGCTCGCGCAAAGGCTCGCGCCGCGGCTCGATCCGCAGGGCGACGCCGTCAAGCAGGCTCTGAAGGACGCCAGCGCGCGCGCGGTGGACAAGGGCGTGTTCGGCGTGCCGACCATCGAGCACGAGGGGCGCCTGTTCTGGGGCCTCGATTCGCTCGAGATGCTCGGCGCCTGCCTGCGCGGTGACGCGTGGTTCGACGGCCCCGCGTGGGGGCAGGCGGGGGTCGCGCCGCCCGGGGTTCAACGCAAGCCGCGATGACACCCTCGGGCAAGCCCTGACAGGGTTCCTCCCTTCATTCCCACATCGAGAAACGATCGCTGCGGGTTGTTCCCGAGATTGTCAGCAATCGTTCAGCGTGATGTCAGCACGCGGTCAGAGGGTTTGCCGAAGATGCGCCACGCACCCCCACCGGGTGGTGCAGGTTCACAGGAGACAACCGTATGGCAACCTCAGTAGGAAGCGCGGGCAAGCCGCTCGCGAAAGCCACCGGGCCGATGACGGCGGAGGAGAAGAAGGTCATCTTCGCCTCCAGCCTCGGCACGGTGTTCGAGTGGTACGACTTTTATCTGTACGGCACGCTGGCCGTGATCATCGGCAACCAGTTCTTCTCGGCACTGGACCCGGCATCGCGGACCATCTTCTCCCTGCTGGCCTTCGCCGCGGGCTTCCTGGTGCGCCCGTTCGGCGCGCTGGTGTTCGGCCGCCTGGGCGACATGATCGGGCGCAAGTACACGTTCCTGATCACCATCCTGATCATGGGCTCGTCGACCTTCATCGTCGGCATCCTGCCCAGCTATGCCTCCATCGGCGTGGCCGCTCCGGTCATCCTGATCGGCCTGCGCATGCTGCAGGGCCTGGCGCTCGGCGGCGAGTACGGCGGCGCGGCGACCTACGTGGCAGAGCACTCGCCGCACGGCAAGCGCGGCGCGTACACCTCGTGGATCCAGACCACGGCCACGCTCGGCCTGTTCCTGTCGATCGCGGTGATCATCGGCACCCGCACCATCACCGGCGAGAAGGAATTCGCCGACTGGGGCTGGCGCGTGCCGTTCATCGTGTCGGTGCTGCTGCTGGCCATCTCGGTGTGGATCCGCTTGAGCATGAACGAGTCGCCCGCCTTCAAGAAGATGAAGGAAGAAGGCAAGACCTCGAAGGCGCCGCTGACCGAGTCGTTCGCCAAGTGGGGCAACCTGAAGATCGTGATCCTGGCGCTGCTGGGCCTCACCGCCGGCCAGGCCGTGGTCTGGTACACGGGTCAGTTCTACGCGCTGTTCTTCCTGACGCAGTCGCTCAAGGTCGACGGCCAGACGGCCAACATCCTGATCGCCGCCTCGCTGATCATCGGCACGCCGTTCTTCATCGTGTTCGGCGCGCTGTCCGACAAGATCGGCCGCAAGCCGATCATCATGGCCGGCTGCCTGATCGCGGCGCTCACCTACTTCCCTCTGTTCAAGGCGCTGACCGAAACGGCCAACCCCGAGCTGGCCGCCGCGCAGGCGAAGAACCGTGTCGTGGTGGTGGCCGATCCGGAACGCTGCTCGTTCCAGTTCAACCCGACGGGCATCGCCAAGTTCACGAGCTCCTGCGACATCGCCAAGCAACTCCTGTCGGGCGCTTCGGTGAGCTATGACAACGAGGCCGCGCCCACGGGCACGACCGCGCAGGTCAAGATCGGCGACAAGGTCATTCCGGGCGTCGAGTCCAAGGGCCTGGCGCCGGACGAGCTGAAGAAGAAGGATGCCGAATTCAAGGCCGCCATCAACGCGGCCCTGAAGGAAGCGGGCTACACCGCCAAGGCCAAGCCGATCGACTTCATGGGCAGCCAGTGGTGGACCATCGTGGCCATCCTGACGATCCTGGTGATCTACGTGACCATGGTCTACGGCCCGATCGCCGCGATGCTCGTGGAGCTGTTCCCGACGCGCATCCGCTACACCTCGATGAGCCTGCCGTACCACATCGGCAACGGCTGGTTCGGCGGCTTCCTGCCGGCCACCGGCTTCGCGATCGTGGCGCAGACCGGCAACATGTACAACGGCCTGTGGTATCCGATCATCGTCGCCGCCATGACCTTCGTCATCGGCACGCTGTTCATCCGCGAGACCAAGGACGTCGACATCTATCGCAACGACTGACGGCCAGTGTCGGCGGCGCCCGCGCCGCCGATCCTGCCTCGCTGCGGCCGGTCGATCGACCGGCCGTTTTCTTTGGAGGGCCGCGGCCTCAGCCTGCGAACAGCGACTTGTGCTGTTCGCGCAGCAGGTTCTTCTGTACCTTGCCCATGGTGTTGCGCGGCAGCTCGTTGACCACGAAGAGCCGCTTGGGCACCTTGAAGCCGGCGATGCGCGCCTTGAGCGCCGCGATCAGCGACTCGGCGTCGAGCGCGACGCCATTCCTGGGTACGACCACCGCGACCACGCCTTCACCGAAGTCCGGATGCGGCGCCGCGATCACCGCGCTCTCGGCCACGCCGGGCAGCTCGTTGAGCACGCTCTCCACCTCGGCCGGATAGACGTTGTAGCCGCCGCTGATGATGAGGTCCTTGCTGCGCCCGACGATGACGACGTAGCCGTCCTCGTCGAAGCGGCCGACGTCGCCGGTCCTGAACCAGCCGTCGTCGGTGAACTCCTCGCTCGTCTTCTCGGGCATGCGCCAGTAGCCGGCGAACACGTTCGGGCCCTTGACCTCGATGCCGCCGATCTGGCCCGCCGCCACCAGCCGGCCCTGGTCGTCGCGGATGCGCAGGCTCACGCCGGGCAGCGGGAAGCCCACGGTGCCGCCGCGCCGCTCGCCGTCCTCGGGCCGGCAGGGGTTGGAGGTGAGCATGATGGTTTCGCTCATGCCGTAGCGCTCGAGGATGGTGTGGCCGCTGCGCTCGCGGAACTCGTCGAAGGTGTCGATCAGGAGCGGCGCCGAGCCGCTGATGAACAAGCGCATACGCCGGCACGCCTCGCGCGTCAGTGTCGGCTCGGCCAGCAGGCGCACGTACAGCGTGGGCACGCCCATGAAGACCGTGGCCTCGGGCAGCCGCGCGACCACGCCGCGCGGCGCGAATCTCGCGAACCACAGCATCTTGCTGCCGTTGAGCAGCGCGCCGTGCGAGGCGACGAACAGGCCATGCACGTGGAAGATCGGCAGCGCGTGGATCAGCACGTCGCCCGGGCGCCAGTCCCAGTAGTCGCGCAGCACGCGCGCGTTGGACAGCAGGTTGCCGTGGCTGAGCATGGCGCCCTTGCTGCGTCCGGTGGTGCCGCTCGTGTAGACGATGGCCGCGAGGTCGCCGGCCGCCTTGCGCGCCGGCGCGTGGGTGTCGGCATGCGCCGCCGCCCGCTCCAGCAGGCTGCCGCTGCGGTCGTCGTCGAGCGTGAAGACATGGGCGGTGCCGGCCTTGAAGGCGATCTTGCTCACCCAGCCGAAATTGGCTCGCGTGCACACCACGACGCTCGGCTCGGCGTTGCCGATGACGTACTCGATCTCGCCGGCCTGGTAGGCGATGTTCAAAGGCAGGTAGACATGGCCGGCGCGCAGCACCGCCAGGTACAGCAGCAGCGCCTCCACCGACTTCTCCACCTGCACGGCCACGCGCGCGCCGGGCGGCAGTTCCAGCCACTGCAGGAGGTTGGCGATCCTGGCGGTGGCGCGATCGATGTCGCGCCAGGTGTAGTACAGGGGCGAGCCGTCGGCCGTCTCGATTGCGGTGGCGTCGAGGTCGGCCGGAAAGGCGTCGCGCAGCGCAACGAACAGGTTGGCGTTGTCAGGGGTCGTCGTCATGGTTCATCCGCGTTGAAAGCGCGGGGGGCGTTTCTCGATGAAGGCGGTGACGCCTTCGCGGTGGTGCTCTCTGGCGGCGTAGGCGAAATGCGCGCGGCGCTGCGCCTCGTCGAGGCCGCCGGCGGCGATCAGGCGCAGGGTCTGCTTGTTCAGGCGCGCCGCCTGCGGCGACAGCTCCGCCAGCCGCTCGGCGCGGCGCTGCACCGTGGCGGCGACCTCGGCGTCGGGCACCACCTCGTGCACCAGGCCCAGGCGCAGCGCCGCCGCGGCATCGACCAGCCGCGCCTCGAGCAGCATCTCGCGCAGCACCGGCGCGGCAAAGACACGGCTCAGCACCTCGAGCTCGCCGGGGGCCATCGGGAATCCCAGCTTGGCGATCGGCGCGCCGAAGCGGCTCGATTCGCCGCACACCCGCACGTCGCAGCAGGCGGCGATCTCCATGCCGCCGCCGATGCAGGCGCCCTCGATCTGCGCGAAGACGGGGATGTCGCAGGCCAGCATCGCCTGCAGCGCGGGCGCGACGACGTGCTCGTGGAAGTCGTGCAGGCGCTCTTGGTCGAAGCGGAACTGCGCGAACTCGACGATGTCGCCGCCCGAGGCGAACTGGCCGTCGGCGCCGCACACCACGACCGCGTGCGGCGCATCCGCGTCGGGCATGGCCTGCAGCCGCTCGAACACCGCGCGCAGCTCCCGCCACATCGCGATGTCGATCGCGTTCATCTTGCCGGCGTTGGCCAGCGTCACGCGGGCCCAGTCGCCCAGCGCATCGAGGGTGATCGATCCGGCCATCGGCATGCCTTCGCGGTTCGCAAGAAAGTTCTCATCGTAGTTCGTCGGCAGCCCGCGCCCGGGTGTTGTCCCTGAGCCTCGGGGAACGCTGCCCGCGCTAAAGTGTCTGCCAGCCAGACATGAGCAGTTCAATGCTGACCGACTCCACTGCACTTGCGCACCAGATGCTGCCAGCCGATGCCGACGGCCTGCTCAAGCTGGCCGCGCAGTCGATGTTCGATACCTTCGCGCGCACCGCGATGGGGATGATGGTGGTCGACCGCCAGCACCGCATCGTGTGGATCAGCGACGGCTACAAGCGCTTCCTGCCCGCGCTCGGGCACGAGGAGTCGGACTTCGTCGGCCGGCGCGTGGAAGAGGTGGTGCCCAACACGCTGATGGCGCAGGTGATCGACAGCGGCCAGCCGATCCTGGTGGACCTGCTCACCAACCAGGCCGGCACCTTCCTGGTCAGCCGACTGCCGCTGCGCACCGACGACGGCGCGGTGATCGGCGCGATGGGCATGGTCCTGCTCGACCACCCCGAGACGACCATGCAGCCGCTGATCGCCAAGTTCAGCCGCCTGCAGCGCGAGCTGGAAGATGCGCGCCAGCAGCTCGCCGCGCAGCGCCGCCCCAAGTACACGGTGGCGAGCTTCATCGGCGCGAGCCCGGCCGCCATGGAGGTCAAGCGCCAGGCGCGGCGCGTCGCGCAGACCGACAGCACCGTGCTCCTGCTGGGCGAGACCGGCACCGGCAAGGAACTGCTCGCGCACGCGATCCACGCGGCCAGCGCGCGCGCCCCGCGCCCCTTCGTCGGCGTGAACATCGCCGCGGTGCCCGACACCCTGCTCGAGGCCGAATTCTTCGGCGTCGCCGCGGGGGCCTACACCGGTGCCGAGCGCAAGGGACGCGACGGCAAGTTCAAGTTGGCTGACGGGGGCACCCTGTTCCTCGACGAGATCGGCGACATGCCGCTCGGCCTGCAGGCCAAGCTGCTGCGGGTGCTGCAGGAGCAGGAGGTCGAGCCGCTGGGCAGCAACCAGGTTCAGCGGGTGGACGTGCGCATCATCGCGGCCACCAGCCGCGACCTGCCGTCCATGGTGGCCGCGGGACATTTTCGCGCCGACCTGTACTACCGGCTCAACGTGCTGCCGATCCGCCTGCCGGCGCTGCGCGAGCGAATGAGCGACCTGGAGTCGCTGGTGGAGGCGCTGTCCGAGGAGATCGCGCGGCGCAGCGGCATGCAGCACAAGAGCCTGGCACCCGACGCGCTCGACCTGCTCGCGGCACACGACTGGCCGGGCAACATCCGCGAGCTGCGCAACGTGCTCGAGCAGGCCTCGCTGATGACCGACGACCTGCACCTCACGGCCGCGCATTTCAAGGGCGCTGGCCTGGCCGGCGCACCCGTGCCGGCCATGCACACCCCCGCGGCCGCGCCCCCGGCCGATGGCGCCGACGGCGCCGCGCCGGCACTGCCTTCGCCCGACGCTGCCGCAGCCGGCCCGTCCATCGCCAGCATCAAGCCCTTGCCGCAGGCGATCGCCGAGCTCGAGATCCAGGCGATCCGCGACGCATTGGCCGCCACCGGCGGCAACAAGCTGGCGGCCTCGCGCCTGCTGGGCATCTCCCGCGCGACGCTGTACGAGAAGCTGCCGCTCCTCGAGCGCGGCGCTGCGGCGTGAGAGCGCAGCCTTCCCGCCCAACGCGCCGTCATCCCGGCGAAAGCCGGGATCCATCGACGCAGTACTTCGACGATGGATCCTGGCGTTCGCCAGGATGACCCGACTGGAACGCTAGGCGCTCGGGGTGACCGCCCCGTCGCCCGCGTAGGTCCAGCGCAGCGACAACAGCGCCGCCATGTGGCGCAGCAGCTCCTCGAAGTCGATTGGCTTGTGCAGGAAGGCGTCGGCGCCGGCGGCGAAGCTGTTGTCGCGGTCGGTCTGCGAGGCGCTGGCCGAGATGGCGATGATCGGCACGGCCATGAACTGCGGCTGGGCGCGCAGGCCGCGCGTGGCCTCGAGGCCGCTCATCACGGGCATCACGTTGTCCATGAGGATGAGGTCGGGCCGCCACCGCCGCGCCGCATCGATGCCGGCCGCGCCGTCGGCGGCCTCGTGGGTCTCGAAGTCGAGCGGGCGCAGGAAGTCGCACAGCAGGGCGCGGTTGGCCGCGCCGTCATCCACGATCAGCACCTTCTTGCGCGCCCCGAGGTAGCCGGTCACGACCCGCCGGCTGGGCGCCGCGGTGGCGTCGGCGGCGATCACCGGCATCACGAGCTCGAAGCTGAAACAGCTGCCGCTGCCAGGGGCGCTGCGCACCTCGATGTCGCCGCCCATCGAGCGCACCAGCTCGCGGCTGATCGCCAGGCCCAGGCCGGTCCCGCCGGCGCGCCGGGCCGCGTCGCCCAGCTGCTCGAAGGGCTGGAACAGGCGCGGCAGCTCCTGCGCGGCGATGCCGATGCCGCTGTCGCTCACTTCGAAGCGCAGCCGGCACTCGCCCCAGCCCGGTTGAGCCTGCACCCGCAGGCCGACCCAGCCGCGGTCGGTGAACTTCACCGCGTTGGCGAGCAGGTTCAGCAACACCTGGCGCAGCCGCTTCTGGTCGATGCGCACGACCTCCGGCAGCGCCGTCGGCAGGTCGACGCGGAACTGCAGCCCCTTCTGCTCGGCCTTGACCCGCACGATGTCGTTCACGACGCGCAAGAAAGTGTCCAGGCGCACCGCGCTCGGCTCCAGCTCCAGCCGGCCGGATTCGATGCGCGCCAGGTCGAGCACGTCGTTGATGAGCGCCAGCAGGTGCTGGCCGCTTTGCTCGATGGTCTCCAGCCCGAGCATGCGCCGCTGCGGCGGCAGGTCCTCGCGCTTGAGGATGTGCGCGTAGCCGAGGATCGCGTTGAGCGGCGTGCGCAGCTCGTGGCTCATCTTGGCGAGGAACTCGCTCTTGGCGCGGTTGGCCACCTCGGCGCGTTCCTTGGCGACCACCAGCTCCTGGTTGGCGCGCTGCAGTTCCTGCTCCGCGCGCTTGAAGGCGCTGCGGTCCTCGCCGATCCAGATCGTGCCTTCCTCGGGGTTGGCCAGGTTTTGCACGTAGCCGATCAGGTTGACCCAGAAGTCGCTGCCGTCCTGGCGCCGCATGAAGAGCTCGGTCTGCACGGGCCGCCCCTGCGACAGCAGCGGCGCGGCGACGCGCCCGAGCGCGTCGTAGGCTTCGTCGGACGGGTACAGCACGCGCGCCGGCAGGCCCTCGCCGCCGGCGCCCTCGAAGCCGTACATCTGCGCGAAGCGGTCGTTGTAGCGGACGATGCGCCGCTCGCGCGTGAACACGATGCCCACCGGCGCGTTGCGCATGAGCGCGTCCATCTCGCGCATGGTCTGCTGCAGCGCGTCGCGGGTGCGCTTGGCCTGGGTGATGTCCTCCAGGATCCAGACTGTGCCGCCGTCGTGGCGCGATGGATCGAGCGGGCGGCCGTACACCATGCACCACAGCGGCGAGCCGTCGCTCTTGCGGAACTCCCACTCCGAATGGAAGGAGCGCCCCTGCGCGCGCAGGGCGCGGGCCTCGCGGCCGATGCGCTCGAAGCTGTCCTGGTCGGGGTAGATCGAGCGGCTGGAGCGTCCGATGAGGTCTTCCGGCGTCGCGCAGCCGAAGATCTCCGCGGCGCGCAGGTTGCAGTGCCGGATCACGCGGTTGCGCGTGAAGAGGATGCCGACCGCCGCGTTGTCGAAGATCGCGGCGAGTTCGTCGCGCGCGAGCTTGAGCGCCTCCTGGGCCTGCTTGCGCTCGGTGTGGTCCTCGATGATCCAGATGGTGCCTTCGCGCGGGTTGTCCTGGTTCTGCACGTAGCCGATCAGGCTCACCCAGACGTCGCTGCCGTCCTGGCGGCGCAGGAACAGTTCGGTCGCGAAAGGCTGCCCGGTGGACAGCCGCGGCGAGGCCATCGCGCCGAGCGCGTCGTACTCGGCGTCGCTGCGGTAGATGCTGCGCCCGGGCTGGCCGACGCCGGCGTCGCCGCGAAAGCCGAACATCTCGCCGAACTTCGGGTTGTAGCGGGTGATGCGCCGATCGCGCGTGAGCACGATGCCCACCGGCGCGTTCTGCATGATCGCGCCCATGAGGCCCTGCGTGTGGCGCAATGCCTGCTCGGTGCGCCGCGCCTCGGTGACGTCGTCGACGATCCACACCGTGCCGCGCTCGGTGTGAGCCGGATCGACCGCCTTGCCGTAGAGCGTGCACCACACCGGCTGGCCGTCGGCGCGGCGCAGCAGCCACTCCGACTGGAACGACCGGCCCGCCGTGAGCGGCGGCGACGCCTCGCCCACCATGCGTTCGTAGCTCGTGCTGTCCGGGTAAAGCAGGCTGGCGGGCTGGCCGGTGAGTGCCGCCGCGGTGGTGCCGAAGATCTGCGCGGCGCGCTCGTTGCAGCGCTGGATCACGCGCTGCCGCGTGAACAGGATGCCGGCCGAAGCGTTGTCCAGGATGGCGCTCAGCTCGAGCACGGCCTGCTGCGCCGCTGCCGCCGCGTCATCGGGCGTCGTCGTTGCCGCCGTTCCTCTGGCCTCGCTGTGGTCCACCATACGTCCCCTGTCCGCCGGATAGCTTGGCAGACTTCGCTCGCCAAGAGTAGGGGACGCTGCCCGAAGGGACCTGTCCGCAGTGCGGACGTTGACCGGCTCTCCGACAGCAGCCGCTCAGGGTTTCAACCGAGAACATCGACCGACTCGTCCGGAAAGCCGACAGTCGCTGCCCGCTGGTCCGCCGTCGGCAGCTGTTTTATCGGGGTTTGCCCCGACCCCGGCGAATGGCATGGTGCTTGCCTACTGCGCTGGTCCATTCCTCCGGAGACAAGACCCATGAGATTCGTCCCGACCCGCCGCGCGGTCCTGGCCAGCCTCTGCGCTGCCGCGCTGTCGGCGCCCGCGCTGGTGTCCGCGCAGACCAAGGAAATCCGCATCGCCCACGTCTACAGCAAGACCGGGCCGCTGGAGGCCTACGGCAAGCAGACGCAGACCGGCCTCATGATGGGCCTGGAGTACGCCACCGGCGGAACCATGACCGTGGGCGGCAAGAAGCTGGTCGTGATCGAGAAGGACGACCAGGGCAAGCCCGACGTGGGCAAGTCGCTGCTGGCCGCGGCCTACGGGGACGACAAGGCCGACATCGCCGTCGGCCCGACGTCCTCCGGCGTCGCGCTCGCGCTGCTGCCGGTGGCCGAGGAGTACAAGAAGATCCTGCTGGTCGAGCCGGCCGTGGCCGACTCGATCACGGGCGAGAAGTGGAACAAGTACATCTTCCGCACCGGCCGCAACAGCTCGCAGGACGCCATCTCCAACGCCGTGACGCTGGACAAGCCGGGCGTCAACATCGCCACGCTGGCGCAGGACTATGCGTTCGGGCGCGACGGCGTCAAGGCCTTCAAGGAGTCCATCCACAAGGCCAAGATCGTCCACGAGGAATACCTGCCCGCCAACACGACCGACTTCACCGCCGGCGCGCAGCGCATCATCGACAAGCTCAAGGACCTGCCGGGCCGCAAGGTCATCTGGATCGTGTGGGCCGGCGCGGGCAACCCGTTCAAGATCGCCGACCTCGACCTGAAGCGCTACGGCATCGAGATCTCCACCGGCGGCAACATCCTGCCGGCGATGGCCGCCTACAAGCAGTTCCCCGGCATGGAAGGCGCGACCTACTACTACTTCGGCATCCCGAAGAACCCGGTCAACGAGTGGCTGGTGGCCAATCACTACAGCCGCTTCAAGTCGCCGCCGGACTTCTTCACCGCAGGCGGCATGTCGGCAGCCATCGCGCTCGTGGACGCACTCAAGAAGACGGGCGGCGACACGAACACCGACAAGCTCATCAAGACCATGGAAGGCATGAGCTTCGAGACGCCCAAGGGCAAGATGACCTTCCGCCGCGAAGACCACCAGGCGATGCAGAGCATGTACCACTTCAAGATCAAGGCCGACCCCGCCTTCGCCTGGGGCGTGCCGGAACTGGTGCGCGAGATCAAGCCCGAAGAAATGAACGTGCCGATCCGCAACAAGCGCTGAACGCGCTTGTTGCGGCAGGCCGCGTCCGCACCGCTCCCCCCAGCCCCCTCCGGGAGGGGGCTCCAGCATGGCATTGACGCCCTGGTGGGCGACAAGGAGGTGACTCATGCTTCGACGATTCATCTTGCGTCTGGCGCCGGCGCTGCTGTCGCTCGTTGTCGGTGCCGCGCACGCGGTCGTGGCCCTGCCCAAGCTCAACGTAGACAAGGGCCAGATCACGGTATCCGGGCTGTCCTCGGGCGGGTTCATGGCCAACCAGCTCGGCTATGCGTATTCGGCCACCTTCAAGGGCGTCGGCGTGTTCGCGGGCGGCCCGTACATGTGCGCAGGGCACAGCAACTACACCGCCTGCATGTACAACGCCACCATCAGCGCCAGCATGCTGTCGACGATGCAGTCGGACATCAACAACTGGAGCGGCACGGCTATCGACAGCAAGTCGAACGTCGCGTCGCAGAAGGTGTTCATGTTCGTCGGCAACAGCGACTACACCGTGGGGCCGAACCCGATGAACGCCGTGCAGACGCAGTACGCGAACAACGGCGTCGCGGCGGCCAACCTCGACTACATCCGGCGCGACAACACCGCGCACGTGTTCCCCACCGACTTCGACAGCACCGGCAACAACGCGTGCAACAGCAGCGCGTCGCCCTACATCAGCAACTGCGGCTACGACGGCGCCAAGGCGCTGTTCACCAAGTTCTACGGCACGCTGAGCGCGCGCAACAACGCGCCGGCTGCCGGCAACTACATCGAGTTCGACCAGAGCGCGTTCACGAGCAACCCCGGCATGGCCGCGACCGGCTGGCTGTACGTGCCGGCCGACTGCGCCGCCGGCACGCAGTGCAGGCTGCACGTGGCCCTGCACGGCTGCGTGCAGAACTTCGCGACCATCGGGGACAAGTTCCTGAAGAACACCGGCTACACGCGCTGGGCCGACACCAACCACATCATCGTGCTGTTCCCGCAGACGCGGGTGGACAACACCAGCCGCGCGACCTCGGCCAGCGGCTCGCTCGCCAACGGCAATGGCTGCTGGGACTGGCTCGGCTGGTATGGCAGCAACTTCGCGCAGAAGGCCGGCGCGCAGGCCGCGGCGATCAAGGCGATGGTCGACCAGCTCGCCTCGGGTACCGGCTCGGGCGGCGGCGGAGCGTTGCCGGCGCCCACCGGCGTGACCGCCTCGAACGCCACGTCCAGCAGCATGCAGATCGGCTGGAACGGGGTGAGCGGCGCGGCGAGCTACAACGTCTACCGCAACGGCAGCAAGGTCAACGCCTCGGCCGTCACCACCACCAGCTTCACCGACTCGGGGCTCGCCGCCGGCACGACCTACAGCTGGACCGTGACCGCGCTGGACGCCAACGGCGCCGAGGGCGCTACGTCGTCGCCGGTGAGCGCCACCACGACCGGCAGCACGGCGGTCTGCTACACGGCATCGAACTACGCGCACACGACCGCGGGCCGTGCCTACCAGAGCGGCGGCTACACCTACGCCAACGGCTCGAACCAGAACATGGGTCTGTGGAACGTGTACGTCACGACCACGCTGAAGCAGACCGGTACCAACTACTACGTGATCGGCACGTGCCCGTGACCTGAATGCTCGAAACCAAGAACCTCGGCATCCGTTTCGGCGGCCACGTGGCGGTGGACCGCGTGAGCTGCGCCTTCCGGCCCGGCACGCTCACCGCCATCGTCGGCCCCAACGGCGCCGGCAAGACGACCTACTTCAACCTGATCTCGGGCCAGCTGCGCGCGAGCGAGGGCTCGGTGCACCTGGACGGCGCGGACATCACCGCCCTGCCGCCCTCGGCGCGCACCCATCGCGGCCTCGGCCGCGCCTTCCAGCTCACCCAGCTGTTCCCGAACCTGAGCGTGCTGGAGAACGTGCGCCTGGCGGTGCAGTCACGCCGCAAGGAGGGGCTGAACCTGTGGTCGGTGTGGCTGGATCACCGCAACACCCTCGAACGCGCGCATGCACTGGTCGAGCGCGTCAAGCTCGCCGACCGCGCGCACGCGCCGGCGAGCAGCCTGCCGCACGGCGACCAGCGCAAGCTCGAGGTGGCGATGCTGATGGCGCTCGAGCCCAGCGTCTACATGTT
Source organism: Piscinibacter sp. (assembly GCA_035254085.1). Classification (GTDB taxonomy): domain Bacteria; phylum Pseudomonadota; class Gammaproteobacteria; order Burkholderiales; family Burkholderiaceae_C; genus Albitalea. Next base: position 34,680 of record DATFAY010000093.1, read on the forward strand.
CGACGAGCCGACTGCCGGCATGAGCGTCGACGACGTGCCGGTGATCCTCGACCTCATCCGCATGCTCAAGGCGCAGGGCGACAAGACCATCCTGCTGGTGGAGCACAAGATGGACGTGGTGCGCGAGCTCGCCGATCGCATCATCGTGCTGCACAACGGGCAGCTGGTCGCCGACGGCGACCCGGCGACGGTGATCGCCTCGCCGGTGGTGCAGAACGCCTACCTCGGGCTTGCGCCCGAGGTAGGCGTTCCGCCGAGTGTCACGCCCACCCCCATCCCAACCTTCCCCCTCGAAGGGGGAAGGGGCTGAAATGACGGACGTACTGCTGAAATTGCACGGCGTGCACACGCACATCGGCGCGTACCACATCCTGCATGGCGTCGATCTCGAGGTGCCGCCCGGCCAGGTGACGATGCTGCTCGGCCGCAACGGCGCGGGCAAGACCACCACGCTGCGCACGATCATGGGCCTGTGGCCGGCGTCGCGCGGCCATGTGTTCTTCGACGGCCGCCCGATCAACGGCGAGAAGACCCGACTGGCCACGCCCGACGTGGCCCAGCTGGGCATCGCCTACGTGCCGGAGAACATGGGCATCTTCAGCGACCTCACCGTGCGCGAGAACATCGCGCTGGCGGCGCGCCACGCCCGCAGCGTCGACGACATCGACACGCAGCGCCTCGAGTGGCTGTTCGGCCTGTTCCCCGCGATCCGCAAGTTCTGGCTCTATCCGGCGGGCAAGCTCTCCGGCGGGCAGAAGCAGATGCTCGCCATCTGCCGCGCGATGGTCGAGCCGCGCCGGCTCCTGCTGATCGACGAGCCGAGCAAGGGCCTCGCGCCGGCCATCGTGCAGAACCTCATCGCCGCCCTGCGCGAACTCAAGGCCACGCAGACCACGGTGCTGCTGGTCGAGCAGAACTTCGCGATGGCCAAGGCACTCGGCGACCGGGTGGCGGTGATGGACGACGGCCGCGTCGTGCACCGCGGCGCGATGGCCGAACTGGCCGAGGACGAGGCGCTGCAGCATCGGCTGCTGGGCTTGTCGCTGGGAGCGCATCAATGAATACCACCACCGTGCCCGGAGCGGCCGCCTCCGCGGCCGGCGCCGCGGCCATTCCGAAAGCGAGCTTCGACTGGCTGCCGATGGCGCTGGTGCCGCTGCTCGCGCTGCTCGCCTGGCCGGCCGTCGGCTCCTCATCGACCTGGCTCACGCTCACCGTCGCCGGGCTGGCGATGGGCATGATCGTCTTCATCATCGCCTCGGGCCTCACGCTCGTGTTCGGCCTGATGGACGTGCTCAACTTCGGCCACGGCGTGTTCATCGCGATGGGCGCCTTCGTGGCGACCAGCGTGCTCGGCACGATGGCCGACTGGACCGCCTCGGAAAGCCTGTGGCGCAACCTCGCCGCGATCCTGCCGGCGATGCTGGTGGCGATGGCCGTGGCCGGCGCCGTCGGCTGGGCCTTCGAGCGCGTGCTGGTGCGGCCCGTCTACGGCCAGCACCTCAAGCAGATCCTGATCACCATGGGCGGCATGATCATCGGCGAGGAGCTGATCAAGGTCGTGTGGGGCCCCGACATGATCCCGCTGCCGCTGCCCAATGCGCTGCGCGGCGCGCTCATCTTCGGCGACGCCGCGGTGGAGAAATTCCGGCTGGTCGCGGTGGTGGTGGGCGCGCTGGTGCTGGCGGCGATGCTCTTCACCCTCAACCGCACCAAGCTCGGCCTGCTGATCCGCGCCGGCGTGCAGGACCGCGAGATGGTCGAGAGCCTGGGCTACCGCATCCGGCGCCTGTTCGTCGGCGTGTTCGTCGCGGGCTCGGCGCTGGCCGGCCTGGGCGGCGCGCTGTGGGGCCTGTACCAGCAGGGCGTCGTGCCGCAGATGGGCGCGCGCGTGAACGTGCTGATCTTCATCGTCATCATCATCGGCGGCCTGGGCTCCACGCTCGGCTGCTTCGTGGGCGCGCTGCTGGTGGGCCTGATGGCCAACTACACCGGCTTCCTGGCGCCCAAGGTGGCCATGTTCTCCAACATCGGCCTCATGGTCCTGGTGCTGCTGTGGCGCCCGCAGGGCCTGTACCCCGTGGCCAACCGCTAGAACGACATGCTGTCCCGCCTGCTCTCCCATGACCTGCCGCGCAGCCGCTGGCTGGCGCTGCTCCTCGTCGCGATCGCGATCGGCCTCGCCTTCACGCCCTTCCTCTTCCCGGGCACCAAGGCGCTCAACGTGGCGGCCAAGATCCTCGTCTTCATCGTGCTGGTCGCGAGCTTCGACCTGCTGCTCGGCTACACCGGCATCGTGAGCTTCGCTCACACCATGTTCTTCGGCATCGGCGCGTACGGCGTGGCCATCGCCTGCACCCGCCTCGCGCCGACCTGGAGCGCGGTGGCCCTGGGGGTCGCGGCAGCGCTCGTGGCGTCGCTGCTGCTCTCGCTGGTGATAGGGCTCTTCAGCCTGCGCGTGAAGGCGATCTTCTTCGCCATGATCACGCTGGCGGTGGCCTCGGCCTTCCTCACGCTGGCGTCGCAGCTGTCGGACTTCACCGGCGGCGAAGACGGCCTCACCTTCAAGGTGCCCGAGGCGCTGCAGCCCGGCACCCAGTACCTCGAGAACCCGCTGCTCGGCGCGTCGGTCGACGGGCGCTTCGCCACCTACTACCTGCTGTTCGCGGTCGCGGTCGCGCTGGTGCTCACCATGCTGCGCATCGTGAACTCGCCCTTTGGCCGCGTGCTGCAGGCCATCCGGGAGAACGACTTCCGCGCCGAGGCCATCGGCTACCGAACGGTGATCTACCGCACGCTGTCGAACGTGCTGTCGGCGCTGTTCGCCACGCTGGCCGGCTGCCTGCTGGCGCTCTGGCTGCGCTACAACGGGCCCGACACCTCGCTGTCCTTCGAGATCATGCTCGACATCCTGCTGATCGTCGTGATCGGCGGCATGGGCACGATCTACGGGGCCGTCGTCGGCGGCGTGCTGTTCGTCCTCGCGCAGAGCTACCTGCAGGACCTGATGAAGCTCGGCGCCTCGGCCGTGGAAGGCGTGCCGGTGCTGTCGCAACTCGTCTCGCCCGACCGCTGGCTGCTGTGGCTGGGGATCCTGTTCGTGCTGTCCGTCTACCACTTCCCGTCCGGGGTGGTGGGCCGATTGCGCGCCACGGGGCGCACGCCATGGAGTCGCAAATCATGAACGCCACCTCGCACTACCTGCAATGCGAAGGCCGGGAGCTGCACTACATGCAGTGGGGCCACGAGCACGACGAAACGGTCATCGCCTGGCACGGCCTGGCGCGCACCGGCCGCGACATGGACGACATCGCCGAGCACCTGGCGCAGCGCTATCGCGTGATCTGCCCCGACACCATCGGCCGGGGCCTCAGCCAATGGAGCCCCGAGCCGGCGCGCGAGTACTGCCTCGCCTTCTACGTGAAGCTCGCGCATTCGCTGGTCAACCAGTTGCAGCTCGAACGCTTCCATTGGCTGGGCACCTCGATGGGCGGCTCGATCGGCACCGTCGCGGCGGCCGGCGTGCTGCGCGGGCGCATCCGCCGGCTGGTGCTCAACGACAACGGGCCGCAACTGGCGCCGGCCGCGATCGAGCGCATCCGCAGCTACGCCGGCAGCCCGGCGGCCTTTGCCACGGTGAGCGAGCTCGAGCAGTACTTCCGCAGCGTCTACAAGCCCTATGGCTGGCTGAGCGACGCGCAGTGGCGGCGCCTCACCGAGACCTCGGTGCGGCGCCTGCCCGACGGCCGCGTGACGCCGCACTACGACCCGGCGATGGTGATGCAGTTCACCCACCATGCCGACGACTACTCGCGGTGGGACGAATGGGACAGACTCGAGCTGCCCGTGCTGTGCCTGCGCGGCGAGAGCTCCGACCTGCTGCTGCCCGACACCGCCGACGCGATGCGCAACCGCGGCCCGCGCGCGCTGGTGATCGAGATCGCCGGCTGCGGCCACGCACCGGCGCTCAACACCCCGGAGCAGTTCGCGCTCGTGGAGCGCTTTCTATCGGCGTAGTCCAGACAACACGAGAGGAGACATCCATGGCAGGCAGGACCTTGAAGATGCTGCTCGCGCTCGGCGCGGCGCTGACGGTGGCGGGCGCGGCACACGCCGCCGGCACGGTGGGCACCAGCCTGCCGGGCGACTTTCCGGTGATCGAAGACGCCTCGCTGGGCGTGCCGGTGATCGGCTTCGGCGCCAGCGGCGCGGTGACGCGAACGCCGGTCATCTTCCTGCACGGCAACAACGACACGCCCTACGCCACGGCCTGCAATCCTTACGGCCGCATGCAGGCGCTGGCGCAGTACCTCGCCGACCACGGCTACGCCACCAGCGAGCTGTGGGGCCTGGGCTACCAGGGCGACCAGTGCGACCTGCTCGCCGACCAGACCCACCGCTCGGCCGCCGCGCACACCGTGGTCGCCAACGTGCCCGACCTGCGGCGCTTCGTGCAGGCCGTGCTGGCCTACACCGGCGCGAAGGAAGTCGACATCGTCGGCCACAGCCTGGGCGTCACGCTGGCGCGCGAGTGGATGCGCGAAGACCACGCGTGGCGCCAGGTGCGCCGCCTGGTCGCCATCGACGGGCCCAACCACGGCATCATCAACTGCTCGCCCTCGCCGCAGAACTACTGGCAGGCGCCGGCGCTGGGCGGCTTCACGCCGGACAGCGCCGTGTGCCGCGAGCTCGGCTCGCCAGAAACACCGTTCCTGCAGCGCCTGAACCGCGGCAGCGAGACGCCGGGCGCGACGCGCGTCCTGGTGATCCGCAACGCCGACACCAGCTTCGTTTACTTCCCGCTGCAAGACGGCTTCATCGCCCCGGTGCCGGCGATCGACTCCTTCGGCAACCCGACCGACTTCTCGCACAGCGCCAGCCTGCAGGGCGCCGACGAGCTCGATCTCACCGGGCAGGGCGTACACGACCCGATCCTCGGCACGACGCACCTGGGCATCCTCAACTCGCCGCAGACCTGGCAGGCGACGCTGGAGTACCTGAGCGCACCGTCGCCGCGGCGCTGAGCGGGCCGGGGCGGGCGGGGGCCAAGCCCCCACGGCAGCAGGATTCGGGCGGATCCATAGAATGTTCCGCCTCCTCCTGCGAAGCCCCAACTCATGAGCTCCGGCCGTTCATCCGCGCCCCCTTTCGCCTTCGGCTCGAGTCCCCCCGCGGGGGCCGGCGCCCTGCCCAGGGGCGGCGCGTCGTCCGGGCTCATCCGCATCCGCGGCGCGCGCCAACACAACCTGAAGAACCTCGACCTGGACATCCGCACCGGCGAGATGACGGTGGTGACCGGGCCGAGCGGCTCGGGCAAGTCCAGCCTGGTGTTCGACACGCTGTACGCGGAAGGGCAGCGGCGCTACGTCGAGACCTTCAGCGCCTACGCGCGGCAGTTCCTCGACCGCATGGACCGACCGGCGGTCGACCGCGTCGACGGCGTGCCGCCGGCCATCGCCATCGACCAGACCAACCCGGTGCGCACCTCGCGCTCGACGGTCGGCACGATGACGGAGTTGAACGACCACCTGAAGCTGCTGTACGCGCGCGCCGCCGAGCTGTTCGACCGCCAGACCGCGCGCCGGGTGCGCCACGACACGCCCGAGACCATCTACGCCGAGCTGATGGAGCGCACCCGCGAGGCGGACCCGCGCCTGGTGGTCACCTTCCCGGTCGAGCTGCCGGCCAGCGCGACGGCCGAGGAGGTCGAGCAGTGGCTTGCGGCGAGCGGCTTCACGCGGGTGCAGGCCGAGCGCGAGGTGGCCTCGCCGACGGGGCCGCGCAAGCTGCTCGACGTGGTGGCCGACCGCTTTCGCCTGCAGGGGACCGAGAAGGTGCGCGCGATCGAGGCGATCGAGCTGGCCCTGAAGCGCGGCAGCGGGCGGGTCAACGTGTACGTGCTGGCCGAGGCAGGCGAGCCCGCGCTGTGGCGCTTCTCCACCGGCCTGCACTGCCCCGAGAGCGACATCCGCTACGGCGATCCGCAGCCGGCGCTGTTCTCCTTCAACTCCGCCATGGGCGCGTGCGAGACCTGCCGCGGCTTCGGCCGGGTGATCGGCGTCGACTATGGCCTCGTCATCCCCGACCACCGCAAGACGCTGCGCTCGGGCGCCATCAAGCCGATGCAGACGCCGGCCTGGAAGGAGTGCCAGGACGACCTGATGAAATACGGCGGCGAGGCCGGCATACCGCGCGACACCGCCTGGGCGCAACTCACCCAGGCGCAGCGCGACTGGGTCATCGACGGCTCGCCGCACTGGAACGGCAACTGGAACAAGCAGTGGTACGGCGTCAAGCGCTTCTTCGAGTACCTCGAATCGAAGGCCTACAAGATGCACATCCGCGTGCTCTTGTCCAAGTACCGCAGCTACACGCCCTGCGAAGCCTGCGGCGGCGCCCGCCTGAAGACCGAAGCC
>DATFAY010000094.1:0-6259 GCA_035254085.1 Piscinibacter sp.
GATCGGCGACAACGTCAAGATCCAGAACAACGTGTCGGTCTACGACGCGGTCACCCTCGAGGACGACGTGTTCTGCGGCCCCAGCATGGTGTTCACCAACGTCTACAACCCGCGCTCGGCGGTCACGCGCAAGAGCGAGTACCGCCGCACGCTGGTGCGCCGCGGCGCGACGCTCGGCGCCAACTGCACCCTGGTGTGCGGCGTGACGATCGGGCGCTACGCCTTCGTCGGCGCCGGTGCGGTGGTGCAAAAGGACGTGCCCGATTTCGCGCTGGTGGTAGGTGTGCCCGCGCGCCGCATCGGCTGGATGAGCCGCTACGGCGAGCGCCTTGCGCTGCCGGCGTCCGGCGACGCCGAGGCCGCCTGCCCGCACAGCGGCGAGCGCTATCGCCTCGCCGGCGAGGTCTGCACATTGCTCGAGGAAGGCCGCCTGCCATGACCACGATGCCCTTCACCGACCTGAAGACGCAGTACGCGGCGCTCAAGAAGTCGATGGACGCGCGCATCCAGCGCGTGCTCGACCACGGCCAGTACATCATGGGGCCGGAGGTCGCCGAACTGGAAGCCGCGCTGGCCGCGTACGCCGGGGCCAGGCACTGCATCACCGTCGCCAGCGGCACCGAGGCCTTGCTGATCGCCTTGATGGCGCTCGACCTGCAGCCCGGCGACGAGGTGATCACGACACCCTTCACCTTCGCGGCCACGGCCGAGATGATCGTGCTGCTGGGCGGCGTGCCGGTGTTCGTCGACATCGAGCCCGACACCTGCAACATCGATGCGTCGCTGGTCGAGGCGGCGATCACGCCGCGCACCCGCGCCATCATGCCGGTGAGCCTGTACGGGCAGCCGGCCGACATGGACGCGATCAACGCGATCGCCGCGCGCCATGGCGGCGTCCCGGTGATCGAGGACGCGGCGCAAAGCTTCGGCGCCGACTACCGCGGCCGCAAGAGTTGCGCTCTCTCGACCTTCGGCGCCACCAGCTTCTTTCCGAGCAAGCCGCTGGGCTGCTATGGCGACGGCGGCGCCCTCTTCACCGACGACGACGCGCTCGCGCAGGCCTGCCGCGAGATCCGGGTGCACGGCCAGAGCAAGCGCTACACGCACACGCGGGTCGGCGTGGGCGGGCGCATGGACACCCTGCAGTGCGCCATCGTGCTGGCCAAGCTCGAGCGCTTCGAGTGGGAGGTGACGCAGCGCCTGGCCATCGGCGCTCGCTACGACGCCCTGCTGGCCGGCAAGGTGCCGGTGGTGGCGCAACGCCCCGACCGCACGAGCGTGTTCGCCCAGTACACCGTCTTCGTCGCCGACCGGGCGGCCGTGCAGGCCCGGCTGGCCGCCCAGGGCATCCCGACCGCCGTGCACTATCCGCTGCCGCTCAACGAGCAGCCGGCCTACCGCGAGCGCTGCAAGGGCGCCCCGACGCCGCATGCGCGCGACGCGGCCTCGCGGGTGCTGAGCCTGCCGATGAGCGCCGACTTGTCGGTCGAGGACCAGCAGCGGGTGGTGCAGTCGCTGCTCGCATGACGATCACCCGGTCGCGCGGTGCTTCTGCGCGGCACGTGCTGACGCTCGTGACCGGCACCACCTTGGCGCAGGTCGTCGCGCTGGCCGCGAGCCCGCTGCTCACGCGGCTGTACGTTCCGGGCCAGTTCGGCGTGTTCGCCCTCTACATGAGCGTGGTGACCTTGCTTGCCACTGCCGCCACGGGCCGCTACGAACTGGCGGTGGTGCTGCCCGATTCCGACGAGGAAGCCTGGCACACGGGCACGCTGGCGCTGTCGCTGGCCCTCGCGACGAGCGTCGCCTGCGGCCTGTTCGTGTGGACGCTCGCCGAGCCCCTGGCCCGGCGCTGGGGCGTCACGGGCGACCTGCTGTGGCTGCGGGTGCTGCCGCTCGCGGTGTTGCTGGCCAGCGTGAGCAACACGCTCGTGTGCTGGGCCAATCGGCGCCGACGCTACGCGCAGATCGCCTCCAACCGGCTCGCGCAAAGCGTGACCACGGCAGCGGCCAGCGTGGCGCTGGGCGCCGCGGCGCAAGGCTCGGGGCTGGTCTGGGGCAGCGTGATCGGCCAGGCAGTCTCGGCCGCGATGTTCGCCTTCGGCCTGCGCGGCGAGGGGCCGCGCGGGCCACTGCAACGCGGCCTGCTGCGCGAGATGGCGCGGCGCTACCGCAACTTCCCGCGCATCAACCTGCCGCACGCATTGCTCGACGCCGCGCAGGCGAGCGCGCTGCTCGCGCTGCTCGGCCTCGTCTTCGGTGGCGTCGCCCTCGGCCTCTACGCCCTTGCCCTGCGCATCGTGAAGACACCGCTGGGCATGCTGGGCGCGTCGGTCGGCCAGGTGTTCCAACAGCGTGCGGCACAACTCCACAACGAAGGCGGTGACCTGCGCGGGCTGGTGCGCCGGACCACGCTCAAGCTGGCCGCGCTGGTGGCGCCCATCGCACTGGCCATGGTCTTCGCGCCCTGGCTCTTCGCCTGGGTCTTCGGCGAGCAATGGCGCGAAGCCGGCGTCTATGCGCTGATCCTCGCGCCTTGGATGGCGCTCAACTTCATCGCCTCGCCGCTCTCGCAATTGCCCTTGATCGTCGGGCAGCAGGCGCGAGCGCTGCTCTACGGGCTGGCGTACCAGGCGGCCATGCTGCTGCCCTTCGGCCTGGCGCTCTTGCTTCCGCTGTCGATGCGGCAAGCGCTCGGGCTGCAGTCCCTGCTGGCCTCGCTGGCGCTGCTGTTCTATGGCGCCTGGCTGATGCGTCTGGCCGACAACACGAAGCATGCGCATGGCTGACGCGGCGTACTGGAGCCAGCGCCTCGCGCGCTACGGGCACACCGGCTGGTCTGATCTGGCCGTCTATGCCTACGACCAGCGGTTGCGCCTGAAGGCGATCGAACGCGTCCTGTTCGATCCGGCGGCGAGCGAGTCGCGCGCCCATCGCCGCGCCCTCGACTACGGCTGCGGCGTGGGGGACTTCAGCGCTCTGCTGGCGATGCGCTTCGAGCAAGTGCTCGGCTATGACCTGTCGGCCGACATCGTGCGGCGCGCGGCCGAGTCGCATCCGCTGCCCAATGTGCGCTTCACTCAGGACGCCGACGAGGCGTGGGCGCAGATGCACGACCTGATCCTTTGCGTGACGGTGCTGCAGCACGTGGTCGACGACGACGAGCTCGAGCGCCTGCTGCGCCGCTTCGTCGGCTCGCTCGAGCCGGGCGGACGCGTGGTGGTGATGGAGACGCTGGCGGACAGCGAGCTCCACGGCGGCTATCTCAAGCGCCGCACGCTCGATCGGCTGCTCGGGCAATTCCGGCAGGTCGGCCTGAGCTGCATCGCCCGCCACGACTTCTACCATCCGAGCGAGGCGCCGACGCCCGCCTACGCCCGTTACCGCGCGCGGCCGGCCGTGCGGCTGCTGGCGCGGCTGGCGAACTGGCGCGTCCCGCGTGCCGGCCGCCTGCTGCACCGGATCGCGCGCCGCGCTGCCGATGCCGACGATGCGTTCCTCGACCGTCGTGCCTCCCCGACCAAGATCCTCGTCTTTGCCCGGGAGCTGAGATGAACGCGGTCGCCGCAGACGCGAAACCGGTGCTGGTGGTCGGCAGCGCGTCGATCCATGTCGCGCGCTTCGTGCGCGGCTTGTGCGACGCCGGCCAGGCGGTGGTCCTGGCGACGCACGGCGAGCTGTCGATGGCGCCGCATCCCTTGCTGCTCGAGCAGCACAGCATGCATTTCGGCGTCGCCAACTGGCGCGCACCAGCGCAGCTTCGCGCCCTGATGGCCCGCGTGCAGCCGCGCGTGCTGCACGCCCACCAGGCCAACAGCGTGGGCTGGCACGCGGCGCGGGCGGCCGCCGGCGGCGCCGTGCCGCTCGTGCTCACGCTGTGGGGGTCCGACGTGCTGAGCACGCCGTCGCGCAGCCCCTTCCATCGCTGGATGGTGGGGCGAGCGCTGCGCGGCGCGAACGCGTGGACGGCCGATGCGCGGGTGTTGATCGAGGCGGGCGAGCGGCTGGCGGGGCGCCGGGCCGAGCGAATCGAGCGTGAGTGGATCCCCCTGGGCATCGACACGCCGCCGGCGCCGTCGAACGCGCAGGAGCGGCGCATCCTCTCGTGCCGGCTGCACAAGCCGCTCTACCGAATCGACTCCATCTTGCGAGCGTTCGCGCGATTGCCGGCGCGCCTGGCGGACTGGCGCCTGGAGGTCGCGGCCGACGGTCCGCAGGCGCCGGCGCTCAAGCAGCTCGCCCACGAACTCGGCATCGCAGGCCGCGTGGAGTTCACAGGCATGCTCGACCCTGCAGGCCTGGCGCGCAGCTACCGGCGCGCGGCGATCTTCGTCAGCGTGCCCACCAGCGACGGGACTTCGGTCAGCCTCCTGGAGGCGATGGGGGCGGGCTGCACGCCGGTGCTGTCGGACCTGCCGGCCAACCGCGAGTGGGTTGTCGACGGATCGAACGGCTGGCTCGTTGATGACCTCGCGTCGCTCGACCAGGCCCTCCTGCACGCCATCGAGCGCTGGGAAAGCGGCGCCTGGGCGCGCGAAGGCGCGCCGCACAATGCCGCGCTGATCCGCGAGCGGGCCTACTTCCCGACCAACATCCGTCAGTTCCTTGCGCTCTATGCGCGCCTTGCCGGCTGAACCGAGCGTATGCGCATCGCCCACGTCACCACCGTCCATCCGCGCCACGACATCCGCATCTTCCGCAAGGAATGCGTGTCGCTCGCGCGCGCTGGCTACGAGGTTCACCTCGTCGTGGGCGACGGCCTGGGCGACGAGGCTCGCGACGGCGTGCGCATCGTCGACATCGGCCGCGCGCCGGCCGGGCGCCTGGCGCGCATGCGCGAGCAGCCGCTGAGGGCGTGGCATGCCCTGCAGCGCATCGACCCGGTGTCGGTGCATTTCCATGATCCGGAGCTGCTGCGCATCGGTGTGCGCCTCGCGCGCAGCGGCCGCATCGCGATCTACGACGCGCACGAGGACGTGCCGCGCCAGATCCTCACCAAGCAATGGATTCCCGCGCCGCTGCGCCGGCCGCTGGCGTGGGCGTTCGAACACTACGAGGACGCGCTCGTTCGCCGGCTGTCGGCGGTGGTCGCCGCCACGCCGCACATCGCCGAGCGCTTCGCGCGGCAGCGCGTGCGCGCGGTGAGCGTGTGCAACTTTCCGCTCACGGAGGAGCTCTCGGCGCCGGCCGAAGGCGGCGTGCGCGAGAACGCGGTGTGCTACATCGGCAGCATCACCCGCACCCGCGGCATCCGCGAGCTGATGGCGGCACTGGCGCTGCTGCCGCAAGTGCGGCTGGTGCTGTGCGGCTCGTTCGAGGATGCGGCGCTGGAGGCCGAGCTGCGTGCGCATGCGGCCTGGCCGCAGGTCGACTATCGCGGCCTGGTCGGGCGCGACGGGGTGCGCGACGCGATGGCGCAGGTGCGCGTGGGCATGGTGACCCTGCTGCCCATGCCCAGCTACATGGACGCGCTGCCGATCAAGATGTTCGAGTACATGTCGGCAGGGCTGCCGGTGATCGCCTCGAACTTCCCGCTGTGGCGCGAGATCGTCGAGGGCGGGCAATGCGGGCTGTGCGTCGACCCGACCGACGCGCGCGCCACGGCCAATGCGATCCGAGAGCTGCTGGCCTCGCCGCAGGCGGCCGAGCGCATGGGCGCGGGGGGCCGCGAGGCCGTGCAGCGGCAGTTCAACTGGCCGCACGAGGAGCGCGAGCTGCTCGATTTCTATCGCGCCTTGCTGGCCCACCGCGCATGAACATCCTCTACGTCGAGCACTACGCCGGCACGCCGGCGCTGGGCATGGAGTACCGGCCGTACTACCTCGCGCGCGAATGGGTGCGCCTCGGCCACCGCGTGCAGATCCTCGCGGCGGGGTACTCGCATGTGCGCAGCAGGCAGCCGGCCGTCGGACGCGAGCCGCTCGACGAGCTGATCGACGGCATCGCCTACCGCTGGTACCCGACGCCTGCATACGCTGGCAACGGCGTCGCCCGCCTGCGCAACATCGGCGCGTTCCTGCGCCAGGTGTGGCGCGACAGCTCGCGCCTCGTGGCGCAGCAGCGGCCCGATCTCGTGATCGCCTCCAGCACCTACCCGATGGACATCTGGGTTGCGCGACGCATCGCGCGGCGCGCCGGCGCGAAGCTCGTGTTCGAGCTGCACGACCTGTGGCCGCTGTCGCCGATCGAGTTGTCGGGCATGTCGCCGCGCCATCCCTTCGCGCTGCTGTGCCAGAAGGCCGAGAACGACGCCTACCGC
>DATFAY010000095.1:0-2515 GCA_035254085.1 Piscinibacter sp.
GCGGGCGCCTTCATCGGCCTGGGCGCGCTCATGTTCACGCTGGTCGCCAGCGACGCGAGCCTGGGTTTCGCGGCCTCCCGGCTGCTCGAAGGACTGAGCTTCTCGCTCGGCCTGCTGCTGGTGACCGTGGCGGGCGCGGAGCTCTTCACCGGCAACAACCTGCTGGCCATGGCCTGGGCCGACGGCTGTGTCAGCACGCGCCAGGTGCTGCGCAACTGGGTGGTGGTGTGCTGCGCCAATTTCGCCGGCGCGGTCGGCCTGGCGCTGCTGGTGTGGCTGTCGGGGCAGGCGGGCATGAATGGCGGCGCCGTGGGACAGGCGGCCGCGCGCATCGCGCTGGCGAAGGCGCAGCTGCCGCCCGTCGAGGCGTTCTTCCGCGGCGTGCTCTGCAACGTGCTCGTGTGCATGGCGGTCTGGATGGCGCTGGCCGGGCGCAGCGTCACCGACAAGGCCGTCGCGATCGTGTTTCCGGTGACCGCCTTCGTCGCCGCGGGCTTCGAGCATTCGATCGCCAACATGTACTTCATGCCGCTGGCGATGCTGCTGGGGGCGCCGCTCGGGCCGCTGGACCTCGTGCACAACCTCGTGCCCGTGATCGCCGGCAACATCTTCGGCGGCAGCGTGCTGGTCGCGCTGGTGTACTACGTGATCTACGTGCGGCCGGTGCGGCGCGAACCGCAGGCCGGCCCCCGCTGAGGGCGCGTCTTCGAATTCGACCGCAAGCGGCGGAGTGCTGCGCCTGGGCACAATGCCTAGAGTCCTTCGCATCGAACCCCGATGCATGAAAGGACTCCCATGAACATGGCCACCGCCAAGGAACTCAAGGAACTGCTCGCGGCCGCCACCGTCGCCGATCCGCGCTGGCCCGCGGTCGTCGCGCGCGATGCCCATGCCGACGGCAGCTTCGTCTACTCGGTGAAGACGACCGGGGTCTTCTGCCGTCCGTCGTGCGCGGCACGGCCGGCACGACCCGAGAATGTTGCTTTCCACGCCAGTGTCGAAGAGGCGCTGCATGCGGGCTTTCGCCCGTGCAAGCGCTGCAAGCCCGACCAGCCGGCGAACGCGGCACAGGAATTGGCCGCCAAGGTCGCGGCGCTGTGCCGCTTCATCGAGTCCGCGCCGCAGCCGCCGACACTGGACGACCTGGCCGAGCGCGCCGGCTGGAGCCCCTGGCACCTGCATCGCCTGTTCAAGCAGGTGACCGGGCTCACGCCGCGCGCCTACGCGGCGGCGCACCGCGCGCAGCGCGTGCGCGAGGCGCTGGACGCCGGCCGCAACGGTAGCGTCACCGAGGCGATCTACGACGCGGGCTACAACTCGAACGGCCGCTTCTACGCCGAATCGGACGCGCTGCTCGGCATGACGCCCAGTGCCTATCGCGCGGGCGGCGCCGACACCGACATCCGCTTCGCGATCGGGCAGTGCGCGCTGGGGGCGATCCTGGTCGCGCAAAGCGCCCGCGGGGTATGCGCCATCGCGCTCGGCGACGACCCGCAGGCGCTGGCGCGCGAACTGCAGGATCGTTTCCCGCAGGCTCGCCTGATCGGCGGCGACGCCGGCTTCGAGCGGCTGGTGGCGCAGGTCGTCGGCTTCGTCGAGGCGCCTGGCATCGGGCTCGACCTGCCGCTCGATGTGCGCGGCACGGCCTTCCAGCAGCGGGTGTGGCAGGCGCTGCGCCAGGTGCCGGCCGGCCAGACCGCGAGCTATGCCGAGATCGCCGAGCGCATCGGGGCGCCGGCGTCGGTGCGCGCGGTGGCGCAGGCCTGCGCCGCGAACACGCTGGCGGTGGCGATCCCCTGCCACCGCGTCGTGCGGCGCGACGGCGCCCTGTCGGGTTATCGCTGGGGCGTGGAGCGCAAGCGCGCGCTGCTCGAGCGCGAGGCCAAGGCATGAGCCCATCGGCCGACCCACTGGCGCAACGGCTGCACCGCGTCGACTGGCCGAACGTGGAGGCGCAACTCGACGCGCAAGGACACGCGGTGATCGAAGGGCTGCTCACCCCGGCCGAATGCGATGGCGCGGCCGCCCTCTACGACGAGGACGCACGCTTTCGAAGCCGCGTGATCATGGGCCGCCACGGCTTCGGGCGCGGCGAGTACAAGTACTTCGACCGCCCGCTGCCGCCGCTGGTGGCAGCCCTGCGCGCGTCGCTCTATCCATGCCTGGTGCCGATCGCCAATCGCTGGAGCGACGCCCTGGGCAGCGGGCCGCCGTTTCCGCCGGAGCATGCGGCGTTCATCGAGCGCTGCCATGCCGCGGGCCAGACGCGGCCGACGCCGCTGCTGCTGCGCTACGGCACGGACGACTACAACTGCCTTCACCAGGATCTCTACGGCGAGCAGGTGTTCCCGCTGCAGGTGGTGTTGCTGCTGAACGAGCCGGGACGCGACTTCACCGGCGGCGAATTCGTGATGACGGAGCAGCGCCCGCGCATGCAGTCGCGCCCGATGGTGCTGCCGCTGCGGCAGGGCGACGCGGCGGTGATCGCGGTGCATCGACGTCCGGTGCGCGGCAC
>DATFAY010000096.1:0-2765 GCA_035254085.1 Piscinibacter sp.
GCCGCACGCGCTTCCGTGCCGGCCTGTGGCGCAACGTGCTCGTCAAGGAGTGGCGCCTGATCGCGCGCGACCCGCAGCTCATCACCCAGTCGCTGATGCAGATGCTGTACCTGCTGCCGCTGGTGTTCGTCGTGTTTCGCCGGCATGACATGCTGAGCCTGGTGGTGCCGGGTGCCGTGATGCTCGCGTCGACGCTGGCCGGCAGCCTCGCCTGGATCACGGTGGCCGCCGAGGACGCACCGGAGCTGATCGGCGCGGCGCCGGTGCCGCTCGCACGCGTGCGTCGCATCAAGGCCTGCGCTGCGCTGTTGCCGGCGTGGCTGCTCGTCTTGCCGCTCATGGGCTTCCTGCTCCTTCACGAGTTGCTCGCGGCGCTCGTGTTCGTCGTTTGCCTGGCGGGCGGCACGCTGTCGCTGGTGATGACGCAGCTGTGGTATCCGCGGCAGGCGAACCGGCGCGACATGCGGCGCCGCGCACAGAACGCCAAGCTGATCGGCCTCCTGGAGAACCTGAGCGCGATGGGCTGGGCCGGTGCCGCGTTCTGCCTGCTTCACCTGCCGCTGTACGCGCCGCTGGCCCTGCTGGTGGGCTCGATCGGCCCGCTGGCCGCCTGGTTCATGGGCAGGTCGCGGCGCGACGAGAGCGCCTGAGCGGCGCCGAGCCGCTGCGAGAGCAGTGCGGCGCTGCGCCGCAGCGCCACGGCCACGGCGCCCTCCAGCCGCGAATCGAAGGTCGCCGAAGGCCCGATCGCGGTCAGGGCGAGCACGATCCGTCCGGCATCGTCGAACACCGGTGCTGCCATGGCACTCACGCCGGCCACGGTGCCGCCGGCGACGCGGCTCACGCCGTGCCGTCGCACCCGCGCCAGTTCCTCCTCGAGCGCGTCCTCCAGCGTCACCTGGAGGCGGGCCGGCACCGCCCGTCCGGCGTGCCGGAGCTCGGCTGCGCGTTCGTCGGCGAGCGCCGCGAGCACCCGCTCGCGCGGCAGGTGCGCGGCGAACAGCATCCCGGAGGCCGTGCCCCGCACGGTGAGCACCGTGCCGTGGCGCATGTTCACGTGCACAGCGCTGGGCGCCTCCTCGATGCGCACGATGGTGGCGCCGCGCGTGCCCCACACCGCGATGCCCACCGTGTGGCCGAGCGTCTGCGCGAGTGCTGGCAGCAGCGGCGTCGCCAGCCGCACCGGGTCGAACTGCTGCAGGCTGATCAGCCCCAGTTCCAAGGCCAGCGGGCCGAGGCCATAACGCCCGCTCGCATCGTCTTGTGCGATCAGCCCGAGCTTGCCGAAGCTCACCAGGTAGGGATGCGCCTTGGCGGCCGGCATGTCGGCGTCGCGCGCAAGGTCTTTCAGCGCCATCGGCCGGCCGCTGCGGGCGAGCGCGAGCAGCAGGCGACCGCCCACCTCCACGCTCTGGATTCCGCGCGGGAGCCGGGCCGCCGACACAGCGGCGGCGGGCGAAGGTGCACTCTTCTTGCGGGAGCTCAGCATGGCTGCAAATTCTACTTAAACGAACTGATTACACATTGACAAACGATCGGCGTTAACATCCGGCCCTCGTTTTTCACCTCCGCCCGGTGCGACCCATGAACGCCAACGCCAGCTCCACCGCCTTGCGCTACCAATCCGGCTTCGGCAACGAGTTCGCGAGCGAAGCGGTCGAAGGCAGCCTGCCGATCGGCCGCAACAGCCCGCAGAAAGTCGCGCGCGGGCTGTACGCCGAGCTGCTGTCGGGCACGGCCTTCACTGCGCCGCGCGCGGCCAATGCGCGCACCTGGCTGTACCGGCGCCGGCCGTCGGTGCTGTGCGGCGCGTACGAGCCGCTCGCGCACGCGGGCTGGCACACCGGGGCGCGCAGCGGCGTGGCCGCGCCGCCGAATCCGCTGCGCTGGAACCCCATCGCGATTCCCCCGGCATCGAGCGAGCCGCTCGACTTCATCGACGGCCTGCGCAGCATCGTGGTCAACGGCGACCCGGACGCACAGACCGGCATCGCCGCGCACCTGTACCTGGCCAATCGCTCGATGGAGCGGCGCGCTCTCGTGAACGCCGATGGCGAGATGCTGATCGTCCCGCAGCAGGGCGCGCTGACCCTCACCACCGAGCTCGGCGTGCTGGCCGTGGCGCCCGGCGAGATCGCGCTGCTGCCGCGCGGCATGGCGTTCAGCGTGGCGGTCGACGGGCCTTCGCGCGGCTACGTCTGCGAGAACCACGGTGCGCGCTTTCGGCTGCCCGAGCTCGGCCCCATCGGCAGCAACGGCCTGGCCAACCCGCGCGATTTCCTCGCGCCGGTGGCGGCCTTCGACGACCGGCCCGGCGCGTGGCAGATCGTCAAGCGCTACGGCGGCGCGCTGTGGCAGGCGCAGGCCGACGCGTCGCCCTTCAACGTGGTCGCGTGGCACGGCAACCTGGCGCCGTTCAAGTACGACACCGCGCACTTCATGACGATCGGATCGATCAGCTTCGACCATCCCGACCCGTCGATCTTCACGGTGCTCACCTCGCCCAGCGACACCCCCGGCACCGCCAACTGCGACTTCGTCATCTTTCCGCCGCGCTGGATGGTGGCCGAGGACACCTTCCGCCCGCCCTGGTACCACCGCAACCTGATGAGCGAGTTCATGGGCCTGGTGCACGGCCAGTACGACGCCAAGCCCGAAGGCTTCAAGCCCGGCGGCATGAGCCTGCACAACTGCATGGTGCCGCACGGCCCCGACGCCGAGGCGTTCGAGAAAGCGAGCAGCGCGCCGCTCGCGCCGCACAAGCT
>DATFAY010000097.1:0-4148 GCA_035254085.1 Piscinibacter sp.
TCGGCTCGCTGGCGGTGACGCGGGCGACGGGCAACCCGTTCTGACGCGCGCCGCGCCCGCAGGTGGCGCGTGGGCAGTCCAGCGGGGTTTCCCCGCTGCGCCTGCACCGGGCCTGGACCTATAGTGAAATCCGAAAAAGCGAACGACCGTTCGCTTTGTTGTTTCAAAAGGGGCATTCGATGCAGAAACTCAGGCTGGCCGCACTGACCGCGGTCGCGGCACTCGTTCTCGCTGCCTGCGGCGGCGGTGGAAGCGACACCACTCCCCGGGCGCACATCAGCTCGGTCAAGGTCATGGGCGACAGCCTGGCCGACGTGGGGACCTTCGGCTACAAGTTCACGGTCCAGGGCACGGCATCGCTGACCTATCCCGAGCGCGTGGCGCAGTCGTATGGCGTGGGCGCGCTGTGCCCCTATTTCGTGGCCACGAGCGCCACCACGTTCGCTCCCAATCCGGCCGCCGGATGCACCGACTACGCGATCGGCGGCGGGCGCATCAACAATGTCGCTGCCCCGGCGAGCCCCGTGTCGATTCCGGTGCAGCTGCAGACCGCTTCGGCGGCCGCCAATTACAGCGCGACCGACTTGCTGGTGGTCGACGGCGGCGGCAACGATGCGGCCGACCTGGTGGGCGCCTACCTTGCCGCGCAAGGCGACGGCGGCGCCTCGTTCGTGGCGCTGGTGTCGACGCTCGTGAGCGCGGGGACGGTCAACACCGAACTCGCCAAGGGCCCCACCGGCCTGGTGGAGCTCGGCGGCCTGTACATGACTGCGCTGGCCGACAAGTTCTACGACGCGATCAAGACCAACGCGCTCGACAAGGGCGCGACCCACGTCGTCGTGCTGAACATGCCGGGCATCACGAAGACGCCGCGCTTCCAGATGGTGCTCGACAGCATCGCCGCGGCCAACGGCGGCGGCACCGCCGGCGCCACGGCGCGCGCGCAGGCGGAGGCGGTGTTCGACGGCTGGATCCAGGCCTTCAACACCGAGCTCGCCGCCAAGTTCAGCGGCAACGCCAATGTCGTGGTGGTCGATTTCTACACGTCCTTCAAGGACGAGATCGCCAACCCGGCGCAGTACGGCCTCACCAACGCGACGACGCCGGCTTGCCCCGTCACCGGCACCGACGCCAGCGGACTGCCGAGCTACACCTTCCCGACCTGCACCGATGCCGCGCTGTCGGCCGCGCCGCCGGCCGGCCAGACCGGCACGACCTGGTGGCAGACCTATGCGTTCTCCGACAGCTTCCACCCGACGCCCTACGGACACCAGCTGCTGGGCCAGCTGATCTCCAAGTCCCTGGCCGCTGCCGGCTGGCTGTGATCGCTCGCACAAAGGACAACCACACCATGACACATCACCTCAAGTGCATTGCCTTCGCTGCCGCCGCCTTCCTCTGCGCCGGCAGCGCGCAGGCGCAGAGTGCGGGAAGCTGGCTGGCCCGCGTGGGCGCCACCAAGATCACACCGCACGTCAACAGCGGCGACTTGAGCGCACCCAGCCTCGGCGGGACCAAGGTCGACATCAAGTCGGACACTCAATTGAGCGGCGGCATCACCTACATGGTGACCGACAACTTCGCGGTGGACCTGCCGCTGTCGCTGCCGTTCAAGCACGAGATCGTGGGCGATGGCGCGATCGCGGGCGTCGGCAAGATCGGCGAGACGCGCGCGCTGCCGATCACGCTGCTCGCACAGTACCGCTTTCTCGATGCGCAGGCGAAATTCCGCCCGTATGTCGAGGCGGGCGCGACCTACGCCAAGTTCTACAAGGAGAAGAGCACTGCGACGCTGAGCGCGCTGACCGGCGGCACGCCGGCGAATCCGACCACCTTGAAGGTCGATTCGAAGCTGGCCGCCACCTTCGGCATCGGCGCCAGCATGTCGGTCGCGGAACGCTGCTTCGTGAGCGCCGGCTTCACCAAGACGCTGCTCAAGACCCGCGCGACCTTGTCGACCGGGCAGACGCTGGACGCCAAGCTCGACCCGACGTCGGTCAGCATCGCGGTCGGTTATCGCTTCTAGGCTCGACGCAGCTGCGGTCGCCGCATCGCCCATGAAGAAAGGCCCCGCAGCGCGGGGCCTTTTCCTTTTTCCTGCGTCCGTTCAGGCTGGCCGGGTCACAACCCCAGGTCGCTGACGAAGCGGTTGGTGAAGCCCCAGGTCCCCGCCTGCCCATAGCTGTTGCAGGTCGGCGAGGCGGAGCCGGCCGCGCAGTCCACGTCGCGGTCCAGCGACCAGAAGTGCACACCCGCCAGGCCGTTGGCGCGCACGAACGACGACATCGTGTCCACGTCGGCGAGCGTGAACGTCTCGTCCTGCGTGTCGTTGCCGCCGATCATGGGCGTGAGCTCGATCTGGCCGTAGGGCACGCCGTAGAAGCTGTGCAGCGTGGTGGCGGCCTGGTTGGCCGAGCGGCCCATGTCGCAGCGGCCGTTGCCGCCGATGATGCAGTTGGTCGACGTGGTGCTGCCGTAGTCCATCACCATCAGGTTGATGATGTAGTTGCTCATTCCCAGGTTCTTGATCGCCTGCATCACCATCTTGCCGGTCGGCCCCAGGTTGTCCGCGCCGCTGCCGCCCAGGGTCGCGATCGTGAAGCTGAAGCGCAGGTTCGGGTACTTCGACTGCGCCGCCATCGAGCGCTGCACCAGGTTGTTGACCACGTCCTGCGACTGGCCGCCCTCGATGTCGAAGTCGATGCCCTTGAGGTTGGCGGAGTTGTAGCGGTCGATGAACGTGGTGAAGCCCGCATCGCTGCCGCAGGTGAAGGTGCCTGCGGCGCCGCCGGTCGAGATGACGTAGTCGCGCCCCGCGTTCACGAACGCCTGCACGTTGGCCTGCGCGAGCGCGCCGGGCTGGATGCCGGCCCAGGTCTCGGAGCCGCATTCGCCGGTGGCGAAGGCCCAGGTGATCGCCTTGGCGCGGCTGGGCAGCACGTTGACCGCCGGCTGGCGCGAGCCGGTCACCATCGTGCTGATCACGTTGGTGTTCCAGTCCATGTTGACCGTGACGTCCTTGTACGGGCCGAAGAGGAAGCCGGCTGGCGCAGGGGCCGGCGCCGGAGCGGGCGCAGGAGCCGGGGCCGGGGCCGGGGCGGGAGCCGGCGCGGGCGCAGGAGCACAACTGGCAACGATCGTCCACGGCTGGCCGCTGCCGCTCGGGCCGTTGTTGGTCGCCGGGTTCTGGCCTTGTGTCCACCAGTTGGCCTGGTAGTTGGTGCCGTTCACGCTGGCCTGCTGGCCGCCGGTGTAGACGGCGCCGCTGTCCCAGGCCGGCGCGCAGCCCGGCGCGGGAGCAGGTGCGGGCGAAGGGGCGGGTGCGGGGCTGGGCGCGGGGGCCGGCGCCGGCGCCGGTGCGGGCGAGGGGGCGGGTGCCGGCGCGGGCGCCGAATCCGCACCCAGGTCCTTCCACAGGCTGGTCGTCGTCGGCGTCCAGCCGGTGCCGGAGTAGTCGGTCTGATCGACCAGTGCCTGGTAGTCGTGGCCCTGGTAGCTCACGATGGACCCGGCGGCGTAGAACGTGTCCGGCTGCCATGCGGGATAAGCAGCGTAGATCGATGTGGCCGCGAGCGTGGCGGTCAAGGCGAGAAGCAGCCGCATCTTCTGGCTGCGCGTGGATGGGTTCAGGGACATGTCGGGATCTCCTGGCTGGCTGATGTCGAATGGCCCTTTCGGGCCGACGTGCCGGTGCACCGCTCGGAAACGGCTGCGAGTGCTCCCCACGACCCCCTCGCGCACGAGGTACAGCCATCGCCCATCGACGCCACTCGCGACCTCGGACAGCAACTTCATGAACGGTCCGTGCCGGCGGCTGGCACTTTAACTGGTCTGATACCAATGTGCCATAATTAAATACCAGTTAGGTACCATTAAGGAACCATTGCCCAAGCGTTGTGAGCGCTCGTGTCGCACGGACCGCAGCGATGCCGAGTTCAGTCGATCAGGGCGCGCTCGGGCCGCGCATCGCGCGCCACCCATTGCACGAGGGCATCGAGCGCCGGCCGCGCGGCGGCCGCGTTGGGGTGGTTCAGGATCGCCACCACCACGTAGCGATGGCCGCTGGCCGAGAGCACATAGCCGGCCACCCCCGCCACGTCGCGCAGCGAGCCGCTCTTCAGGTGCGCTTGGCCGACGGCGCCGGTGGC
>DATFAY010000098.1:0-4511 GCA_035254085.1 Piscinibacter sp.
GGCCCCGAGCGGGCTGTGGCCCACGTCGTGGTGCTCGCCGGGGCGGCTTTGCTGGCGCAGGTAACGCAGCACGGTCGCCGGCGAATAGATGAATCGCGCGAAGCGCGACCAATGTCCGCCGATCACGCCCCAGGTCGCGCGAAACAGCAGCAGCGTGAACGCGGCGTAGCCCAGCCGGAAATGCCACGGCATGGCGTTGCCGCCGACCTGCGCCGTGACGATGGAGCCGACGACGCACGCGGCCAGCACCCAATGGAAGAGCCGTGTCGGCAGATCCCACACGCGCACGGGCAGCAGGGGCTCGCTCATCCTTTCCTTCCTCGATTCGGACCACGCCAGGGCGAAACGATAACCGCGCGCCGCCGCAGGCGCCTACCGCACCGGGCCACTGGGACTTACCCGGGCGCGGGAATGCCGCGGCGTGCCGCTGCGTAGACTTTGCGCCGTGCGGCACCTGGCCTCGGGACCATGCGCCGACCGCGTCCCTTCACGATCAGACCAAAGTCTCGGAGAACCCTGCATGAAGAAATCGATCCTGGTGGCTGGAGCCGCCGTGGCATGCCTCATGACCTCGTTGCCCGCCGCGGCCCAGTTCGCCAAGCCCGAGGACGCCATCAAGTACCGCAAGGCCGCGATGACGCTGATGGCCTCGCACTTCGGCCGCGTCGGCGCGATGGCCAACGGCAAGGCGCCGTTCGATCCGAAGTCGGCGGCAGACAACGCCGAGTTGGCCGCGATGCTCTCCAGGCTGCCCTTCGCCGGCTTCGTCGAGGGCACCGACAAGGGCGAAACCAAGGCCAAGCCCGAAGTCTGGAGCGAGAGCGACAAATTCCGCGGCGCCGCCACCAAGATGCAAGACGAGATGGTCAAGCTCAACGCCGCCGCCAAGACCGGCGACCTGGCACAGATCAAGGCCGCCTTCGGCCCGGTGGGCCAGGCCTGCAAGGGCTGCCACGATCACTTCAAGAAGGAATGAGCGGCCGCCGGCCGCCCATTCCTTCGGACGTTCGCACCGCTCCCCCAGCCCCCTCCGCGAGGGGGCTCCGTCATGGCTCACGTACTCGTCTGCGGGCGAGCTGCCAGGTCGTCGATTG
Source organism: Piscinibacter sp. (assembly GCA_035254085.1). Taxonomy (GTDB): domain Bacteria; phylum Pseudomonadota; class Gammaproteobacteria; order Burkholderiales; family Burkholderiaceae_C; genus Albitalea. The sequence goes on from DATFAY010000098.1 coordinate 1,095, forward strand.
CCAGTACCACCCGGCGCGTCATGGCTGATTTCTTCTCGATCTTGGTGACGTGCACGGCACCGATCTCGCGCGTGTTGGCGACGTGGGTGCCGCCGCAGGGCTGAAGGTCGACCCCTTCGACCTCGATCAAGCGGATGCGGCCACTGCCGCGCGGCGGCTGGACACTCATGCTGCGCACCAGGCCGGGGTTGGCGTCCAGTTCGGCATCGCTGATCCAGCGGTGGCCGACAGGGTGTCCCTCGGCCACGAGCCGCGCCAGTCCGGCGTTGAGCAGTTCCTTGTCCAGCGGCTCGTTCATGTGGAAGTCCAGCCGCGCGTAGCCGGCCGTGATCGAGCAGCCGTCCACCGGGTGCGGCACCAGCGCGCACAGGAGGTGGGTGGCGGTGTGAAAGCGCATGTGGCGCTGGCGCCGGTTCCAGTCGATGCGCGCCGTGGCGGCGAGGCCCGGTCGCAGGATCGCCATCGAGGCTTCCTGGTTCGCGGCCGGCACATGGACGATCTCGCCGGGCACGTCGCCCTTGCGGGTGTCGGCGATGACGATGCACTGGCCGTCGACCCACAGTTCGCCGCTGTCGCCGGCCTGCCCGCCGCCTTGCGGGTAGAAGACCGTGCGGTCCAGCCGCACGCCGCGGTCATCGAGCGCGACGATGCGGGCGGCGCACTCGCGCAGCCGGCTGTCTTCGCGGAACAAGTCGATCGTCGCCGGGGTCATGTTCTGGCTCCGCCCGGATGATAGGGCGCAGCCCGCATCCGTTACCATCGCCGGCTGCCGCGCCGTTTCGTCCTCGCGCGGCGCGCGCCGCATCGCGACAGCGCCAGGCGGCGTCGCGTGCATCGTCGTTCCTTCATGGCGTCCCTCGCTTCACCACGCATGCGTCTCGTTCATCTCCTGCTCGCCTCGTGTCTGCTGAGCGGCACCGCGCTGGCGCAGACCTCCGACACCACCGGAAACAGCGGCGGCACCTTCGTCACGCCGGGCTACGTGCCGCCCGGCACCGGCCAGCGCCTGGACGGCAACACCGGCGTCCCGGGCGCGCCTGCGCCCCAGGGCCTGCAACGCACCCCGGGCACCGGCCGCACCACCGGCCCCGACACGACGCCGATGGTGCGGCGCCCCGATGCCGCGACGCTGCGCCCGGAGGAGGCAGCGCAGATCGTTCCGCGGCGCACGGAGCCACCCAGGCCCAGCGAATTCCAGAAGTTCGTCGAAACCGCCACCGGCCGTCTGCTGCCCGTGTTCGGCGCCGACTTCTTCACCGAAGCCGCCGATGCGCAGAAGCCGCTGGACAACGTGCCGGTGTCCGCCGACTACGTGATCGGCCCGGGCGACGAACTCGTCATCCGGGCCTGGGGTTCGATCGACGTGGACTACCGCGCGGTGGTCGATCGCAACGGCCAGATCAACCTGCCGAAGGTGGGCAGCTTCAACGTCGCGGGCATCAAGGCCTCCGACATCGAGCGCCATCTGCGCGCGCAGATCGGGCGCGTGTTCACCAACTTCAGCCTGAACGTCACGCTCGGGCACCTGCGCGGGGTGAAGGTCTTCGTCGTGGGGCCGGCGCAGCGTCCCGGCGTCTACACCCTGCCCAGCCAGTCGACCATGCTGTCGGCGGTCGTCGCGGCCGGCGGCCCGGGGCCCAACGGCTCGATGCGCAAGCTGAGCCTGCGTCGCGACGGACAGGTGGTGTCCGAGCTCGACGTCTACGATTTCCTGGTGCAAGGCGACAAGTCCAAGGACTTGCAGCTGGTCGCCGGCGACGTGCTCGTGTTCCAGCCGGTGGGTCCGCGCGTGGCCTTGACGGGCGCCCTCGAGACGCCGGCCATCTACGAGCTCAAGAGCGAGCAGGAAACCGTGCGCGACGTGCTGCGCTACGCCGGCGGCGCGCCGGTGCTGGCCAACCACCATCGCGCCCAGCTCGAGCGCATCGACGTGAGCAAGACCACAGCGCCGCGCCTGGTCGAGCAGTTCGCGCTCGACGCGAGCGGCCTGCAAAAGCCGCTGCGCGACGGCGACGTGGTGACGCTGCTGGAGATCTCGCCGCAGTTCGCCAACGCGGTGACGCTGAAAGGCCACGTGGCGCAGCCGCTGCGCTACCCGTACACCCCCGGCATGCGCGTGAGCGATCTCATTCCCGACAAGGAAGCGCTGATCTCGCCGGACTTCTATCGCCGCAAGAACCTGCTCGTGCAGGCGATCGAGGACGAGGACGACAACCGCTACAACGGCGTGCAGGCCCCGGACGGCACGCGCCTGCCCGACGGCACGCGTGGCGACACCGCGCCCGGCGTGACATCGAACGGCACGCCACCCAACGCAACCGTGAGCGGCAGCCGCGCGCCCGCCCGCCGATCCGACGCAACGGAGAACCGCGAGATCGCCACGCGCGCGAAGAAGACCCCTGCAGCCTTGTTCGACCAGCTCAATTGGGATTACGCGGTCGTCGAGCGCCTGAACGAGAAGGACCTGACCACCCAGGTGATCCCGTTCAACCTCGGCCGCGCGGTGCTCCAGCACGATCCGCTGCAGAACGTCGAGCTGCTGCCCGGCGACGTGGTGACCGTCTACAGCCAGAAGGACGTGCGAGTGCCCGTGGCACGCCAGACGCGCTTGGTGTCGCTCGAAGGCGAGGTGTCGGCGCCCGGCATCTACCAGCTGTTGCCGGGCGAGACCTTGAAGGCGCTGATCGACCGGGCCGGGGGCTTCACGCCGCAGGCCTATGTGTACGGACTGGAGTTCAGCCGCGAGGACACCCGCGAACGCCAGCGCGAGAACCTGAACGCCGCCATCACCCGCTTGCAGGCCCTGGCCGCGACCCAGAGCGCGCGCGACGCCGCCAATCGCCGTGACGACAGCGCCGATCGCAGCGGCGCGGTCAGCCAGGCGGCGACGCAAGCGCAGCTGGCGCGCCTGGCGCAATTGCAGCCCAACGGCCGCATCGCCCTCGAACTGCAGCCCGACGTGCACTCGCTCGACGGCCTGCCCGATGTGCCGCTCGAACACGGCGACCGCATCCTGATTCCGTCGCGTCCGGGCTTCGTGACCGTGGCCGGTGCGGTGGTGAACAACAACGCCTTCCTGTGGAAGCCGGGCCGCACCGCCGGCGATTACGTCAAGCTGGCGGGCCTGGACGAGGCCGCGGACGTCTCCAACATGTTCGTGCTGCGCGCCGACGGCACGGTCACCAGCGCCAACGAGCGACGCGGTTTCTTCGGCTACGGCGGCATCGAGTCGCAGCCGCTGCAGCCCGGCGACGCAGTCGTCGTGCCCAGCCAGCTCGACTACGAGACCTGGGGCCGCGCGCTGGTGCGCAACCTGAAGGACTGGTCGCAGATCTTCTCGCAGTTCGGCCTGGGCGCGGCAGCGATCAAGAGCCTGCGCCAATGAGCGAAACCGCAATGAAGTCATCGGACATGGCG
>DATFAY010000099.1:0-4119 GCA_035254085.1 Piscinibacter sp.
CCGCATTATGGACTTCCGACACCACATCGCTTCCGCCGGCGCACTGTCCGGCGTGGCGGCCGATGCGCTGCTCGTCGTTACCCACGGCGATGCCATCGACCCGACCCTGGACGCCGCCGTCGCGGCGCTGATCAAGGACGCCCTCGCTCTCGGCGACCTGCAGTTCAAGGCAGGGCGCACCTGGTTCGCGCACCGGCCCGCGGGCCTGAAGGCGGCGCGCCTGATCGTCGCGGTCGCCGGCGCGCCGACGGTCAAGGCATTCAAGAACGCGGTCGCCGCCGGGCTCGCGCAGCTCAAGGGACTGGGCGTCAAGCACGTTGCCGTGGCCTTGGGCAACGACGGCGAGGTGACTGCCGAGCACGCGGAAGCCGCAGCCACCGCGGCGGCGGACGCCACCTACGTCTATCGCGACACCAAGCCCAGCGCGCCGGCCGCGCCGGCGTTGAGCAAGCTCACGCTGGTGTGCGGCAAGGCGCAGGCGCGCGAGGTGCAGCGCGGCCTGGCGCGCGGCGCGGCGGTGGCGGCCGGCGTGGAGTTCGCCAAGTCGCTGGCCAACCGTCCCGGCAACCATTGCACGCCCAGCTACCTGGGCGAGCAGGCCAAGAAGCTCGGCAAGGAGCACGGACTCAAGGTCGAGGTCATGGACCGCAAGCAGATCGAGAAGATCGGCATGGGCTCCTTCCTCGCCGTCTCGCAGGGCTCGGCCGAACCGCCGCGCTTCATCGTCGCCCGCTACGACGGCGGCGCCAAGACCCAGCCTCCGGTCGTGCTCGTCGGCAAGGGCATCACCTTCGACACCGGCGGCATCTCGATCAAGCCGTCCGCCGAGATGGACGAGATGAAGTTCGACATGGGCGGCGCGGCCAGCGTGCTGGGCACGCTGCGGGCGATCGCCGAGATCAAGCCCAAGCTCAATCTCGTCGTCATCGTTCCCACCTGCGAGAACATGCCCAGCGGCACGGCCATCAAGCCGGGCGACGTGGTGACGAGCCTGTCGGGCCAGACGATCGAGATCCTCAACACCGACGCCGAGGGGCGCCTGATCCTGTGCGACGCGCTCACCTATGCCGAGCGCTTCAAGCCCGCGGTGGTGGTCGACGTCGCGACCTTGACCGGCGCCTGCGTGATCGCGCTGGGGCATCACAACTCGGGGCTGTTCACCGCCGACGACGCGCTGGCCGAAGAGTTGCTCTCTGCCGGTCGCAGTGCGCTCGACCCGGCCTGGCGCATGCCGCTGGACGAGGAATACGACGAGGCGCTCAAGAGCAACTTTGCCGACATGGCCAACGTCGGGCCGCGTGCCGGCGGCTCGATCACGGCCGCGATGTTCCTGCGCCGGTTCACGGGCAAGTACCGCTGGGCCCACGTCGACATCGCCGGCACGGCCTGGAAGTCCGGCGCGGCCAAGGGCGCGACCGGGCGGCCGGTGCCTTTGTTGACCCATTTCGTGCTCAGCCAGGCCGCCTGAGCCAGCGCCGCATGACCGAGGTCCAGTTCCACTTCAACGTCCCCGACCGGCTGCCCTATGCCTGCCGGCTGCTGCGCAAGGCCTTGCGCAGCGGGGCGACCGGGGTGGCGGTGGACGCGCCGGCGGCGACGCTGTCGCGGCTGGACAAGCTGCTTTGGACCTTCGATCCGCAGGAGTTCATTCCGCACGTGGTCCTGCGCGCCGACGAGGCGATCGCCCCGCGCCTGGCGCGCACGCCGGTCTGGCTCGTCGAGCGCGCAGAGCAGGGCGCGCGGCATCCCGTGCTGGTGCACCTGGGCGACGAGCCGGCGCAGGGCTTCGAGAGCTTCCAGCGCCTGATCGAGATCGTGTCGGTGGATGCGGCCGAGCGAGAGGCCGCGCGCCGCCGCTGGAAGCACTACGCGGGACGCGGCTACGCGCTGCAGCGATTCGACGTGGGAGCCGCCGCATGAGACGGGTGCCCCGGCAGTCGCGTCGTGGCGCTCGCTTGCGGTCCGGCGGACAGCAGGAGTCGTCATGAGCACACCGCCGGAACGTCTTCCCAAGCTCACCGAGGTCGTCGACGCACCGACGGTGGCTGCGCGGCTGGCGGCCAATCGGGCGGCGCAGGCGCCGGAACTGTCCGAGGAGCAACTCGTGCAGCGGGTGCTTGCCGATGTGCAGCGGCAGGTCGACCTCGTCCTCGAGCATCGGCTGCGCGAGGCGCTCGCGCCGGCTCTGGCGCGCCTCACCGATGCGCTCGTGCGCGAGGCACGCAACGATCTGGCATCGACCTTGCGTGAGGTCGTCACCCGTGCGGTGGCCCAGGAATTGTCCCGTCATCGCGCACGCTAGCTGGTTCGTTGAGACGCGCAGGCAGCGTCCGAGAGTCGCCGCCGCCACGCGCTCGGCTTGCGTTGCCAGCCCTTGTCGACCGCCCGTGCCACCGGCTCATACCGCCATCGCGAAAGCTCATGGCGACCCGAGGATTCCCGGTATTGCGGGCTGTTTCATTTGGGGTATGGTGGCGCCCGTTGAGTTCTCAACGCTCTCACTCCTCATTCCTATTCGGAGGTTCTCCATGCAAGTGAAATTGAAGGCGATCGTCGGCGCAGCGTTGATCACGCTGGGCGTTTCGGCATTCGCCCAGGAGCTGGTCGTCAAGATCGGCCACGTCGGTCCGACCAGCGGTGGCATCGCCCACCTCGGCAAGGACAACGAGAACGGCGCTCGCATGGCCATCGATGAACTCAACGCCAAGGGCGTGACCATCGGCGGCAAGAAGGCCAAGTTCGAGCTGCTCGCCGAAGACGACGCCGGCGATCCGAAGCAGGGCACGGCCGTGGCGCAGAAGCTTGTCGACGAGAAGGTCAACGGCGTGATCGGGCACCTGAATTCCGGCACGACCATCCCCGCCTCCAAGGTCTATGCCGACGCCGGCATCCCGCAGATTTCGCCTTCGGCCACCAACCCGAAGTACACCCGCAACGGCTACAAGACCGCCTTCCGCGTCGTCGCCGACGACGTGCATCTGGGCGGCACGCTGGGCCGCTACGCGGTCAAGGAGCTGCACGCCAAGTCGATCGCCGTGATCGACGACCGCACTGCCTACGGCCAGGGCGTCGCCGAGGAATTCGAGAAGGCTGCCAAGGCCGCCGGCGGCAAGATCACCGAGCGCCAGTTCACCACCGACAAGGCCACCGACTTCACCGCCATCTTGACCGCCGTCAAGGCCAAGAAGCCTGACGTCGTCTTCTACGGCGGCATGGACGCGGTCGCGGGCCCGATGATCCGCCAGATGAAGCAACTGGGCATCAATGCCAAGTTCATGGGCGGCGACGGCATCTGCTCGGGCGAACTGCCCAAGCTCGCCGCGGGCGCCATGGCCGACGGGCAAGTCATCTGCGCCGAGGCCGGTGGCGTGGAAGGCAAGCAGAAGGTGGGCATGGACAAGTTCAAGGAAGCCTTCAAGAAGAAGTTTGGTGCCGACGTGCAGATCTACGCGCCGTACGTGTACGACGCCGTCAACGTCATGGTGGCCGCGATGGTCAAGGCCGGTTCCGCCGAGCCGGCCAAGTACCTGCCGGTGCTGGCCAAGACCTCCAACTACCACGGCGTGACGGGCGACATCAGCTTCGACGAGAAGGGCGACATCAAGAACGGCGCCCTGACGCTCTACACCTACAAGGGCGACAAGCGCGAAGAAATGAAGGTCGTGCGATAACGCTTCGGGCAGACACGACGTCGGGGGCCCTTCGGGGCCCCCTTCTTTTTTTTCGCGCTGCCGCCTACTTGGTCGCGCTTGCCGCGGGGTCCTGCCGGTAATAGCCGCCGAGCAGGCGGTAGAGCCGGGGATGCTCGGACAGAAGCTCCGTCGGCGCCACGAAGAACACCTCCGAGGCGACCGCAAAGAACTCGTCGACCGACTGCGCGCCGTAGGGATCGAGCAGCGTGTCCTCGCCGGCGTCGACGCGCTCGCAGAAGGCGCCGAACTCGGTGTCGATCACCCGGCACCACGCTTCTCGCGCGCCGCGATCGGGCAGGGGCGGGACCCCGTCGGCCTCGCCGTCGCCCATGTCGAGCACGTGCGCGAACTCGTGGATCACCACGTTGTAGCCCCACTCGGCCGACTCGCCCGCGGCCTGCACGTCGTGCCAGGAGAGCATCACCGG
>DATFAY010000100.1:0-5043 GCA_035254085.1 Piscinibacter sp.
TCGTGCAACGCTCAACAAGGAAAGTTCATGGAACCCTTCACCTCCGCCTGGCTGTCGGCCCTTCTTGCGATCGTGCTCATCGACCTGGTGCTGGCCGGCGACAACGCGATCGTCATCGCCCTGGCCGCACGCCAGCTGCCCGCGCAACTGCGCAAGCGAGCCATCGTCTGGGGCACGGTGGGCGCCGTCGGCGCGCGCATGCTGATGACGGTGGGCGTGGTGTGGCTGCTCAAGGTTCCGGGCCTGATGCTGGTCGGCGGGCTGGGCCTGCTGTGGATCGCCTACCGGCTGTTGCGCCCGGAGTCGTCCGGCGAGCGGCCGCACGCCGCGGCGACCACGTTCTGGGGCGCGATGAAGACCATCATCGTGGCCGACGCGCTCATGGGCGTGGACAACGTGCTGGGCGTGGCCGGCGCCGCGCATGGCGCCATGGACTTGGTGGTGGTCGGCCTGCTCGTCAGCGTGCCGATCGTGGTCTGGGGCAGCACCCTGGTGCTGCGTTTCGTCGAGCGCTTTCCGATCATCACCTACGCCGGGGCCGGCGTGCTGGCCTACACCGCGGCGCACATGGTGGTCGGCGAGCCGCTGCTCGATGCCGTGTTCGACAGCAGCCTGCTGCATCGCGTCGTCGCCTACGTGGTGGCCGTGAGCGGCGTGCTCCTCGCCGGCTGGTGGACGGCGCGTCGCGATGCCGGCGATCTTTCCGGGCGGGCTTGAGTGCATGCAAGCCGCCCCTCGTTTGAAGCGAGCGCGGCGCAAAGCCTGTGCTAACGTCCGCGGGCATGTCCGCCACCGAAGCGCTCGTCCAGACCCTCATCGGCCATGCCGATACGGTGTCGCTGGCCGGCGTGTTGCTGTCGCTGCTCGGCGTGTTGCTGTACCTCGGCCTGGTCGCTGCGCGCCTGGCGCCACGCGCGGCCTGGGGCCTGAGCGGCCTGCTTGCCGTCCTGCTGCTCGGGGCGGGCTGGGCTTCGCTCGCGATCGGGTCGATCGGCTGGCCGGTGTGGCCCGCGATCCTGGCGCTGCTGTTCGGTCAGATGGGCGTCGGCCTCGGCCGCGCCGCCGCCGCCCGCCCGACCCCGATGCCGCGCAGCCTGGCTGCAGCCGCACCCGCTGGCCGCGTGCCGTCGGAGGCGGCTGCAAGGTCCGCCGCGGTGCCCGCACCCGCCGTGCCGGATCGCACGACGCTCGGCCGCTACCGCATCGACCGCCAGCTCGGCCGCGGCGCCATGGGAGCGGTCTACCTGGGCCATGACCCGAAGATCGGGCGCCAGGTCGCGATCAAGACCATGGCGCTGAGCCAGGAGTTCGACGGCGCCGAACTCACCGAGGCGCGCGCGCGCTTCTTTCGCGAGGCGGAGACCGCGGGGCGGCTCCAGCACCGCGACATCGTGACGATCTTCGACGCCGGAGAGGACCAGGGGCTCGCCTACATCGCGATGGAGTACCTGAAGGGTCACGACCTGCAGCGCTACACCGCCGTGCCGCACCTGCTGCCGGTGCCGACGGTGCTCAACGTCGTCGCCCGCGTCGCCGATGCGCTGGCCTACGCGCACAGCCAGGGCGTCGTGCACCGCGACATCAAGCCGGCCAACGTGATGGTCGATCCGGCGGCCAACAGCGTGAAGGTCACCGACTTCGGCATCGCTCGCATCACCGACTCCAGCCGCACGCGCACCGGCATGGTCCTGGGGACGCCCTCGTTCATGTCGCCGGAGCAGATGGCCGGCCGCCGCGTCGACGGCCGCTCGGACCTCTATTCACTGGGCGTGATGCTGTTCCAGCTGCTAACCGGGCGGCTGCCCCACAGCGCCGACTCGATGGCCAAGCTGATGTACCAGATCGCCAACGATCCGGCGCCCGACGTGCGCAGCCTGCGCCCGGACCTGCCCGAGGCGCTGGCCAATGTCGTGGCCCTCGCGCTGGAGAAGCGGCCCGAGGTGCGCTATGCAGACGGGCGACAGCTGGCGGCCGACCTGCGCGCGGTCGCGGCCGCCTTGGGGCCGGCGCCGCTGCCGGTGCCGGTGCCGGCCGCGGGCGCCGACGCGCCACCCCCCGAATCCGATGGATTCGCCGCCACCCTGAAGCTGCCCCCCATCGATCCAAGGCACAATTCCCCGCCTTGAGGACGCCGTGGTGCCCACCCTTCCGTCCCGCACGTTGCCCGCTTCTTCGCCACCGCCCCATCCATGAGTTTCGAGTTCTTCTGTGCCACCGACACTGGCCGCGCTCGTAACAACAACGAGGACTCGGTGGCCATCGACGAACCGTCGGCGCTGATCGTGCTGGCCGACGGCATGGGCGGCTACAACGCCGGCGAGGTGGCCAGCGGCATGGCGACCTCCTTCATCAAGACCGAGCTCGGCCGCTGGCTGCAGGAAGCTTCGGCGAACGCGTCGGACACCGACGTGCGTCGCGCGATGGACATCTGCGTGGACAACGCCAATCGGGCCATCTTCAATGCCGCCAATTCCAACCCGCAGTACGCGGGCATGGGCACGACGCTCGTGGTGGGCGTGTTCCGCGAGGGACGCCTGCTGATGGGCCACGTCGGCGACTCGCGCGGCTACCGGCTGCGGGCCGGGCGCCTGCAGCAGATCACCCACGACCACTCGCTGCTGCAGGAGCAGATCGACGCCGGCCTGATCACCGCCGAGCAGGCGGCGTTCTCGGCCAACAAGAACCTGGTCACCCGCGCCGTCGGCGTCGAGGACACCGTGCTGCTGGAAACCCACCTGCACGACCTGATGCCCGGCGATGTCTACCTGCTGTGCTCGGACGGGCTGTCGGACATGCTCGACGACGAGAGCATCTCCCAGTTGTTGCAAGGCTACGACTCTCTGGAGCAGGCGGGGGGTGCGCTGGTCGACGCGGCCAACGACGCCGGCGGCAAGGATAATATTTCGGTGATACTTGCCAGAGTGCGCGGCACCAGCGGGCCGGCGCGCTCATGGTGGCCCTTCAGGCGATAGGCACACGGCAATACACGGGCGAACGGTCGCCGGGCGAGACCCGCGCCGGGGCACGACAAGAGACACGATAACGAGGTCAAAGCATGGGCAAACTGGTCGTATCGCTGGACGGCGTGGTGATCAAGGAAGTGCAGATCACCAAGGACAAGACCACGCTCGGACGCCGGCCCTACAACGACATCGTGATCGACAACCTGGCCGTGAGCGGCGAGCACGCGGTCCTGCAGATGGTGGGCGCAGACGTCTTCATCGAGGACCTCAACAGCACCAACGGCACCTACATCAACGGCAAGGCCGTCAAGAAGCAGCTGCTGACGCACAACGACACCGTCGAGATCGGCAAGTACAAGATCAAGTACCTCGTCGAGGACGGTTCCGACTACGAGAAGACCATGATCATGAAGCCGGGTGCGCTGCCGAGCGCCCAGGCACCGTCGGCGCCAGCCTATGCGCCCACGGGCGGCTTCGGGAACTCGGGTTTCGGCACCTTGGGCTCCTCGGTGGTCCCGGCGTCCATTCGCGTGCTCAACGGCGCCGCGGCCGGCCGCGAGGTGAGCCTCACCAAGGTCGTCACCACGGTCGGCAAGCCCGGCGTGCAGGTGGCCTCCATCACCAAGCGCCCGGGCGGTTACGTCTTTGCACATGTCGAGGGCGCGATGCGTCCGACGGTCAACGGCCACCCCTTGACCGGCGAGACGGTGCAGCTCAAGAACGGCGACGTCATCGAGCTGGCCGGCACGCAGATGCAGTTCGTGCAGCTCTGACTTCGCGGCGCGCCCGCCCGGTGGGCGGCGTGATGGTTTTCACGCGGCCCTTCACCGCATCCTGCGACCCCCCTCGTTTGGACGGTGAAATGCGACTTCGGCGCCTTGCGCCCGCGCGGCTGCCCCCTCAACATTGATGCGTAGCGCGCGGCTGCCCTCGTGGTGGCCGCTTTGCCGCCCACGGTGCGCTCCAGGCGCCGGCACGCATTGCGGCGATCGATCGACCCACCGTCGACCAGCGACGGCACAGCAACGTCCTCGACATGATCATTCGCGTCCTCGGCTGCTCCGGGGCCATTGCGGCCGGCTGCAAGACGACGTCCTTCCTGCTGGACGACAGCATCCTGATCGACGCGGGCACCGGCGTGGGCGACCTCACGCTGGACGAGCTGGCGCGCATCGACCACATCCTCGTCAGCCACTCCCACCTCGACCACGTGCTCTCGATCGGCCTGCTTGCCGACAGCGTGCTGCGCGCACGGGCCGCGCGCGCGCGCGGCCCGATCCTCGTCCACGCCCTGCGAGAGACCATCGAGGCGCTGCGCGCCCATATCTTCAACGGCGTCATCTGGCCCGATTTCACGAGGCTGCCGAGCGCCGACGCGCCGGTGCTGCGCTTCGAGCCCATCGAGGTCGGCGACCGCCTCCTGCTGGATGGCCGCCTCATCGAGGTGCTGAGTGCAGCGCACACGGTGCCTGCGGTCGGCTTCGCGGTCGACGGCGGCGCGCGAGGCTGGTGGGTCTACACCGGCGACACCGGCCCGAATCCCGCGCTCTGGCAGCGCCTGGCGTCGCTGAAGGTCGCGCATCTCGTGATCGAGACCGCGTTCGGCGACGACGAGCGGCAACTCGCGCAGGTGAGCCGGCACCTGTGTCCGACGTCGCTGCGTGAAGAGCTCGCGCAGCTCAAGGGCAGCGTCGACGTGCACATCACCCACATCAAGCCCGGCGAGCTGGCGGCCGTCATGGGCGCCATCGAGTGCATCGGGACGCCGCACCGCGTCCATGCGTTGCAGGCTGGCCAGCGTCTGGACCTGGGCACGGCACGGGCTGACGTTTTGCGTCACTCGGGCGAGACGCTCGTAAGCGCCGCCAACAATTTGTGACCGCCCGCGTCAGTCGGTGGGTCATATTTCTCGGAATTTACCGAACCAAGGCTTGGCACGGGCTCTGCAACTGGAAGAGGGCGAGTTTCACCACCTTTTCCCAGGAGCACCTATGAAGCGCGTTCAGCAAGGCTTTACTTTGATCGAATTGATGATCGTGGTTGCGATCATCGGCATCTTGGCGGCCGTTGCGCTGCCGGC
>DATFAY010000101.1:0-3063 GCA_035254085.1 Piscinibacter sp.
GCCTGCGCATGGTCTGCGGGCGCCAGCGTGCCGGCAGCCAGGTCGCGGTCGATCTCGGCCAGCTGGTCGCGGTAGATGCGTGCGTTGATCTCGCGTGCCGACGCATCGTGGTCCGAGCTGGCACGTTGCCAGGGTCGCAGCAGCATCAGCATCGTGATGCCGATGAGCCCGATCGCGGCAAAGAGGAACATCCCCATTCAATTCTCCTGTGGCGCCGTGCGCCGCGGCGGCGTGCCGAGGGTTTCGGCACGCACGCGATTCATGTCTTGTCCGCCGCCAGCAGCTTGGCGGCCTCTTGCTCTTCCTCGGGCGACAGCGGCGTGTCCTGGCGCGGGCGGCGGCGCAGGAACATCGTCAGCGCGCCCAGCCCGGCCACGAGGAACACGAACGGGCCACCCCACAGCAGCCACGTCGTGGGCTTGAAGGGGGGCCGGTAGCGCACGAAGTCGCCATAGCGGCTGACCAGGAAGTCGATCACCTCCTGGTCGGTCTTGCCCTGGCGGATGAGGCTGCGGATCTCGCGGCGCAGGTCCTCGGCGAGGTCGGCGCGCGAGCCGGCCAGCGACTCGTTCTGGCACACGAGGCAGCGCAGGTCCTCGGCGATGCCCACCAGGCGCGCCTCCACGGCCTGGTCGTCGGCCAGCGGCGCGGCTTCCTTGGCCTGCGCGCCGAACATCGACAGCGCCAGCAGCAGCATGCTCAGCCACTTCATTTCTGCAGCTCCCGGATCAAGGGCAGGATCTTCGACTGCAGCACCTCGGGCGTGACCGGCCCGATCTGCTTGTAGCGGATGGTGCCCGCGCGGTCGATGACATAGGTCTCGGGCACGCCGTAGACACCGTAGTCGATGCCGACCCGGCCATCGCGGTCGACGGCGGACAGCACGTAGGGGTTGCCGCCTTGCGCCAGCCAGCGGCGCGCGTCGCCGCCGGCGTCCTTGTAGTCGAGGCCGACCAGCGGCACCACGCCGGACTTGGAGAAGTCCATCAATACGGGGTGCTCCTCGCGGCACGACACGCACCACGAGGCCCACACGTTGAGCAGCCAGACCTTGCCCTTCATCTGCGCGGGCGAGAAGCGCGTGCTGCTGGGCGTCTCGTCGGCGGAGAGTTGCGGCAGGTCGAAGTTCGGCGCGGGGCGGCCGACCAGCGGCGAAGGCACCTCGTGCGGGTCGCGGTTGAGCCCGACCGCGAGGAAGCCGACCAGCACAATGAACAGGCCCAGCGGGATCAGGAAGCGCTTCATGCCGCCGCCCCCACCCAGGCCGCCGCCGTCTTCTTGAGGCGATAGCGCCGATCCGCCGCGGCGAAGCCGCCGCCCAGCGCCATCAGCAGGCAGCCGCCCCAGATCCAGACCACGAAGGGCTTGTAGTACACGCGCACGCTCCAGGCCTTGCCGCCGCCGTCGGCCAGGGGCTCGCCCAGCGAGACGTACACGTCGCGGGCGATGTTGGTGTCGATCGAGCTCTCGGTCATCGGCATCTGCGAGGAGAAATAGGCTCGCTTCTCGGGGTGCAGCGTGTTGATCACGCGGCCGTCCTTGGACAGCTCCACCTCGCCGCGCTGCGCCACGTAGTTGGGGCCGGGCACCTCATGCACGCCGAGCAGGCGCACCGTGTAGCCGCCCAGGTGCACGGTGTCGCCCATCGACATGCGCACGTCCTTCTCGATCTCGTAGCCCTTCACGAGGGTGACGCCGACCACGAACACCGCGACGCCAACGTGGGCCAGGTGCATGCCCCAGAACGAGGGCGGCGGAAAGCCCGACTTCAGCCGGTCGCGCACCTGGAACACGGTGCTGGCGGCGATCCACACCGCAAGCAGCATGCCGGTGGCGGTGAGCGGCGTCCAATGGCCCATGAGCAGCGGCAGGCCGATGCCGGCCACCACCGCGATCACCGCGGCCAGGCGCAGCCGCTGCCACATGTCGCGCGCGTCGAGCTGCTTCCAGCGCGCCAGCGGCCCGAGCGCGATGAGCGCCAGCAGCGGCACCATGATCGGCACGAACACCGCGTTGAAGTAAGGCGGCCCGACCGAGAGCTTGCCCAGCCCGAGCGCGTCGATGATGAGCGGGTAGAGCGTGCCCAGCAGCACCGAGCCGGCGGCCACGACGAGCAGCACGTTGTTCACGAGAAGCAGGGTCTCGCGCGACAGCAGCGCGAAGGCGCCGCCCAGGCCGACCTTGGGAGCGCGCCATGCGAACAGCGTGAGCGAGCCGCCGATCACCACCACCAGGAACGACAGGATGAAGATGCCGCGCCGCGGATCGGTGGCGAAGGCATGCACGGAGGTCAGCACGCCCGAGCGCACGAGGAAGGTGCCCAGCAGCGACAGCGAGAACGCGCCGATCGCCAGCAGCACGGTCCAGTTCTTGAAGCTGCCGCGCTTTTCGGTGACGGCCAGCGAGTGGATCAGCGCGGTGCCCACCAGCCAGGGCATGAAGGAGGCGTTTTCGACGGGGTCCCAGAACCACCAGCCGCCCCAGCCCAGTTCGTAGTAGGCCCACCACGAGCCCAGTGCGATCCCCAGCGTGAGGAAGATCCAGGCGACGGTCGTCCAGGGACGCGACCAGCGCGCCCAGGCCGCGTCGAGGTGGCCCGACAGCAGCGCCGCGATGGCGAACGAGAAGGCGACCGAGAAGCCGACGTAGCCCATGTAGAGCATCGGCGGATGGAACACGAGGCCCGGGTCCTGCAGCAGCGGGTTGAGGTCGCGGCCGTCTCCGGCGGCCGGCAGCAGGCGCTGGAACGGGTCGGAGGTGAGCAGGATGAACAGCAGGAAGCCGGCCGCCACCAGACCCAGCACGCCGATCACCCGAGCGACCATCGCGCGCGGCAGCTGGCGCGACAGCACGCTCACCGCCAGGGTCCAGCCGTTGAGCATCAGCAGCCACAGCAGCAGCGATCCTTCGTGGCCGCCCCATACCGCGGCGGCGCGGTACACCGCGGGCAGCTGCGAGTTGGAGTGCTCGGCCACGTAGAGGACCGAGAAGTCGTTGTTGAGGAAGGCGGCGGTGAGGCAGCCGAAGGCCAGCGCCACCAGTGCGAACTGCGTTTGCGCGGCC
>DATFAY010000102.1:0-2846 GCA_035254085.1 Piscinibacter sp.
ATCGGCCGCCCGCGCTCGCAGCAGGGCGTGCAGGAGGCCGTGCGCCTGGAGCGGCCCATCGGCCTGCTGCTGCAGAAGGACGCCGAGCAGGACGAACCCGCGCCGGACGACCTGCACTGGGTCGGCACCAGCGCCGCGGTCCTGCGCTACGTGACCACGCCCGACGGCGCGCACCACGCCATCGTGCGCGGCGTGCAGCGCTTCCGCGTGCTGCGCTTCCTGGACGGCTGGCCGTTCCTGGTGGCACAGGTGATCTTCATCGCCGACGCGACCGCCAGCGACCCCGAACTGCAGGGCCGCGCCCTCGCGCTGAAGCAGCGCGCGATGGAAGCGCTGCAACTGCTGCCGCAGGTGCCCGCCGAAATGGTCGCGGCGGTGCAGGGGCTGCAGGAGCCGACGCAGATCGCCGACGTCGTGGCCGGCGCGCTGGACATCGAGCTCAAGGACAAGCAGGCGCTGCTGGAGACCTTCGACCTCCAGCAGCGGCTCGACCGGCTGCTCGGCGTGCTGGCCCACCGCATCGAGGTGCTGAAGGTCCAGCGCGACGTGGCCGAGCGCACGCGCGAGTCGATCGGCGACGTCAACCGCAAGCACCTGCTGCGCGAGCAGTTGCGCACGATCCAGCGCGAGCTGGGCGAAGAGGACGAGACCGCCGCGGAGGTCGAGGAACTGCAGCGCGCCGTGGACGAAGCGCGCATGCCCAAGGAAGTGGACGACGTCGCGCGCAAGGAGCTCAAGCGGCTCGCGCGCATGCCCGACGCCGCGGGCGAGGCGGGGATCATCCGCACCTACCTCGAATGGCTCACCAGCCTGCCCTGGGCGACCGAGCCGGAGGCGCCGGTGGACCTGGGCGCGGCCCGCGCCATCCTCGACGAGGACCACTTCGGGCTGGAGAAGATCAAGAAGCGCATCCTCGAGTCCCTGGCGGTGCGCAAGCTCAATCCGTCGGGGCGCAGCCCGATCCTGTGCTTCGTCGGGCCGCCGGGCGTGGGCAAGACCTCGCTGGGGCAGAGCATCGCCAAGGCGACCGGCCGCAAGTTCGTGCGCGTGAGCCTGGGCGGCGTGCACGACGAGGCGGAGATCCGCGGGCACCGCCGCACCTACATCGGCGCGCTGCCGGGCAACATCGTGCAGGGCATCCGGCGCGCGGGCAGCCGCCAGTGCGTGATGATGCTGGACGAGATCGACAAGCTCGGCGCCGGCGGCTTCCACGGCGACCCGGCGGCGGCGCTGCTGGAGGTGCTGGACCCGGAGCAGAACTCCACCTTCCGCGACGCGTACCTCTCCGTGCCGTACGACCTCTCGTCGGTGATGTTCGTCTGCACCGCCAACGTGCTGGACACGATCCCCGGGCCGCTGCGCGACCGCATGGAGATCATCGCGCTGCCGGGATACACGACGCGCGAGAAGCTGCAGATCGCGCTGCGCTATCTCGTGCCACGCCAGCTGGAGGCGACCGGGCTCAAGCCGGAGCAGGTCACGCTGGGCGACGACGCGCTGCTGGCGATCATCGAGGGCTACACGCGCGAAGCCGGCGTGCGCAACCTCGAGCGCGAGATCGGCAACGTGCTGCGGCACGCGGCCTTGCGCATCGCCGAGGGCGAGGCGACGCAGATGGCGATCGGTGCGCCCGACCTGCATGCGATCCTGGGCGCGCGGCACTTCGAGCCCGAGGTCGCGATGCGCACCGGCGTGCCCGGCGTGGCGACGGGGCTCGCCTGGACGCCGGTGGGCGGCGACATCCTGTTCATCGAGGCCAGCAAGGTGCCGGGCAGCGGGCGCCTGATCCTGACCGGCCAATTGGGCGACGTCATGAAGGAATCCGCTCAGGCGGCGCTGACCCTGGCCAAGATCTGGACCGGCGATTCGCTCGCCAGTAGTGACCTGCACGTGCACGTGCCGGCCGGGGCGACCCCCAAGGACGGGCCCAGCGCCGGGGTGGCGATCTTCCTGGCTCTGGTGTCGGTGCTGACCGACAAGCCGGTGCGCTCGGATGTGGCCATGACCGGCGAAGTGAGCCTGCGCGGGTTGGTGCTGCCGATTGGCGGCGTGAAGGAGAAGACGCTGGCGGCCTTGCGCGCTGGCATCCACACCGTGATGCTGCCGCGTCGCAACCAGAAAGACCTGGAGGACGTGCCGGCTGAAGCCCGCCAGAAGTTGCAGTTCGTCTGGCTGGATCGGGTCGAGGATGCGGTACGTTTTGCGATCGGGGATGTAGCGCCTGATCATCAGGACCACAAGGACTGATATTGTCCAACTTGCCGGGGACATCGCAGGGGCAGGGAACGTGTTCCGTCGAGATCCACTGGTAGCGGCGCCGAGTGGCACCGCTGCCGGCGGTTTCCTGCAAACAGCGGCGGCTAGGCGCGGCACCGCCCGCTTGGTGGAGCCACGCCCCGGATGCCCGCTGCTTACGGCACCATGTCGAAGAACAGCACCTCCGCCTGCTCGCCATCGCTCAGTAGCAACCGTGAGTCACCCTGCACCTTGACGCCATCGCCGGCATGCAAGGGATAGCCGTCCAGTTTCACGCTGCCGCGTGCCACGTGGATATAGCCCAGGCGCGGCGCCGTCTGAACCCACTCGACCTGCTCGTCGCCGTCGATCAGGGCGCTGTAGATCGCCACGTCTTGGTGAATGCTCAGCGAGCCGTCGCGGCCATCCGGCGACACCAGCAGGCGCAGCTTGCCACGCTTTTCCTCCGCCTCGAAACGGCGCTGCTGGTAGCTCGGCCGCAGGCCGTTCTGCTCCGGCATCACCCAGATCTGCAGGAAGTGCACCGGGTCCTGATGCGAATGGTTGAATTCGCTATGGGCGATGCCGGTGCCGGCACTCATCAGCTGCAC
>DATFAY010000103.1:0-4198 GCA_035254085.1 Piscinibacter sp.
GATTACCGGAGGACCTAGCCGTGCACAAAGTCGACCTCAACGCGAAGATCCCGAACAACGTCGGCCTGGACGAGGACAAGCGCCTGCAGAGGGCACTCGAGCAGTGGCAGCCGAAGTTCCTCGACTGGTGGCTCGACGCCGGCCCCAGCGACTTCAAGGCCGACGACATCTACCTGCGCACGGCGGTCGGCGTGGGCCAGGGCGGCTGGGCCAACTTCGGCTACGTGAAGATGCCGGACTACCGCTGGGGCATCTTCCTGGCCGAACCGGTGAAGGACCGCAAGATCCACTTCGGCGACCAGCTCGGCCAGCCGGTCTGGCAGGAAGTGCCCGGCGAGCTGCGCAACCGGCTGCGTCGCCTCATCGTGACCCAGGGCGACACCGAGCCGGCGTCGGTCGAGCAGCAGCGCCACCTCGGCCTCACGGCGCCCAGCCAGTACGACCTGCGCAACCTGTTCCAGGTCAACGTGGAAGAGGGCCGCCACCTATGGGCCATGGTCTACCTGCTGCACAAGTACTTCGGCCGCGACGGGCGCGAGGAAGCCGAGGCGCTGCTGGAGCGCCGCTCGGGCGACGCCGACAACCCGCGCATCCTCGGCGCCTTCAACGAGCGCACGCCCGACTGGCTGTCGTTCTTCATGTTCACCTACTTCACCGACCGCGACGGCAAGTTCCAGCTGTGCGCGCTGGCCGAAAGCGGCTTCGATCCGCTGTCGCGCACGACGCGCTTCATGCTGACCGAGGAAGCGCACCACATGTTCGTGGGCGAATCGGGCGTGGCGCGCGTCATCGCGCGCACCTGCGAGGTGATGAAGCAGCACGGCATCGAGGACCCGGCCGAGGTGCGCAAGCACGGCGTCGTCGACCTGCCGACGCTGCAGCGCTACCTCAACTTCCATTTCAGCGTGACCATCGACCTGTTCGGCGCCGACCAGTCGAGCAACGCGGCGATCTTCTACAGCACGGGCCTGAAGGGCCGCTACGAGGAGACCAAGCGCGACGACGACCACCTGCTCAAGGGCAACTCCTACCGCATCCTCGACGTGAAGGACGGCGCCCTGACGGAGCGCGAGGTGCCCATGCTCAACGCGCTCAACGAGGTGCTGCGCGACGACTACATCCGCGACTCCTCGGCCGGCGTCGCACGCTGGAACAAGGTCATCGAGAAGGCGGGCCTGGCGTTTCGCCTCACCGTGCCGCACAAGGCATTCAACCGCCACATCGGCACCTTCGCCGGGCTGCGGGTGAGCCCGAGCGGCGAGGTGCTGAGCGAGGCGCAGTGGGCCGCGCAGGTCGACACGTGGCTGCCCAGCGAAGCCGACCGCGCCTACGTGGCCTCGCTGATGGGCCGCGTGGTGGAGACCGGCAAGTACGCCAACTGGATCGCGCCGCCGCCGGTGGGCATCAACAAGCAGGCGCCGAACTTCGAGTACGTGCGCTTCAACTGACGAGGCCTGCATGAGCGCCGTGATCGCCCTGGTGCCCGCGCCGCGCGACGCCGACCTCGTGCGCCAGCACCTGATCGACCCCGAGGTCTGCATCCGATGCAACACCTGCGAGGAGACCTGTCCGGTCGACGCGATCACGCACGACAGCCGCAACTACGTGGTCAACGTGGCGATCTGCAACGGCTGCAACGCCTGCATCTCGCCGTGCCCGACCGGCAGCATCGACAACTGGCGCGTGGTGCCCAAGGCGCGCGCCTACACGCTCGAGGAGCAGTTCGGCTGGGACGAACTGCCGCCGCAGGAAGCGCTGCATGCCGGCGCGAGTGCGCCCATGCTGCCCTCGTCGGCCGAAGGCGCCGAGGTGGCGCAAACGAACGCGGCGGCCTCGCCCACCTCGCCGATCCCGCCATGGTCGGCGGCGCAGCCCGCGCTCAACCTGCACGCGCTGAAGAACCCGATCACGGCGACGGTGGCGGGCAACTTCCGCCTCACCGCCGCGGACGCCGAGAGCGACGTGCACCACATCGTGCTCGACTTCGGCACGCAGTTCTTCCCGCTGCTGGAGGGGCAGTCGATCGCGATCGTGCCGCCCGGCGAAGACGAGGCGGGCCGCGCGCACTACCCGCGCATGTACTCGATCGCGAGCCCGCGCAGCGGCGAGCGCGAGGGCTACAACAACGCTTCGCTGACGGTCAAGCGCGTCACCGCCGACCATGAAGGAAGACCCGTGCGCGGGGTGGCCTCGAACTACCTGTGCGACCTGAAGAAGGGCGACAGCGTGCAGGTCACCGGCCCCTTCGGCGACCGCTTCCTGATGCCCAACCACCCGGGCGCCAACCTGCTGATGGTGTGCACCGGCACCGGCTCGGCGCCGATGCGCGCCATGACCGAGCACCGCCGTCGACTCGCCGCTGCCGGCAAGGCCAGCGGCGGCAAGCTGATGCTGTTCTTCGGCGCGCGAGCGCCGCAGGAACTGCCGTACTTCGGGCCGCTGGCCAAGCTGCCGCCCGAGCTGATGGACACCAACCTCGCCTTCTCGCGCGTGCCGGGGCAGCCAAGGCGCTACGTGCAGGACCGCATCCGCGAGCGCGCCGCCGACGTGGCGGAACTGCTGCGCGGCGACACCTTCGTCTACCTGTGCGGGCTCAAGGGCATGGAGGCCGGCGTGCTCGAAGCGCTGGCCGACGCCTGCCGCGGCGCGGGCATGGACTGGCCGTCGCTGCACGAGCGCTACGTGCGCGAGGGGCGCTTCCACGTCGAGACGTACTGAGGTCGCGCAGGCGACGCCCGCGCGGCGCCTGCGTCGATAGACTGGACCGCCTGGGCAACGCTTCGCGGGTTTCGAGATGAACCATCCCACCATCGCCGTCATCGGCGCCGGCACCATGGGCGCCGGCATTGCGCAGGTCGCCGCCGCCGCCGGGCATCGGGTCAAGCTGCACGACGTGCGTGCCGGCGCGGCCGCCGCAGCCATCGCGCAGATCGCCCGCTCGCTCGACACGCAGGTGAACAAAGGCCGCCTCGCGCCGGAGCAGCGAGACGCGGCGCTGGCGCGGCTGGAGCCGGTCGATGCCCTGGCCGCGCTGGCCGGCGCCACGCTCGCGATCGAGGTGATCGTGGAGGACCTGCAGGCCAAGCAGGCCCTGCTGCGCGAGATCGAAGGCATCGTGCCGGCCGATGCCGTGCTCGCGAGCAACACCTCATCGATCTCGATCACCGCCATCGCGCATGGCCTGGCGCGGCCGCAGCGCGTGGTCGGCATGCATTTCTTCAACCCGGTGCCGCAGATGAAGCTGGTCGAGGTGGTCTCCGGCGCCGACACCGACCCCGCGGTGGCGCAGGCGGTGTTCGAGCTGGCGCGGCGTTGGGGCAAGACGCCGGTGCACGCGAGGAGCACGCCCGGCTTCATCGTCAACCGCATCGCCCGGCCCTACTACGCCGAGGCGCTGGCGCTACTGCAGGAGCAGGGCGCGGCGCCGGCCACGCTGGACGCGCTCGCGCGCGGCGCAGGCTTTCGCATGGGGCCGTGCGAGCTGATGGACATGATCGGCCACGACGTGAACTACGCCGTCACGCAGTCGGTGTTCAACGCCAACTACGGCGACCGCCGCTACGTGCCTTCGCTGGTTCAGAAGGACCTGCTCGACGGCGGGCGGCTGGGACGCAAGAGCGGCCGGGGGTTCTACGAAGGCGTGCCGGCCACGCCCGAAGCGACGTCCGGCGACGCTCCGCCCCTGCCCGCGCCGCTGACCCTGCATGGCGACGCGCCACTGCTGCAGGCGATGTCGACGAAGCTCGGCGAGCGCGGCATCGTGCACGGCCGTCGCGCGGCGTCGGAGTGGAACGGCTTGCAGGTGGGCGAGGTCGAACTGCACCTGTGCGACGGCCGCAGCGCGATCCGCCACGCGGCCGAGCGCGGACGGCGCGCGCTGGCGGTCGTCGACCTGCCGCTGGGCGACATGGCGGGGCCGCTGGGGCTGGCGTTCGCTTCCAGCACGAGCGAGCCTGCGCGCGCGCTCGCGACGACGGCGCTGCGCGCCTGCGGCTGGCAGCCGCTCGAGTTGCGCGACCTCCCCGGCCTGTGGGCCGCGCGCACGGTGTGCATGCTCATCAACGAGGCGGCCGATGCGGTGCACCAGGGCGTGTGCGACGAAGCCGG
Source organism: Piscinibacter sp. (assembly GCA_035254085.1). GTDB lineage: Bacteria > Pseudomonadota > Gammaproteobacteria > Burkholderiales > Burkholderiaceae_C > Albitalea. Next base: position 4,108 of record DATFAY010000103.1, read on the forward strand.
CGCCGACCTCGCGATGAAGCTGGGCACCGGCTGGCCGCTCGGTCCGTTCGAGTGGCTGCGCTGGATCGGCGTCGAGCAGGTCGTCGCGGTG